>NZ_JAKSYP010000273.1:0-40889 GCF_022829625.1 Methylobacterium sp. E-046 | reverse complement strand
TGCTGCGCAGGGCCGCCGAGCGCACCGTTGAAGGGCTATGGTCGGCCATCGGACAGCTCATCGACACTGTCACCCCAGACGAGTGCGCTAACTTCTTCGCCGCGGCAGGATACGACCCAGATTAAACCGAAAACGCTCTAGTCAGCAGAAGCCCGAGGAAACGACACTGGAGAATCCTGCCCATCATCCACTCCGCGGCTTCGCACGAAAGCCGAAATGTCCCGAAAATCTCATCGTCGTCAGATGCGGAGTTACTGGCGGGACACAATGTGGATCAAGGTTTAATCCCCTATTGCGGGGGGGGTGTTTCTAAAATGGATCTTAGATGGATTCTTATCTTTCGCGTACCGCACTGAGGGACATCATGATCGCGGCGCCGTCTTGACTTAGATGAATTGCAATCTGGAAATATGCTGTGTGGAATGTGGCGGATCTGCAACGCTCTCTTCGAGCGGTTGCGCTCGTCGGACGCAACGGAATCCCCGCATTTGGTCAAATCATCGTCTCCCAATGCAGCGGTCCGCCCTTTGGTATGGCTTCCGAGCCTGGAGGACGGATCGATGTCGAAGAAACGGCCCAAGCCTGAAGAGATCGTCGCGAAGCTGCTGCAGGCGGATGGGCTGGTCGACCGAGGCCACAGCGTGGCAGTAGCGATCCGCGCGATCGGCATGAGCGAGGTGACTTACTGGCGCTGGCGACGTGGGTAAGTAACCTCAAGACCGCTCAGATCCGTCGGATGAAAGATCTGGAGACCGACAACCCGCGGCTCCGAAAGGCGATTACCGATCTCACGCTCGACAAGCTGATCCTTCAGGTTGCAGATCAGCATTGGGGCGGGGTACGGCGGTCATGAGCCAGCTGTGAACCCGCCCGGCCTGTTCTCCGACGTGGTGGTGTCGAGGAACAGGCGCGCCCTGACACCGGTATCGAACAGTCGCGACGTCACGATCCGCGGACTCTACCCGTCAGGCGGCGTGGCGGACCCGCTCAGAGGCGCGGTCGATCGCGGAGATGACCTCCGCCGGTGCCAGGTGCTGGATCATGTGGCCCATCCCGGGCACGATGATGAGGTCACTTTTGGGCAGCTCGCTGTGCAGGCGCTTCGACTGCCGGTCGACGTCGGCAATCTGATCGTCTCCGCCCACGATGATGACCACCGGGAGCTTCAGGTCGCGATAGTGCCTCTGAAGCTCGACAGTCACGGGTGTCATGAGCGCGGCGTCCTCCGCCGAGGCTCGTAGCTGCACCGGCCGCAGCATCATGGCTTTCGGGAACTGGCGGTCGAACCGTTCTGGTACGGCAGCCGGCGCGAACATGACCTTGATCAAGGCGGGTTGCAGGATCCGGCCAACCACGGGCGACACGGTGTGGCGCATTAGGTCGCCGATGCCGGGGATCGCCACCGGGGATGAGAGCAAGACGTCGGCGCGCAGCGTTGGGTAGTAATATCCGGAGGCCAGGACCAAGCTGCGGACGAGCTGCGGAGCCTGAAGCGCGAGGGCGACCGCGACCAGTGCACCCCAGGAATGCCCAAGCACGATGGCCTGCGTCACGCCGAGCTGCTGAAGCGCCTTCTGGAACAGCGTGGCGTGGGCGCGCGGCGTCCAGAGACCGCGCGGGCGGTCGCTGTAGCCGTAGCCGGGCCGGTCGATGATGATGACGCGGTAACGCTTGACGAGATCGTCGACGATGCCGCTGACCAGGAAATCCTGGATCATCATGCCGTTGCCGTGAATCAGCACCAGCGGCTCGCCGCGACCGCGTTCAACGTAGTGCAGCCTCACCCCATCGACGGTGAGGAACTGGCCGATCGGCGGGGTCTCACGCTCGGCCTCACGCGACTTCGAGGCAGCGTAGAGCGCAGAGGCGGCGAGCGCGGCCGCGGACCCGATCAGCGTCGGTCCGAGCCAACGCTCGGTGAAGGACTGGCGTGTCATGAGATCATCCAAGTGAATTGCGGGACATGCTCGTCGATCAATCGGATCGCGCTGAAGCCATGCAGTGGGGCCGGCGGGTTGAAGGCCGAACCGGAGGCGCCTGCGCCGCTCTACGGCAGCGCGCCGATCATGGACTTGGCACGGGTCATCGTCTCCTCACACGCCCGTTGATGACCGGCGCGATCTTCCTCGGCGGCTCGGTCGAGAAGTCGACGCGCGTCGGCGACGTGCGCCGATGTGGGGATCATCGCGGCGTCGCTGGGCGCGCTCGGCGGAGCTGCTGCGAGAGCTTTCGGCGAATGGCTGCTGCGGATCGTGTGGCCGTCCTGGAGGCCGGCCACGTGAACAGCACCGGCGCTGTCGAGACGGCGTTCGATCGTCCCGATCTGCTCGGCGCAGGAGCTGGCCTGCGCCGGGAGCGGCATGAGGCCGAGCAGAAGGGTTGAGCCGGCCAGGGAGAGTTCGAGGCGCATGAAGGGGTCCTTTGTACCGCGAGCCATCCATCCACGCGCTGCCAGGGGGCAGGCCGCACGATCTGAGCGGCCGCCAGATACGCGCGGCCGACGGATGATCGCAGGGATGGTTGCGGTGCAGCATGACAACCCTCGGATCTCCCGAACGATCCCACGCGATCACGGGACGCCGCGGATCACGGCGTGGGCGACCGGCGTCCGGGAAGCCAGCGCCGCGTCGCAGGACACCATTCGGGCTGAAATGACGGTCGCCGAAACGCACCGCCGCGGAACGTGGTGCGGACCATCTCGGGCACGGCCACGATGCCCATTGTGGCTGTCAGATCATCTGACCGTGGGATTTCCAAAAACCATTCGCCGAAGACGCAGCTGCGGCCCATCGGCAGAGACAAGATCCGGCCGATAGCCGGCTTGCGCTGTTCGGGGTGGCCGCCGGATATTCGTTCGGCGATGCTACCTGTTGGGGTGCCGCGGCGCTGTTCGCACGGGGGAGGCGCGGCGTGCCCCTGCAAGGCCCCGTCGATCACGGGTCCGCTGTGAGTCGGGCGAGGCTTGACGCCAGCTCGTCCTTGCGGAACGGCTTGGTCAGCCGCGGCAGGTCCGGATCCAGACCTTCGCGCTCAGCGTAGCCGGATACCAGCAGGACGGGCATCCCGGGTCTGGCTGTCCGCATCGTGCGCGCCAGTTCGGTCCCGCTGATGCCCGGCATCAGGTGATCGGTCACGAGAAGGTCGAAGTGCTCGCCTTTGTCGACGAGATTGAGAGCCGCCTCCGCCGAAGTGGCTTCGACCACCGCATAGCCCAGATCGCTCAGCATATCCGCCGTGCTCATCCGCACGAGTTCCTCGTCGTCGACGAGGAGCGCCGTTCCGCGCGTGGTGAGCAACTCGGACATCTTGACCGCTGGCCTGACGGCCCCCTGGCCGCCCGTGCTTCGGGGGAGCCACAGCTCGACGTTGGTGCCGAGCCCGGGTCGGCTCTGGATCGCCAGCGCGCCACCCAGTTGCGAGGCAAGCCCATGGACCATCGACAGTCCGAGACCCGTCCCCTTGCCGACCCCCTTGGTCGAAAAGAACGGCTCGACGGCGCGCGTGATCGTCGCCTCGTCCATGCCTGAACCCGTGTCGGCAACGGACAGGCAAAGGTACGTCCCAGGTCGTAGCTTGGTCCGATGGCCCGCTCTCACGTCTTCTACGCTGGTCGAGATGCGGAGCGTTCCACCGTCCTCCATAGCATCCCGCGCGTTCACGGCGAGGTTCAGAAGCGCCATCTCAAGCTGGTTCGGATCGGCCTTCGCCAGCGGCAGCCCGTCCGGAGCGTCGACCAGGACCTTGATCTGCGGACCCGTGGTGCTCGCGACCAGTTCGCCCATGCCGGTGACCAGCTTGGCAATGTCGACCGGCACCGGCTGAAGCGGCTGACGGCGCGCAAACGCCAGCAGCCGCTGGACCAGCGTCTTCGCCCGCTCGGCCGATTGCATCGCACCAGCGATCAGGCGCTGCTCGCGCTCACCGCCGAGCTGCCTTCGCTGAAGCATGTCGAGCGAGCCCACGATCGGGGTCAGCAGATTGTTGAAGTCGTGCGCGACTCCGCCGGTCAGCTGACCCATCGCCTCCATCTTTTGCGACTGGCGAAGCGCTTCCTGCGCCTCGGCGAGCTGCGCCTCGCGGCGGAGGCGGTCGCTGACGTCCGTTACAAACTGGTAGACACCCACCTGCTCGCCGGCCTCGTTGCGCAGGGGCCGGAAATTTACTTCGAAGTAGGGGCGGCCCCGGTCCGGATCGCCATAATTCTCGACGAACGTGACCGGCTCGCCGCGCATGCCCTGCACCCAGCCGGTCCGGACCTGTTCCTGGTGCTCCGGTTGGTCGGCGAGCAGCTCCAGCATGTTGTCGCCTGCCTTCGGGCGCACGCCGTAGATGCGCTCGAACTCCGTGGCGTTAGCGCCATTCAAGGCGAGGATGTTGTACTCAAGGTCGATCGCCATGATCATGACGTCGGTCATCTCGACGAGCTTCGCGAGCATGTTGCGCTCGGCGAGCGCCTCGGAGACCCGCCGCTCGAGCGTGTCGTTCAACTCGCGGAGTCGATCCTCAGCGCGGGCGCGCTCGATGGCGACTTTGATGCGTTCACCGACCTCTCGGAACAGACCCTCCTCGACGGATGTCCAGTTCCGGGCTGTGGCGCTCTGCAAGGCAAGCACGCTCACCCAACGCTCGCGCTCGAAGAGCACGACATCGAGGTAGGCGCCGACTTGCCTGGCGAGGAGCCCTGAGCGTGCGTCCTCGCTGAACCTCACGTCCGTGCGGACGTCGTCGACTTTGACGATCGGGCAATCGTGATACGCGCCCAGCAGGTCCGGTCCGAACGTCGCCAGATCGTGCTCACCCACGAGCGAATCGACGCCCCTGGTGTAGTCGCGCTCCACCCTCATCCGGGTGCCGAAGAACTCAGCGTAGAAGACCCGGCTCAGGTGGAAGCGTTCGGCCAGACGCTCCGCCGCAGTCGAGGCGATCTCCGCCGGCGTGCTGAGGAGGCGTAACGCATCCGAGAGCGCGAGCAGGAACACCTGCCTCGCCTCGCTTTCGCGCAGGTTTGCCTGAGCCGTCGTTCGTTCGATCGCGTCGGCCGCTTGGCGGGCGAGGACATCGAACAGCTTCAGATCGCGCTCCGGAGGGGTGTGCGGGTCTTTCCAGTGCGTCGAGAGCATGCCGATGGGCTTGCCCGAGCGTGACAGCAGCGGCGTCGTTTGGATCGCCCGCATACCCGTCCAGCGGTAGGACTGAAGATCGCCGCTGTCGTGGGCCAAGCCGCTGAGTTCCACGTCGGGCACGATCACGCGTTTGCCCGTGGTCATCGCGATGCCACACGTGCTCTCGGAATTCGCGTCGACCGTCTGCCAGTAAGCCGCCGAGCGTGGGTCGTAGCCGCGGTGTGCCAGGAGTTTGAGATCCCCGGCCTCGTCCAGTATCTGGATGCTGGCGCATTCGGACCCCATCAGTTCGGCGGCGGCGGTCAGGATGGCGTCGTATATGGCTTGCGGAGCCTCGTCGCCGACCAGCCGCGTGCTGATGTCCTGCAAGCGCCCGAGCGCCGCGACTTCGGCGGCCAGGGCCGCCTCGGTCTCGTGCTCGGCCGTTCGGTCGCGGAACATGTTGAGATAGCTGCCGCCGTCAGCGTCGAGACGCATCATGAGCCCGGAGGCCCAGAACCGGCTGCCGTCCTTGCGCATGTGCCAGCGCTCGTTCTGCGCTCGCCCGTGGCGCATCGCCCGGCTCAACTCCGCGTCGGCCCGGCCCAAGGCTCGGTCTTCGGGTGTGAACAGGATATTCCCCGGCTGCCCGATCGCATCGCGCTCGGTGAAACCCGTGAGGCGCTCCGCCCCCGTGTTCCACGTCGTGATGATCCCGCGATCGTTGAGGCGTACGATCGCGTAGTCTTCGGCGCCCTCGACAATCTGTCGGTAGCGCGTCTCACTTTCCCGCAGCGCGCGCTCGGCGCGGCGCTGATCTCGTGCGGCCGCCTGATTGCCGGTCACCTCGGAGAGCGGGTGAAAGACGCCCTTTACCCGTCCGGTCTCATCGCGCACGGGCTGGAAGCTGCCGGTGAAGAAGCGCTGCTCGACGAGCCCCAACGATTTCCGCAGCAGCACCGCGTGCTCGTCGATCCGGACCGTCTCGCCTTCGAACACACGATCGAGGAGGGGCCCGAGGAACGTTTCGTAAGCCTCGCTCCAGTTCCGGGCCGCCGACCGGCCGAGCGCGTCCGGGTGCCGCTCTGCCGCGATCGGGACGTACGCGTCGTTGTAGAGCTGGATGCGCTCAGGTCCCCAGAGGATCGACACCGGGCTCGACGAGGTGAGCATGATGTTGACCGCGGTCTTCAGGCTCGACGACCACTCCTCGATGGGGCCGAGCGGGGTCGCAGACCAATCCCGCGAGCCGACAAGCAGGCCGATCGCGCCGCCGCCGGCGAGGAAGGCATGCGTGGCAGGGGGGGCCAGAACAGAGGCCACGAACAGTCCTTTCCGCGGGCGATCCCTGCGCAACTGGCGAGGGACCGGCTCGACGCTTAGCGCAGGAGGGCCGTCCCGTCATGAGCGAACCGGTTCGGCCGGGCATGATCGGCCGGACTGAAGAGTGACATGACCAAGGCGTGTCGATCACCCCCCATGCGGAAACGTCGGCTACCGGGATCGCTGCCAAGTCAACTTACCGACCGCAATGGCCGTGAAACGGTCACGGGGACGGTTCCGGGAGCCGCCGGCCTACGTCCGGGCGGTTCGGGGCAAAGAGCGGATCCAGAACGTCCGGACCAATTCAGGATCAGCGCATTTTGCGATGATGGGCATGCCAGTTCGGCGGCATGAGAGGTCTCAGTACAGTCAGCGCGCGTCTCCTGTGTTCCATCGACAGTGTAGTGTCCGTTGAAAGCGGCGTTGATTGTCCAAAGAACGCTGACGCCGGTCCGGATCATGGATCTTCAGCGGGCCGACCTGCTCCACCTGGAAACGAAAACACCAGCTATGATGTCCTGACAAGATCGGAGAGCCAGTCCCGGGCCTTCTGAAGCTCGTCCCACGGTGTCTCTCCCAGGGGAAAATGCACGCCGAGAACCACGCTGAGCACCGCGTTCAGATGGGCGAGGTGCTGCCGGTCGTTCGCGCTGCGGACGCCGCCGCCGCGCTGCTCCGCGATGATCGCGTCGCGGAACTTCGTCAGCTCTGCCGTCGCTTCCGAGAGACGGTCGTCGTCGCGCTCAGGCTTGCGCGCCAGCACGATGTCGAGGGCGGCGAGCGCTCGGTGGCCGGACTCCCGGCCAGGGGCGGCGCTCACGTCCGGGCCTCGCTCTGCCCGAGCACGTCCGGCCGCGCCTTGCGGCCGGGCCGTATGTTGCAGGTGATCGCCTTGGTCGAGTGGATGCTGGTGTTGGCGTCGCCGGTGATCGCCAGCAGCACGTTGGCGACGTCGCCCCGCGCGTAGCCCTGCCAACCGTAGACCCAGGGCATGCCGATCTGGTGGACCTCCCGGCCGTCGATCCGGAATGGCTTGAGCCGCTCCGTGACCATGGCCCGAACCTCGACCTCGCCGCGCAGGGTCGAGATCACGGTCCAGCCGAGGTGCCGTATCCTGAGGCTCGCCGCGAGTTCCGGGGAGATTTCCACGAAGGCCTCCGGCTGGAGTTCCGCCGTGTGGGGCATGACTCGGGTGGCGATGCCGCCGCAATGCATCTCGGTCAGGCGGAAGGTGGTGAAGACGTAGGGGAATCGCGGGTCGGCGGCGTCGTGGAGTTCGTTGCCGGGCCGGCCCCAGAGCTTCGCGGTCGGGTTGCGCTGCTGCTTCGGGTAGAGCGGGTTGCGGACCGGACTCTCGATCGGCTCGTAATGCGTCGGCAGCGGCCCGTCCTTGAGCCCGGACGGCACGAACAGTGCGCACTTGCCGTCCGCCTCCATGATGAACGGGTCGTCGCCGCCCAGCGCGTCCATGCCGTGCGGCCGCTTCGACCAGTCCGGGCGGTAGTCCGGCCGCTTGTCGGCCAGGAAGTCTGGCACGTCGTTGCCGGTCCACTTGGCCTGCGCCTCGTCCCACCAGATCATCTTCTTGCGTTCGGACCAGGGCTTCCCGGCCGGATCCGCAGAGGCGCGGTTGTAGAGGGTCCGGCGGTTGAGCGGCCATGTCCAAGCCCAGCCGAGATGGGCGCCGGATTCCCCGGGCCCGTCCGGTCGGCGGGAGCGCGAGAGGTTCTTCCCCGTCTCCGGGAAGATGCCGCAATACATCCAGCCGCCGCAGGCTGTGGAGCCGTCGTCCTTGAGCTCGCGATAATCCGCGACCTGCTTCCCGTCCGCGACGGTCCGGCCGTTGATCTCGCGCAGCACCGCCTCGGCGTCGGGCTCCTGCTTCTCGCCCCGGAGCGCGTAGTCCCATGTCAGCGCCTGGATGGCCCGGTCCTTCGGCTCAATGGAGTCCCGGTAGAGCTCCTTCAGCCGCCGCCCGAGATGGACGATGAACCAGAGGTCCGAGCGGCTGTCGCCCGGCGGCTCGCAGACCACGTCGTGCCACTGCACCAGCCGGGAGGTGTTCGTGACCGAGCCGTCCTTCTCACCCGGCATGGCGGCGGGCAGGAAGAACATCTCGGTGCCGATCTCCTCCGGCCGGACCTCGCCCTTGCGGACCCGGTGGCCCTGCTGCCAGAAATTGGCGGTTTCCGTCATGGCGAAATCGCGCACGACCATCCATTCGAGATTGGCGAAGCCGCGTTCCACGAGTTCCGAATTCACCGCCCCCACGGCAGGGTTCTGGCCGAGGATGAACTGACCCTTCACGACCCGGTCCGACATGGCCATGGTCATCGGCTCCTGCGAGGCGTCGCCGGTGAGCTTGGGCAGGAACTGGTAGCCCCACCCGTTCTCCCGCGTCGCAGCCTCGCCGTACCAGGCCTTGAGCAGGCTGATCACGTATTTCGGCATGTTCGACCACCAGCCCGTGGGCGGCGTCTCGGTCGCGAGGTACCGGTCGACGGTGGCGTGGTCGTGGAAGACGTTCGGCTGCGGCAGGTAGGTCGGCAGCATGTTGTAGAGCGTCGGGATGTCGGTCGAGCCCTGGATGCTGACGTGGCCGCGCAGGGCCATGATGCCGCCGCCCGGCCGCCCGATATTGCCGAGCAGCCCCTGGATGATGCTCGCGGCCCGGATGATCTGGACGCCGGTGGAGTGATGCGTCCAACCCACCGCGTAGGTGAAGGCTCCGGTCTTCTCCCGCCCTGAGTTGTGCGCGAAGATCTCGGTGATCCGGACGAACAGGTCCTTCGGGCAGCTGGTCACCCGCTCGACCATCTCGGGCGTGTAGCGCGCGTAGTGGCGCCGCATGATCTGGTAGACGCAGTTCGGGTGCTGCAGGGTCGGGTCCTGCGGCGGCGGCGACTTGGTCATGCTCTCGAAGGCCGCGCCCTCATCGGAGGAATTCTCCTGGGATTGCACCCGGTGCTCGGCCACCGGCGACGGCACGGTCTTGCCGGCGTATTGCCACGTGTCCTGCGAATAGGTCCCAGCTACCGGGTCGTAGCCGGAGAACAGGCCTTCGTTCTGCTCGGGGTCGCCGTAGCCCTCCTCGATGATGTGGCTGATGTTCGTGTAGGCGAGGGCGAAGTCCCGGAACCAGAGGTCGTTCTCGAGGATGTGCCGGATCATCCCGCCGAGGAACGCGATGTCGGACCCGGAGCGGATCGGCGCGTAGATGTCGGCGAGCGCGCTCGTGCGGGTGTAGCGCGGGTCGATGTGGATCACGGTCGCGCCGCGGCGCTGGGCCTCCACGACGAAGCGGAATCCCACCGGGTGGTTCTCCGCGAGGTTGGACCCCATCTCGATGATGCAGTCGGAATTGGCCAAGTCCCACAGCGCCATGGTGGCGGCGCCGCGCCCGAAGGTGGTACCCAGACTGGGCACCGAGGACGAGTGTCAGATGCGCGCTTGGTTCTCGATGTTGATCATCCCGAGGCCGCCGCCGAACAGCTTCTTGATGAGGTAGTTCTCCTCGTTGTCCATGGTGGCGCCCCCGAGGGAGCCCAGGCCTAAGGTGTGATTGATGATCCGGCCGTCCGGTAGGGTTTCCGCGAAGGTCTCGTCGCGCACCTGTTTGGTCAGCTGGGCGATGCGCTCCATCGCCCAGGCCAGCGGCCTCTTCTCCCATCGGTCGGAATAGGGCGCCCGGTAGAGCACGTCGCTGATCCGCTCGGGTGAGAGCAGCATGCCGAGCGTGCCGGCGCCCTTGGGGCACAGGGTTCCCTGGTTGATCGGGCTGCGCGGATTACCCTCCACGTGGATCGGCCTGCCGTTCTTGGCGTAGATGAGCTGACCGCAGCCCACGGCGCAGAACGGGCATACGCTGGTGCCGATCCGGCCGGCCTCCTCCAGGCGGGGGCGCAGGTTTGCCGAGGTCGTGCTCCGGGCCGCCTCGGACATGACGCTCTGCCCGGCCATCTGGCGCGGGAGCGACCAGTCCCGCACGAAGCCCGCTACCCTCTCCGACAAGCGCCTGCGGATCTTCGTCATCGTGCCACCCGTTGCTCGGCCTTCGCAAGGTTAAGCCGGGCGGGCAGCCATTTTGTTCCCGGCCGAGCGGCGCCCGGCAGCACTCGCGGCGTTGCGCCAAGGTCAGGCCGGATCGGCTGAGAAACTTCGCCGGCGAGCGGCGGTTATCGGATCAGTTGTGATCTATTCCAGGCTTCGACTGCCACGCTCCGAGAGGACGAGACTTTGACGTATGTTAAAGAAGGCGTGGTCACCATCGTCCAGGAGAGCCGCTTTCAGCTCACGGACGACAACGGGGTCTCGCACCTGTTCCTGCTGGACCGCAACGCCGCGGCCGAGCCGGCGCAACTCGCGCCCCTTCAAGCCCGCCAGGCGCGGGTGCGCGTGACCTACGAGCCCGCTCGGAACCTGATCGGCCTCGTGGCCCGTTCGGTCCGCCTCCTCCCGCCGTCCCAGGCCCGCTGAGGAGCGCCGACCCATGAACATGCATCCCCGCGCCCTGGAGCACGCTTACTCCACCTTGGATCACGTGATCCCGAACGAGTCCGAACTCACCGCCGGGGTGCGGATCGAGGCGGGGCGGTCCTACGGCTTCTTCACCGACACCACGGTCTGCATCGGCTGCAAGGCCTGCGAAGTCGCCTGCAAGGAGTGGAACAATCTGCCGGCCGACAATATCGGGCTCACCGGCCAGAGCTTCGACAACACCGGCGCCCTGTCGGCCAACAGCTGGCGGCACGTCGCCTTCGTAGAGAAGTCCGGGGCAAACGGCCTCCGGGGCGGACAGGACCAGAAGTTCCAGTCCGGCTGGCTCATGATGAGCGACGTGTGCAAGCACTGCCACAACGCGCCCTGCCTCGAAGCCTGCCCGACCGGGGCCCTGTTCAAGACCGAGTTCGACACGGTCGTGGTCCAGCAGGATATCTGCAATGGCTGCGGCTACTGCGTGCCGGCCTGCCCGTTCGGCGTGATCGACGTCAGCACGGTGGACGGCAAGGCGCACAAGTGCACCCTCTGCTACGACCGCCTCAAGGGCGGGCTGGAGCCTGCCTGCGCCAAATCCTGCCCGACTGACTCGATCCAGTTCGGCGAGTTGTCCGACCTCCAGATCCGGGCGGCCGAGCGCGTCGAGCACCTGCACGGGATCGGCGTGGACAGCGCCTACCTGTACGGCACCCCCGGCGCCCCGGGGGCGACCGGCGATCTCGGGCACCTCAACGCCTTCTTCCTGCTGATCGACCGGCCGGAGGTCTACAACCTGCCGGCCGCCCCAACCCGGCCCGCCAACCGGGTCGCGCCGAGCCTCGCCACTGGCCTCGCCACGGTGGCGGCGCTGGCGCTCGCGAGCGCCTTCCTATTCGCGCCGCAGCGGGGTGAGCGACCGTGACCGCCACGATCAGCCCGGAAGCCGCTCCCGCCACGCGGGACGGCCCCGAGGACGCGCCGCGCGTCCCCCGGCAGGCCACCGAGCCGCCCTCGGTGCACGGACGGCCGAACCGGGCCGGCTGGACGGGGCCGACCTATTACGGCCGCCCGCAGCTCAAGGCGTCGCCGTTCGAGAACCCGGTGGTGGGCGGCTACATCTTTCTCGCCGGCCTGTCCGGTTCGGCCGCGGTGATCGCCGCCCTGGCGGACCTGCGTCAGGGCGCGGAGGCGGCGCCGCTCGTGCGCCGGGGGCGCTACCTCGCGCTGCTCGCCCCCATCCTCGGCGCGCCGCTCTTGGTTTATGACCTGCACACGCCCAAGCGCTTCTACAACATGCTGCGGGTGGCCAAGCACACCTCGCCCATGTCGATCGGCACCTGGATCCTGATGGGCTTCAGCGGGGCCGCCGGCCTCACCGCGGCGGCGCAATTCGGTGCAGATCTCCGGCCAGGGACGCGGGGCCTCAGGGGCCTTGCCCGCGCCGCCCAGGTGCCGGCGGCGCTCACGGGCCTCGGCCTCTCGACCTACACGGCGTCCCTGCTGTCGGCGACCTCGACGCCGCTCTGGGCCGCGGCCCCGCAGAGCCTCGCCATGCGTTTCGGCGCCTCGTCGATGGCTTCGGCGGCCGCGGCGCTGGCGATGACCGAGGCCGATCCGAGCCGGCGCCGCGCCCTTGAGGGAACCGCCGCGGCGGCGCTCGCCGCCGAACTCGCCGGCGCGGCGATCTCGCATGCCACCTACCGGCGCACGGGCGTCGCGGGCGCCCTCAGCGGGAAGGCCGGCAGGGTGGAGCATCTGGGGGCGACCCTCCTGGGCACCGCCCTCCCGCTGGGGATCTTGGCAGCCTCGCTCCTGACCCGCCGCGGCCTGCCGCGACCCGTGACGGCTCTCGCCGCCGTCGCGACGCTCGCGGGCGCCGCGGCCCTGCGGATATCAATCATGGCGGCGGGCGACCGTTCGGCCGAGGATCCGGACGTGAGCTTCCGGTTCAGCCAGCCCGAAAATCTGCCCGCACGGTGATCCATCCATGCCCCGGGGACCGCATCCGTCGGATCCGGTTGCGCGCTCAGCGAAGGGCCCCCTCCCGCCCCTCCAGTCGCGGCCGCATCATGTCCGGATTTTATAGGGAACCGCGGGCGGGGGCCGTCATTTGCTTGGATGAGGTCGGAGAATGACGGCGCGAACCTTTTTATCGGCAGCTGATCTCGATTTCTCGAAATAATCGTTGATCTGCCCACCAGTCTCATTTGAGGTGGACTGGAGAGATGCCGCTCAGGCGCCTGTCTAGGGACCTCCGTGCCGCCGGCTAGATGAGGCGGATTGTCTCGCGGAGATTTATCGTCGGACGGCACAAATAGCCCATATTTCCCGCGACCTTAGCATTGAAGATTGGTTTTTCGTTCGCCGAGGCCGGAATTTAACTTGCGTTGTTTCTCCGGTCCGGGATTCCCGCTCTACATAGCTGAAGGTCCTCGCAGGGGAATGTGACGCCTCGTGCCGGAATTCGTACTCATTACCGGAGGCGCCGGCTTCATCGGTCGCCACCTCTCCGCCGAACTTCTGCGCCGCGGCTACCGCGTGCGGGTGCTCGACAGCCTGATCGAGCAGGTCCATGGCGGCGGGACAAGCGGTGCCGGGATGCTGCCGCCAGAGGTCGAGTTCCAGGCGGGCGACGTCCGCGACGGCGCGGCGGTGGCCAGGGCCTTGCGCGGGATCGACCGGGTCGTGCACCTCGCGGCCGAAGTCGGCGTTGGCCAGAGCATGTACGCCGTCGAGCGCTACGTCTCGGTCAACGATTGCGGCACGGCCGTGCTGTTCCAGCAGCTCATCGAAGCGCCGGTGAGGCGCGTGGTCGTGGCCTCGTCCATGAGCATCTACGGCGAGGGGCTCTACCGCACCTCGGACGGTGGAACGGCCGAGGAGGTGGTGCGCCGCCCCCGCCGGCCCGGCGAGCCCTGGGACCCCCTCGACGCGCAGGGGCAGCCCATGCGGCCGATCCCGACGCCGGAATCGAAGCGCCCGGCCCTGGCCTCGGTCTACGCGTTGACCAAGTATACGCAGGAGCGCCTGACGCTCACGCTGGCCCCCGCCTACGGGATGGAGGGTGTGGCGCTCCGCCTGTGGAACGCCTACGGGCCGGGACAAGCCCTGTCGAACCCCTATACCGGCGTGCTGGCGATCTTCGCGGCTCGCCTGCATAACGGCCAGCCGCCGATGATCTTCGAGGACGGCGAGCAGCGGCGCGACTTCGTCCACGTGGAGGATGTCGCCCAGGCCTTTGCGCTGGCCCTGGAGCATCCGGCGGCCGCCGGTCAGGTCTACAACGTCGGCAGCGGCCAGGACCGGACTGTCCGGGAGGTCGCCCGCCTGCTGGCCCGCGCCATGGGCCGGGAGGGTATCGAGCCGGAGCTGGCTGGCCAGGCCCGGCTCGGCGACATCCGGCACTGCATCGCCGATATCGGCAAGATCCAGCGGGAGCTCGGCTACGCGCCGCGTCGTGATTTCGTCGAAGGGCTCGCCGAACTCGCCGCCTGGGTGGCCGAGCAGCAGGCCGTCGACCGCGTCGCCGAAGCGCGGCGCGAACTCGAAGCGCGGGGTCTCGTCGCGTGAACGGCCGGCCGATCCTCGTCACCGGCGGCGCCGGGTTCATCGGCGCCAACCTGTCCGACAGCCTCGCGGCCGACGGCCACGCCGTGATCGTCTACGACGCCCTGTCTCGCCCCGGCGTCGCAGGCAACCTCGACTGGCTGCGGCAGCGCCACGGCAGCCGGATCACCCCGGTCGTCGCCGACATTCGCGACGCGCCGGAACTCGCCCGGGCGGTGGCGGAGGCGGGCGCGGTGTTCCACTTCGCCGCCCAGGTCGCCGTGACCACGAGTCTCGTCGCGCCGCGCGCCGACCTGGAGATCAACCTCCTCGGCACCGTGAACCTCCTAGAGGCGTTACGCGCCCTCGAGCGGCCGGTGCCGGTGCTCTACGCCTCCACCAACAAAGTCTACGGCGACCTCCCCGACATCACCCTGGAGGCGGTCGGCGAGGCCTATCTCCCGGCCGATCCGGACCTGCGCGCCCGCGGCATCGGCGAGGCGAGACCCCTGGATTTCCACACGCCCTACGGCTGCTCCAAGGGTGCGGCCGACCAGTACGTCCTCGACTACGCCCGCAGCTTCGGCATCCCGGCGGCGGTGATGCGGATGAGCTGCGTCTACGGCCCGCGCCAGATGGGCAACGAGGACCAGGGCTGGGTCGCCCACTTCCTGATCCGGGCGCTCGCCGGCGAGGCGGTCACGCTCTACGGTGACGGCCGGCAGGTGCGTGACATCCTGCACGTGCGCGACGTGGTGGCGGTCTACCGGGCGGCCCTCGCCTGCATCGACACCGCGGCCGGTCGCGCCTTCAACATTGGCGGCGGCCCCGGCAACGCCGTGAGCCTGCTGCAGCTCCTCGACCATGTCGGCGCCCTGCTGGGCCGCCCGGTGGCGCGCAGCTTCCAGGACTGGCGCCCCGGCGACCAGCGCTACTACGTCTCCGACACGCGACGGGCCGTCGAGAGCCTCGGCCTTGAGCCCTTCACCGGCTGGCGCGATGGGGTTGCCGACCTGGCGCACTGGCTCACCACCGAGCGTGCGCAGGCGGGCGCCCCGCCGCTCGCGGGAGCGGCCGCATGAGGGTCGACTCATGAGAGACGCCCCATGAGAGTCGCGCTCGTCAACCCGCCCTGGGACTATCGCAACAGCATCTATTTTGGTTGCCGCGAGCCGCACCTGCCGCTCGAACTCGGCTATGCCGCGGCGCTCCTGGCGGCCGCCCGGCACGAGACGCTGCTGGTCGACGCCCACTTGGAGGGCCTGTCCGCCGAGGCCGCCGCCGACCGCGTGGCCGCCTTCGTGCCGGACATGACCGTGGTGGTGACGGCGCCGACCTACCTGTTCTGGCGCTGCGCCCCGCCGGAATTACGGGTGCCCCGCGCCTTCCTCGACACCCTGGCGGGCCGGGGCGGCGCCACCGTGGCGGTCGGTCCCCACGGCTCGGCGACCCCGCGGCCCGTCCTCGACAAGCTCGGCTGCGACATCGTCGTGCGCGGCGAGTGCGAGGAGGTCGTCGCCCGTCTCGCGGACCTCGCCGACCTGCGCCCGGCGACCCTGCGGGCCGTGCCCGGCCTCGCCTTCCGCGACGGCGAGGCAGCGGCAGTGACGGGTCCGCCCCAGGCCGGGCGGTTCACCGACCTGCCGGCCCTGCGCTGGCCGGAGGCCTGGATCGCCCGGCACCGGCACCACCATCATCGGTTCGACGCCGCACCGGACGGTCCGGGCGCCGAGGTCGAGGCCTCGCGCGGCTGCCCCTACACCTGCTCGTTCTGCGCCAAGATCGATTTCCGCGACGCCTACCGGCGGCGGGACCTGACCCGCGTCCTCGACGAGATCGACGGGTTGATCGCGCAGGGCGTCACCTACGTCTACTTCGTCGACGAGATCTTCCTGCCGCAGAAGCCTATGCTGGAGGCGCTGGTCGCCCGGGACCTCCGCTTCGGGATCCAGACCCGGATCGACCTGTGGAAGCCCGACATGCTCGACCTCCTCGGGGCGGCGGGATGCGTCTCCATCGAGGCTGGGATCGAGAGCCTTACCGAGGCCGGCCGGGCCGCCCTCGACAAGCGTTGCCGCGCCTCGACGGACGACCTCGCCGAGCGCCTGATCCATGCCCGCCGCACGGTGCCCTTCGTGCAGGCGAACCTCATCGCCGTGGCGGGGGACGACCCCGATCTCGTGGCGACGTGGCGCGACCGCCTGCGCGGCCAGGGCGTCTGGGCGAACGACCCGGTGCCGCTCTATCCCTATCCGAGCTCCCCCGATTACCGGCGCCTCTGGGGCGAGCCCGACGACCGGGCCTGGGAGCGGGCGCACCACCATTATCTCGGCCAGTTCGACCAGTTCAGCGACATCCAGGACGAGCGCCCCCTGCCGCTGTCCGAGCTGGAGGCCGCATGCGGGTGCTGTTGAACCCGTCCCGGACTATGGCGCCGCACGTCCTGATGAGCGCGGACGCGGTGGGCGGGGTCTGGCAGTACAGCCTCGACCTCGCGGCCGGCCTCGTGCGGCGGGGCCTGCCGGTGACCGTGGCGGTCCTGGGACCCGCGCCCTCCGACGCGCGGATCGCGGCGGCCGAAGATGCCACCGGCGCGCGCATCCTCGCCACCGGCCTGCCCCTCGACTGGACCGCCGAGACGTCCGACATCGTGCTGGATGCCGCGCGGGCGTTCGCGGAGCTTGCCCGAAGCCTCGAAGCCGATTGCGTCCACCTGCACAGCCCCGCCCTGGCGCTGGCGGATTATCCCATGCCGGTCGCCGCCGTGTGCCATTCCTGCGTGGCGACGTGGTGGGAGGCCGTCGAGACCGGGCCGCTGCCCCCCGACCTCGCTTGGCGCCACGACCTCACGGTGCGGGGCTGCCGCACCGCGGATGCCCTCCTCGCCCCCACGCGGGCCCACGCTCTGGCCACCGCCCGGGTCTGCGGACTCGCGCGGCCGCCCCGGGTGGTCCGCAACGGGCGCACCCCGAGCGGCTCGGCTCCCCGGGCCCTCGCGCGCCACGCCTTCACGGCCGGCCGGCTCTGGGATCGGGCCAAGAACGCCGCCGCCCTCGACGGCCTTGCCGCCCGCCTGTCCGCGCCGCTGCGCGCGGCCGGCTCCGTGGAGGGGCCGAACGGCGCGCAGGTCGGGACGCGCCACCTGCATCTCCTCGGGCGGCTCGACGACGCCGGCATTGCCGCGGAACTCGCCGCTCGGCCGGTCTTCGTCTCGCTCGCCCGCTACGAGCCCTTCGGCCTCGCCGTGCTGGAGGCGGCTACGGCCGGCTGCGCGCTGGTGCTCTCCGATATCCCGAGCTTCCGGGAATTGTGGGACGGCGCCGCCGCCTTCGTGCAGCCGGACGACGCGGCCGCCGCGGCCACCTCCGTGCAGGGCCTCCTCGACGATGCCGAACGGCGCGCCGCCGCCAGCGCGGCCGCGGCTGCCCGCGCCGCCCGCTACGGCGTCGAGCCGATGATCGATGGGGTGCTCGGCATCCTGCGCGGCCTCCTCGCCGGCACACCCACGCGGCTCGGTGGAGCCGCCGCATGAGGATCGCTTACTTCACCCATTCCCTGGCCTCGTGCTGGAACCACGGCAACGCGCATTTCCTGCGCGGCGTCCTGCGGGCGCTGATGGCGCGCGGACACGCCGTCGCCGCTTACGAGCCGGAGGGCGCCTGGAGCCTCGAGAATCTCCTGCGCGACCACGGCGAGGCCGGCCTCGCCGCCTACCGTGCCGCGTATCCGGACCTCGCCTCGGAGCGCTATGCCGCCGTCGAGGACGTTGTCGAGCGCGTGGCCGGGAGCGACCTCGTCCTCGTCCACGAGTGGAGTGACCCGGCCCTGGTGGCGGCCCTGGGCGCCGCGCGGCGCTGCGGAGCGCGCTACACGCTCCTGTTCCATGACACGCACCACAGGGCGGTGAGCGCCCCCGAGGAGATGGCGCGCTTCGATCTCTCCGGCTACGACGGCGTCCTGGCCTTCGGCGAGACTCTCGCGGCCGTCTACCGGGCGCAGGGCTGGGGACGCCACGTCTTCGTCTGGCACGAGGCCGCCGACACCCGGCTGTTCCATCCCACGGCCGAAGAGCGGGCGGGTCGCGACGTCTTCGGATCCGGCGCGGGTCCCCTCCCCCATGCGGGAGACGGACCGGGTGAGGGAGAAGGGGTTTCCGCAACGACCTCCGATCTGCGGCAGGGCGGCGGCGCGCTCTTGACGGACGGATTTGACCCCTCAAACCAAACCACGCACGCCGGGAGAAGGGAACCGGTCGCCTCCGGTTCCGGCAGTCCGGAAGGCCCTCGCTCGGGCCTGATCTGGATCGGCAATTGGGGCGACGGGGAGCGCAGCGCCGAGCTGGAAACCTACCTGTTCCGCCCCGCCGAACAGGCCGGCCTGCCCCTCGACGTCTACGGCGTGCGCTACCCCGAGGCGGCACTCGCGACCCTGCGGCGCTACGGCGTCCGCTATCACGGCTGGGCGGCGAACGCCGCCGCGCCCGGCCTGTTCGCCCGCCACATCGCCACGGTCCACGTGCCGAGGCGCTTCTACGTCGAGCGCCTGCCGGGCATCCCTACGATCCGGGTGTTCGAGGCCCTGGCATGCGGCATCCCCCTGGTCTGCGCCCCCTGGGACGACGCGGAAGGGCTGTTCCGCCCAGGCCGGGACTACCTCGTGGCCCGCACCGGCGCCGAGATGGAGCGCCACCTGCGCGCCCTCCGCTCCGATGCCGGCCTGCGGGCCGCGCTCGCGGAATCCGGGCTCGCCACCATCCGGTCGCGCCACACCTGCGCGCACCGGGCCGAGGAACTGCTCGCCATCGCCGAGAGCCTGCGGGCGCCCGCCACCCTGGAGGCCACCGCGTGAGAATCGCCTTCTACGGCTCCTCCCTGCTGTCGTCCTACTGGAACGGCGCCGCAACCTACTACCGGGGCATGCTCGCCGCCCTGGCGCGGCACGGCCACACCATCATCTTCTACGAGCCGGACGCCTTCGACCGGCAGCAGCACCGGGACATCGAGGCGCCGCCCTACGCAGCCGTGAAGGTCTACCCGGCGACCATCGAAGCCGCCCGCGCGGTCATCGCGGAGGCCGCCGAGGCCGACGTGGTAATCAAGGCGAGCGGCGTCGGCGTGTTCGACGACGACTTGCTCCACGGCGTGATCGCCGCGTCCCGCCCCGAGGCGGTACGGATCTTCTGGGACGTGGACGCCCCGGCCACTCTCGCCGAGATGCGTGCCAGCCCCGACCACGCGCTCCGCCGCGCCCTCCCCGACCTCGACCTCGTGCTGACCTACGGGGGCGGCCCGCCGGTGGTCTCGGCCTACGGGGGCTTCGGCGCCCGCGCCTGCATCCCGATCTACAACGCCCTCGATCCGGAAACCCATTTCCCGGTGCCGCCGGAGCCGCGCTTCGCGGCCGACCTCGCCTTCCTGGGCAACCGCCTGCCGGACCGCGAGGCGCGGGTGGAGAAGTTCTTCCTCGCGGCGGCGGCCCGGCTGCCGGAACGGGCCTTCCTGATCGGCGGCAACGGCTGGGAGAGCCGCGGCCTACCGCTGAACGTCCGGCATCTCGGCCACGTCTACACGCGCGAGCACAACGCCTTCAACACGACGCCCCTGGCGGTCCTGAACATCGCCCGCGACAGCATGGCGGCGGTGGGCTTCTCCCCCGCCACCCGCGTGTTCGAGGCGGCGGGTGCCGGCGCCTGCCTGATCACCGACGCGTGGGAGGGCCTCGGCCTGTTCCTCGACGCGGGTACCGAGGTGCTGGTCGCGCGGGACGGGCGGGATGTCGCCGACTATGTCGCCGCCCTGACCCCGGAGCGCGCCCGCGCCATCGGCGAGGCCGCCCGCCGCCGCATCGTGGCCGAGCATACCTACGCGAGGCGGGCGGTCGAGGTCGACGCGATCCTGCGGGCCGAGGCGGCCCGCAAGGCGGAAGCCGGCGCGGTCCGGCGGAGTGTCGCGTGAGCGCGGCCCCGATGCGCCTCGTCGTTCTGGGCCTGAGCCTGTCCTCCTCCTGGGGGAACGGCCACGCCACCACCTACCGCGCCCTCCTCAAGGCCTTCGCGGCCCGCGGCCACGCCGTGCTGTTCCTGGAACGCGACGTGCCCTGGTACGCCGCCCACCGCGACTTGCCCGATCCGGGCTTCTGCGAGCTCGCCTTCTACGCCGACCTCGACGGGCTCGCGAAGCACCGCGCCGCCATCGCCGCGGCGGATGCCGTGATCGTCGGCTCCTACGTGCCCGAGGGGATCGCGGCCGGCGCGCGCGTGCTCGACTGGGCGCGTGGCGCGCGCGCCTTCTACGACATCGACACGCCGGTGACCCTGGCGGCCCTGGAGGCCGGCACCTGCGCCTACCTCGCGGCCGAGCAGATTCGCAATTACGACCTCTACCTGTCTTTCACGGGCGGCCCGACCCTGAGGCGCCTGGAGCAGGCCTACGGGTCTCCCGCGGCCCGCGCCCTCTACTGCTCGGTCGATCCGGACGCCTATCCGCCCCTCGACCGCCCGGCGCGCTACGACCTCGGCTATCTCGGGACTTACTCTCCGGACCGTCAGCCCACGCTGGAGCGCCTGCTGATCGAGCCAGCGCGGCGCGCGCCGGACCTGCGCTTCGCGGTCGCCGGCCCGCAATATCCGGCCGCCATCGACTGGCCCGCCAACGTCGAGCGGATCGAGCACCTGCCGCCGGACCGGCATCCGGATTTCTACACGGCGAGCCGCTACACCCTGAACGTGACCCGCGCCGACATGATCCGGGCCGGCTGGAGCCCGAGCGTGCGCCTGTTCGAGGCGGGCGCTTGCGGGACGCCGGTGATCTCCGACCGCTGGGACGGGCTCGACACGTTGCTCGTACCGGAGCGCGAGATACTCCTGCCCGACGGCCCGGACGACGTCCTCGCCATCCTGCGCGTTCGCTCCGAAGCGGAGCGGCGGCGCCTCGGCGCGGCGTCCCGCGCGGCAATCCTCGTCCGGCACACCGCCGCCGCCCGCGCCGCCGAACTTGAGCATGCCCTACGCGCGGCGCGTGACGACGTGCGTGCCTCCGATCTCGCGCTTACCGGTCACTAGGCACTCGGGAGAATGTTGGTGGGAACCAGGAGTGGTATCCGAGTCCTCGTTGCCGGCGGTGCCGGCTTCATCGGCTCGCATCTGATCGACGCGCTCATCGCCGACGGTGCGCGCGTCACCTGCGTCGACAGCCTGCTGACCGGCCGGCCGGCGAACCTCGCGCATCTGGCGAAGGAGCCGCGCTTCGACTTCGTCGAGGCGGACGTGACCGAGCCGCTGCCGCCGCTGCCGCGCGTGGACCAAGTGTTCAACCTCGCCTGCGCGGCCTCGCCGCCGCACTACCAGGCCGATCCGATCCACACGATGATGACCAGCGTGCTGGGCACCGGCCGGCTGCTGGAACTCGCCCGGGCCTGTGGGGCGCGCTTCCTCCAGGCCTCCACCAGCGAGGTCTACGGCGATCCCGAGCGGCATCCGCAGCAGGAATCCTACTGGGGCAACGTGAACCCCACGGGGCCGCGGGCCTGCTACGACGAGGGCAAGCGCTCCGCCGAGACCCTGACCTTCGACTTCGAGCGCCAGCACGGCCTCGACATCCGGGTGGCCCGGATCTTCAACACCTACGGGCCGCGGATGCGCGCCGATGACGGCCGGGTCGTCTCGAACGTGATCTGCCAGGCGCTCTCGGGCGACGACATCACCATCTACGGCAACGGCGAGCAGACCCGCTCCTTCTGCTACGCCAGCGACCTCGTGGACGGCCTTCTCCGGCTGATGCGGGTCGAGACGCCCCTCGAAGGGCCGGTCAACCTCGGCAACCCCCGCGAGATGACGGTGGGCGAACTGGTCGACCTCGTCGTGCGGATGACCGAGACCCCGTCCCGGATCGTCCGCCGGCCGCTGCCCGTGGACGATCCTCAGCGCCGCCGCCCCGACATCACGCGCGCCGAGACCCTGCTCGGCTGGTCGCCCAAGGTGCCGCTGGAAGAGGGGCTGGAGGCGACGATCGCGTGGTTCTCGCGCGAGATCGCCCCGCGCCCGTTGCGCGCGGCGATCGAGGAGCGCGCCGTTGTCGCCGGCTGACCTATCCCCCCAGCGGTCGAGGCGCTGATGGCCGTCTCCCCCATCCGCGTCGGCCTCGTCGGGATCGGCAACTGCGCCTCGTCCTTCGTGCAGGGGCTGCACCATTACCGCGACGCGGCTTCCGGCGAGTCCGTGCCGGGCCTGATGTCGCCGGATCTCGGCGGCTACCGGGTGCGCGACATCGCGGTGGTCGCGGCCTTCGACGTGAGCGCCGCAAAGGTCGGGCGCGACCTCGCCGAGGCGATCCTGGCCGAACCCAACAACACACAGGTCTTCGCCGCGGTGCCGCCGACCGGCGTCACCGTCCGCCGCGGCCCGACCCTCGACGGGATCGGCCACTACCTGAAGGGCGTGATCGCGGAATCGTCTGAGCCCGAGGCCGACGTGGTGGCGGAACTCACCCGCACCGGCACGCAGGTGCTGGTCTCCTACCTGCCGGTGGGTTCACAGGCTTCCACAGAGTTCTACGCCGAATGCGCGCTGCAGGCCGGCTGCGCCTTCGTGAACTGCATCCCGGTCTTCATCGCGTCGAATCCCGAATGGGCGGAGCGCTTCGCCGCCCGGGGGCTGCCGATCGTCGGCGACGACATCAAGAGCCAAGTCGGCGCCACCATCGTGCACAGGGTGTTGGCCAACCTGATGCGCGAGCGCGGGGTCCGGCTGGACCGGACCTACCAGCTCAATTTCGGCGGCAATGCCGACTTCCTCAACATGCTCGAACGGGAGCGGCTCGAGTCCAAGAAACTCTCGAAGACCCGGGCCGTGACGAGCCAGCTCGACGTAGCGCTGGCGCCGGCCGACGTCCATGTCGGCCCGAGCGACCACGTGCCGTGGCTGACCGACCGGAAATGGGCCCATATCCGATTGGAGGGGACCGCCTTCGGCGGCGTGCCGCTCAACATCGAATTGAAGCTCGAGGTCTGGGACTCGCCGAACTCCGCCGGGATCGTCATCGACGCGGTGCGCTGCGCCCGCCTCGCGCTCGACCGGGGCCTCGGCGGCGCCCTTGAAGGCCCGTCGAGCTACTTCATGAAGTCCCCGCCCCGGCAGTTCACCGACACGGAGGCGCGGGAGCGGACCCTGCGCTTCGCGGCGGGCGAAGGGGCGTGATCGCGCGTGCGGATGGTTGGGGCCGAGCCCCCACCTCCCGGCGCGTGGGGAGTCGCCCGCAGGCACCCCGTCACGCCTGCCGGACGCGCAGGCGCGGCCGGAGCGACGGTGAGAGGGCGATGCCGCCGGGAAACCGCCCGGTGCCGCCCCCGCTCCCCTGGCCGCCGCTTCTCGGCCGGCCCCGACAGGGGCGCGTGATGCCCGCTCCGCCCAGGCGGGGCGCGGGGATCCGCGCGCGGCCTCCAGCCCGCCCGAGCCTCGCATGAGGCGGGTCTTCCTCGTCCGCCACGGCAGCCATGACCGGCTTGGCCGGATCCTGTGTGGTCGCATGCGCGGCGTCTCCCTCGGCGAGTTCGGCCGCGCCGAGGCACGGGCCGTCGCGCGCCGTCTTGCCGGGACGGGCGCCGGCACGCTGCTGACGAGCCCCCGGGCGCGCACGGCGGAAACCGCGGCCCCGATCGCCGCCGCCCTCGGCCTCACCGCCACGACCGAGCCGGACCTCGACGAGGTCGCGTTCGGCGACTGGACGGGCCGCACCTTCGAGGCGCTGGCGGCCGATCCCCTCTGGGCCATCTGGAACACCGAGCGTGCCACTGCCCGCCCGCCGGGCGGCGAGGGCATGGCGGAGGCGCAGGCCCGCATCGGCCGGGTCCTCGATCGCTTCACCGAGGACGGCGCGCCGGTCATCCTGGTGAGCCACGCCGACGTGATCCGGGCGGCCCTCCTCAAGGTCCTCGGCCTCGGCCTCGACGCCTACGACCGGATCGTCGTCGATCCGGCCTCCTGCAGCGAACTCGCCCTCTGGCCCGGTGGCGGACGGGTGGTCTCCCTCAACGAACGGACCGCACCATGACGGCCTCCGACCTGCGCCGGCGGGCCGACGCCCTCGGCCCCTGGTTTCACAACCTCGACCTCGGCGACGGGGTCTGGACCGCCCCGGACCATTTCCTCGGCGATTACCCGGGGGTGAAGTGGCGTCGCTTCGCCCACGCGATCCCCGCCGACCTCACCGGCAAGAGCGTCCTCGACATCGGCTGCAACGGCGGCTTCTATGCCATTACGATGAAGCAGCGCGGCGCGGCGCGCGTGCTGGGCGTCGACTCGGATGAGCGATACCTCGCCCAGGCCCGCTTCGCCGCGGCCCATCTCGGCTACGACATCGAGTTCCGTAACCTCTCGGTCTACGACGTCGGCACCCTGGGCGAGCGGTTTGACGTCGTGCTGTTCATGGGGGTGCTCTACCACCTGCGCCACCCGCTGCTCGCCCTCGACCTGATCCGGGAGCATGTGGCCGGCGACCTCATGGTGTTCCAGTCGATGCTGCGCGGCAGCCGCGCCGTCGAGCCGGTAGCGGAGGATTACGACTTCTGGGACATGGACCAGTTCGAGCGGCCCGGATACCCGCGGATGCACTTCGTCGAACGCGCCTACGCGCATGACTGGACCAACTGGTGGATCCCCAACCGCGCCGGCATCGAGGCGATGCTGCGGGCGAGCGGCTTCTCCATCGCGGGCCAGCCCGAGGCTGAAGTCTACATCTGTCGCGCCGCGCCGGTCCCCTACGGATTGGGGGCCGAATATCCGGCGCGGGCGGATACTCAAGGACGCAGGTAGGCGCGATGATCGACTCGGTGATGCTCTGGAACGAGCCCAACAACAAGTCGCACTGGGACCCGGAGATCGACCCCGACTGGTTGCTCTTCGCCGAGATGGTCAAGGAGGCGGGCCACGCGATCCGGGCGGCGAACCCGGCCCTGACCCGCGTGCTCGGCGGCATCTCGCCGATCGATCCCCTCTTCATCCGCAACATGGAAGAGCGCGGCGTCCTCGACGCCGTCGACGCCGTGGCGGTTCACGGCTTCCCCCTGGACTGGAACCTGTGGTCGATCCACGACTGGCCAGCCAAGGTCGACGAGATCCGCGCGGTCACGACCCTTCCGGTCTGGGTCTCGGAGGTCGGCGTCTCGACCTTCGGCGCCGAGGAGGTTCAGGATTGGGGCCTGCGCCGGACCCTGGAGCTGCTCTCCGGCCGGGCCCCCAGGATCCACTGGTACAGCCTCTACGACCTGCCGCGGGAATGGGAGGCCACCACCCGCCACAAGGAGGCCGAGGGCTCCTCCTACTACCGGCACTTCCACATGGGCCTGCTGCGCCAGGACGGCACCCCGAAGATCGCCCTCGAGAGCTTCGCCCGCCACACCCCCGAGATCGGCCTGTGCCAGTGGTTCCACTTCGAGGATCACCGGCTCGACGAGGCCGTGGCGTGGATGCGGCGGCTCGGTGTCCGTCACCTGCGCACCGGCCTGTCCTGGGCCGACAGCTTTCGCCCCGGCGCCCTCGACTGGTTCGACCGTCAGATGGCCGCGCTGGACGAGTTCGACGTCACCGTCACCTTCTGCTTCACGCCCGAGCACCGGGGCATCTCGCCCCATCACACCAGCGCGCCGCTGGTCCGCGCCGAGTTCGCGGAGTTCTGCACCGCCATGGTCCAGCGCTACGCGCCGGGCGCGCCAACATAGATTGGCGATCGATCCGGGGACAGCGGCTATCCGTCAACGCGGAGCCGCGGCACGAAGGGTCGCCCGACGCTCCTGACGGTTCGACGCCGCGGGGAGGTGGACGCCCGGAATGGTGCAGATCTTCCGTCCGGGTGCCGACACGGTCGCGCGGGTCGTCCTCGCCGCGGTGGCGGTGGTCCCGGTCCTGTCCATGGGCCTCGCCTACGCGTTCTGGCGGTCGCCCTACGCCACCCAGCAGGACGTGACCCGCGAGCAGCCGGTCCCGTTCAGCCACGAGCACCATGTTGGGGGCCTCGGGATCGATTGCCGCTACTGCCACACGTCGGTGGAGAAGGCCGCTTTCCCGGGGATCCCGCCCACCGAGACCTGCATGAGCTGCCACTCGCAGATCTGGACCAACGCGCCGATGCTGGCGCCGGTGCGGACCAGCCTCGCCGAGGGACGTCCGCTCCTGTGGCGCAAGGTCCATACCCTGCCCCACTACGTCTACTTCAACCACTCCGTTCACGTGGCCAAGGGCGTCGGCTGCACCACCTGCCACGGCGAAGTGCAGACCATGAAGCTGATCCGGCAGGTCGCCCCGCTCACCATGGGCTGGTGCCTCGACTGCCACCGCGACCCGGCTCCGAACCTTCGCCCCCGCGAGGCGGTGTTCGACATGGACTGGACGCCCCCGCCGGACCAGAGAGCGGCCGGCGCGCAGCTGGTAAAGGCCTATCACATCAAGAGCCCCGAGCGGCTCAGCGAGTGCTCCATATGCCACCGCTGAGCGTCCCCTCCCGCCGCGAGGCCCTGGGCCTGCTCTCCGCGGGCATCGCTCTCGGCCTCGGCGCCTGTTCGAAGCCCTCGGAAGAACTCGTGCCCTACGTGGTCGCGCCGGAGCGTCTCCTGCCCGGTGTGCCGGTACGCTACGCCACTGCCCTGTCGCTCGGCGGCTGGGCGCGGGGCGTCCACGCCATCGCGGTGGACGGGCGGCCGATCAAGATCGAGGGCAACCCGCTGCACCCGGGCAGCCGGGGCGCCACCGACGTCTTCGCCGAGGCAGCGATCCTCGACCTCTACGATCCGGACCGCTCGCGCACCGTGACCGAGCGGGTGAACGGCATCGCCTCCTGGGACATGGTCGGGCGGGCCCTGGCCGTCCCCCTGGCGCAGGCGCGCCGGGCCAAGGGCGAGGGCTTCCGCCTGCTCACCGGGCACGTCACGTCGCCGACGCTCCTGCACCAGATCGCGTCTCTACTGCAGGCGATGCCGGAGGCGGTCTGGCACGTCCACGAGCCTCTGAACGACGCCGCCGCGTTGCGCGGCGCGGAGCTCGCCTTCGGCCGTCCCCTGCGGGCGCTGCCGGATCCCGGTCGGGCCGAGACGATTCTCTGCATCGGCGCCGATCCCCTCGGGCCAAGCCCGGACCAGATCCGGTTCAGCCGTGCCCTCATGGACCGCCGCCGCGACTCGGCGCGGTTCGGCCGGATCTACGTCGCCGAGACCGCGCTGACCCAGACCGGCATCAAGGCCGACGCCCGCTATGCCCTTCACCCCCACCACGCGGGCGCCCTCCTGGCCGCCCTGTCCAACCATCTGGGCGCCGCCCTCCCCGCCCCCGACTTGCCTCCGGAGGCGGCCCGGTTCGCCGCGGCCGCGGCGTCGGATCTGCGCGGAGCCGAGGGCCGCGCCCTGGTCCTCGTCGGCGATGCCCTGCCCCCGGAACTGCACGCCCTCGGGCACTGGATCAACGGGCGGCTCAAGGCGCCGATCACCTACACCGTCCCGCTCGACGTCGCCGGCGACCGTGCGCCCGCCGATCTCGCCACCCTGGCGGCGGATCTCGACGCGGGGGCGGTCTCCTGCCTGGCGATCCTCGATTGCAACCCGGCTCATACGGCGCCCGCCGACCTCGCCTTCGCGGAGAAGATCGGCCGAGCCGGCTTCTCGCTCCATGCCGGGCTGCACGGCGACGAGACCGCGGGCGCCACGCACTGGCACCTGCCGCTGGCCCACGCGCTCGAGAGCTGGTCGGACCTGCGCGCGCTGGACGGCACCGCGAGCCTCGTTCAGCCCCTGGTCCGGCCCCTCTACGGCGGCCGCTCGGCCCACGAGATCCTGTCCTTGCTGGCCGGCGAGCCTGCCACGGCCGGCTACGACATCGTCCGGGCGACGTGGCACGATCAGGGCGGCGGCAATTTCGAGGGCTGGTGGCGCCGGGCGCTCCACGATGGGGTGATCCCAGACAGCGCCGCTGCGCCGGTCGAGCCCGGCGCAGCGCGGCTGCCATCCCTGCCGGCGTCCCCGAATGCCGGCTTCGCGATCGAGCTGCGCGCCGATCCCTGCCTGTACGACGGCCGCTACGCCAACAATGCGTGGCTGCAGGAATGCCCGAAGCCGGTCTCCAAGCAGGTCTGGGGCAACGCCCTGGCGCTGTCTGAGGGCGAGGCGGCGCGCCGCGGGCTCAAGGCCGGCGACGTCGTCACGCTCGGGCTGGGAGGGCGGCAGGTCGAGGTGCTGGTGGCGGTGGAATCCGGCGTCGCCGAGGGGGCCGGCGCCCTGACCCTCGGCTACGGCCGCCCCCGGGCCGGGGCCATCGGCAACGGCGTCGGTGCGGACGGCTACAGCCTCGCCACCACGGCGGCCCCGCGGCTGCTGTCCGGCGTGAACCTCGCGAAGACCGATCGGCGGGGCAACGTGCTGCGCACCCAGACCTACACGCAGATCGAGGGCGAGACGAGGAAGCTCTTCCGGCAGATCGCCTTGGTTGATCTTGCCCAGGCAGCGCCCAAAGGCAGCGGCGCCGGCCAGCCGAGCCTGCTGGACCCCTGGAGGGGCGACGCCGACGGCCATGCCTGGGCCATGGTGATCGACACGCACGCCTGCATCGGCTGCAACGCCTGCGTCGTCGCCTGCCAGTCCGAGAACAACGTGCCGGTCGTCGGGCCGGAGGAGATCGCCCGGGGCCGGATGATGCACTGGCTGCGGGTCGACCTCTACGATTCCGGCACGCCCGACGCGGTGCGGGCGGGCTTCCAGCCGGTGCCGTGCATGCATTGCGAGCACGCGCCCTGCGAACCGGTCTGCCCGGTGGCGGCCTCGGTCCATGACGGCGAGGGGCTGAACCTCCAAGTCTACAATCGCTGTGTCGGGACGCGCTTCTGCGAGGCGAACTGCCCCTACAAGGTTCGGCGCTTCAACTTCTTCGGCTATGCCGACGGGCAGCCTTACGCCACCATGGGCGCCGAGAGCATCAAGGCGCAGCACAACCCGAACGTCACGGTCCGGGCCCGCGGCGTGATGGAGAAGTGCACCTACTGCATCCAGCGGATCGCCAACGAGCGCCAAGCCTCCGAGCGCGACGGGCGGCCCATGGATCCGGTCGTCACCGCCTGCCAGTCCGCCTGCCCGACCAGGGCGATCACCTTCGGCGACCTCGCGAAGTCGGGCGACCCGATCCTGGCCCTGCGCCGGGACCCCCGGCACTACGCGCTGATGGAGGAACTGAACACGCGGCCGCGCACCACCTACCTCGCCGACCTGCACGCCCCGAACCCCGACCTCGGGGGCCGGACATGACCGGAGGCGCGCAGGCCCCTCGCTGGATCGTTCCGGCGCAGCTCAGCCACGGCGCGATCTCGGCGGCGATCGCCGACCCGATCCAGAAGCGCGGCCCCGGCAGGCTCTGGTTCTACGCCCTGCTCGCCACCCTGCCCTTCGTGCTGGTGACCCTCGGGGCGATCGGCGCGGTGCTCACCGTCGGGATCGGGCTCTCGGGGGTGAACACCACCGTGGTCTGGGGCTTCTCCATCGCCAACTACGTCTGGTGGATCGGCATCGGCAATGCCGGCACGCTGATCTCATCGATGCTGCTGCTCACGCGCCAGCGCTGGCGCGCCTCGATCAACCGCTTCGCCGAGACGATGACCCTGTTCGCCGCCGGGATCGCCGGGATCTTCCCGATCATCCATCTCGGGCGGCCGCTCTACGCCTACTGGCTGGCGCCCTACCCCAACACCATGGAGCTCTGGCCGCAATGGCGCTCGGCCCTGGTGTGGGATTTCTGGGCGATCCTCAGCTACATCCTGTTCTCGGCCCTGTTCTGGTTCACTGGCCTCCTGCCCGACCTCGCCACGATGCGCGACCGGGCCACCACCCGGGCCGGGCAGGTCATCTACGGCGCCCTCGCCCTCGGCTGGCGCAACTCCGCCCGGCACTGGCAGGTCTACGAGACCTATCACAAGACCATGGCGGCGCTCGCGGTGCCGCTGGTCTGCTCGGTCCACTCCATCGTCGGCCTCGACTTCGCGGCGAGCCTGATGCCCGGCTGGCAGGAGAGCATTTTCCCCCCCTACTTCGTCGTCGGCGCGATGTATTCCGGCTTCGCGATGGTTGTGGTGATCGCGATCTTCATCCGCTGGGGCCTGAACCTCCAGGCGGTGATCACGCCGGCCCATTTCGACGTCATGGGCAAGGTCATGCTGTTCGCCAGCGTGGTCATGACCCTGTCCTACGCCACCGAGTGGTTCATGGCCTGGTACGGCGGCGAGCCTGCCGACCGCGATGTCGTGCGCTACTTCTTCGTGGGCGATTATTGCTGGCTGTATTACGCCCTGATCGCCTGCAACTGCGTCGTGCCGCAGGCCCTGTGGTTCCCGTTCGCGCGGCGCAACCTCTGGGTGCTCGCCGGGATCTCGGTGGTCATCAACATCGGGATGTGGTTCGAGCGTATCCTGATCGTGTGGAACACGCTCTCGCACGGCCACGCCATGAGCCTGTGGCGGACCTATCACACGAGCCTCTACGACCTCGCGATCCTGTTCGGGCCGCTCGGCCTGTTCGTGCTCGGGTTCCTCGTGCTGGTGCGGATCCTACCCGTCATCTCGATGCACGAGGTCCGGCAGATCAGCCACGACGAGGGGGCTGCCGCATGAGCAGGCCGTCCACCAAGCCGCTGCTGGCCGAGTTCGAGACCCCCGACGCGCTGGTGCGGGCCCTGCGGCTCGCCCGGGCCGACGGCCACCGCCTGCTCGACGCCTTCACGCCCTTCCCGCTCGAGGAGCTGTCGGGCGCCCTCGAACCCGCGCGCAACCCGGTGCGGCCCGTCATGGCTCTGGCGGGCTTCGGGGCGGCGGCCGCGATGTACGGGCTGCAATGGTACAGCGCGGTCTACGCCTACCCGCTGAATTCCGGCGGCCGGCCGCTCCATTCCTGGCCGGTCTTCACCCTGGTGCCGTTCGAGTTCGGCGTGCTGGCGGCGGCCGTCGCGGGCTTCGCCGCGATGCTCTGGTCCTGCGGCCTGCCGCGGCTCAACCACCCGGTCCACGACATGCCGCAGTTCGAGCGGGCGAGCCAGGATCGCTTCCTGCTCCTCGTGGCGCCGAAGGACGCGCCTGCGCCCCTGCGCCGGCGTCTGGAGGAGGCCGGCGCGCTGCTCGTCTCGGAGATGCACGGATGAGGCGCGCGCTCCTCCTCGCCGCCCTCCCGGCCCTCTGCCTGACGGCCTGCGACGACCAATCGATGCGGGTACAGAACCGCTACGAGGTCTACGGCACGGCGCCGCTCTTCCCGGGCGGCGCCGAGACGCAGACGCCGCCGGCCGGAACCGTCGCGCAGGGCGATGCCGCCTATGATGCCGGCCTCGACACGCCGCCGCACCTCGACGCAGCCCTGCTCGCCCGCGGCAAGGAACGCTACGAGGCGATCTGCACCCCCTGCCACGGTTATTCAGGCCACGGCGACGGCATGGTCGTGCAGCGCGGCTTCCCGCCGCCGCCCTCCTACCACGAGGACCGCCTGCGGGCGGCGCCCGCCCGGTACTTCGTCGACGTGATCACCAGGGGCTACGGCGTGATGTACCCCTACGCGGCCCGGGTTGCCCCCCGGGACCGCTGGGCGATCGCCGCCTACATCCGGGCGCTTCAGCTCTCGCAAGGCGCGCGGGTCGCGGACGTCCCCGGTCTCGCAGAGCAGCTGCCATGATGGCGAATCTCGCCCGCGGCTGGCTCGTCGCTTGGCTGGTCTGGAGCGCGGTTCCCGTGGGCAGCCTCGTTCTGATGCTGATCCACCGGGTGACCGGTGGCCGCTGGGGCGAGGCCCTGGCGCCCGCCCTGCGTCCGGCCGCCGGCCTGATACCGCTGGCCGCCCTGGCCTTCCTCGGCGTGGCGCTCAGTCTCCCCGCCCTGTATCCCTGGGCCGCCGACCCCGGCACGGTGAAGCCGGGGGTCGCCGAACTCTACCTCGACCCGGCCCTGTTCGACCTGCGGGCCGCGGTGACGCTCGTCGGCTGGTCGGTCCTCGCGCTGCTGTGCCTCGCGGGCCGCTGTTCCCCCCTCGCGGCGGCATTGGGCCTGAGCTTCTACGGGCTCACCATCAGCCTCGTGGCGGTGGACTGGATCCTCTCGGTGGAGCCGCACTTCACCTCATCGGCCTTCGCGGCCAACGTCGCGTTCCACCAGATCCTGGCGGCGCTCGCCTGGGCGGCGCTCGCGAGCCCGCCGGGGCTCGACGCGGAGCGCGCCGCCGACCTGGCCGGTCTGATCCTCGCGACCCTTCTGGGCGTCCTCTACCTGAGCCTGATGTCCTACATCGTCGCGTGGTACGGCGACCTGCCTGAGAAGTCGGTCTGGTACCTGAGGCGCGGAACCGGCCCCTGGATCGCGGTGCTCCTCGCGGCGCTCGCCGCCGGCGGGCTCCTGCCCTTCGCGGCCCTGCTGTTCGGGCGGATCCGGCGGAGCGTCGCGTCCCTGCGGGTGGTCGGTCTCCTCACCCTGATCGGCGTGGCCCTGCACCTCGCGTGGTACGTGCTGCCCGCCTACGAGGCCGGCGCGGGTCCGGCTGCCGCCTGGGCTGCCCTGTGCGCCGCGCTGCTGGCCCTGCTGTCGGCGCCGGTGGGTCGCCAGATCACCCGCCGCCTCGCCCGGATCCGGGCCGCCGGGAGGCCGCGCCATACCTGATCAGCCCTCCCCCGTGGCCGATGGCCAGCTTCATACCGGCGTTCACGACGACGCCGTGGGCCACGCCCGTCCCGGCACGGAGGCGCCCGCCCTGGCGCTGCGCCCGGTGCTGCTCACCGGCCTGTTCATCGTCGTCTTCGTGGGCGCGACGCTCGCGGGCCTGCGCCTCTACTACACGCTGACCGTCGACCTGCCGCTGATGCGGCCACCCCGCACCTTCGCGCAGCCGCAGCTCCAGCGGGCGCCCGCGAGCGACCTCGCCGCCCTCCTCCGGGATCAGAAGGCGCGGCTCTCCGGCTACGCCTGGGTCGACCGGGACAAGGGCATCGCCCGGATTCCGGTCGCGGCGGCGATGGCCCGGCTGGCCGCGGAGGGCGATGCCGGGTTCGCTGCGCCCGCCCAGCCCGAGCAGGTGCCGCCCCTCGGCAGCCGCGGCGGCGCGTCGAGCACCGTGATGTCGCCGGACGGGCAACCCGGCACCGTGCAACGCGCCGCCTCCGAGGTGGGGCGCCGATGGGATCGCTGATGCCCGCCTGGCTGATGCCGGTCGCCGCCTCCACACACGCCGCCAAGGTCGACCGGATCTTCATCGGCCTCACTCTTGTCTCGGCGGCCATCGTGCTCCTCGTGGTCGGCCTCGTGGTCACCTTCGCGATCCGCTTCCGCCGGGGCTCGAACGCCGACCGGGGGCCGCTCCCCGAGGTGGTCTCCCGGGAATTCGAGATCGGTTGGACCGCCGCCACCCTGTTCGTCTTCGTCTTCATCTTCTGGTGGGCCGCCTCGGCCGAGATCGGCGCCTTCTCGCCGCCGAAGGACGCCCTGGAGGTCCACGTCGTCGGCAAGCAGTGGATGTGGAAGACGCAGGCCTCGAACGGCGCCCGCGAGATCAACGAGCTGCACGTGCCGGTGGGCGTGCCGGTGCGCCTGGTCCTGACCTCGCAGGACGTGATCCATTCCTTCTACATCCCGGCCTTCCGGCTGAAGCGCGACGCCGTGCCGGACCAGACCACCGAGGCGTGGTTCCAGGCGACGAAGACCGGCACCTTCCAGCTCATGTGCACCGAGTATTGCGGCACCGACCATGCCCGCATGCTCGGCCGGGTGATCGTCATGGAGCCGCAGGACTACGCGGCCTGGCTCTCGGCCCAGCCCGAGGGCGACGACCTCGCCCACCAGGGCGAACGTCTGTTCTCCGAGAAGGGCTGCTCGGGCTGCCACGCGCCGGGCTCGACGGTCCATGCCCCGAACCTCGCCGGCATCTGGGGGCAGGCCGTGCAGCTCGACGGCGGCAAACTCGCCACGGTCGATGCCGCTTACGTGCGCGACTCGATCCTCCAGCCGAAGCGCGACGTCGTGGCGGGCTACGCCCCGGTCATGCCGAGCTACGAGGGGCTGCTCTCGGACGGCGAGATCCAGGAACTGACCGCCTATATCCGCTCGCTGGGCGCGGGGCCGCGGGAGGTCCGCACGCCGGGCGTGCCGCCGCTGTCGTCGCGCGTGCCGGGTGCCCAGTCCGAGCGCAGCCCCGCCATGGTGCCGGGCGCCCCCGTCGCCGACACGCCCTCCCCCGCCGGCCCCGTGGTGCGGCCGTGACCTCCGCACCAGCATCCCGAACCGGAGTGCCCGCATGAGCACGCGCGTCGCCGAGAGCCCGGCGAGCCTCGCCGACCCGGACGAGTTGGCCCTCGGCCTGCCCGAGAGCTACCTGTCGGCCGGCGGCACCCTCGGATCGTGGCTGACCTCCACCGACCACAAGCGCATCGCGATCCTCTACGCGCTGTCGGTCACCCTGTTCTTCTTCATCGGCGGCGCGGCCGCCACGCTGGTGCGGCTGGAGCTGTTCACGCCGCAGGCCGACCTCGTCGGCGCCGATACCTACAACAAGCTGTTCACGCTCCACGGCGTGATCATGGTGTGGTTCTTCCTGATCCCGTCGATCCCCACCACCTTCGGCAACTTCCTGCTCCCCCTGATGATCGGGGCGCGGGACCTCGCCTTCCCGAAGCTCAACCTCGCGAGCTGGTACCTCAACGTCATTGGCGGCCTGATCACCGCGACCGCCGTGCTGGCTGGCGGCATCGACACCGGCTGGACCTTCTACGTCCCCTACTCGACCACCTTCTCCAACACGGCCGTGACCATCGGCGTGCTGGGGGTGTTCGTCTCGGGCTTCTCGACCATCGCCACGGGGGTGAACTTCATCGCCACCACGCACCTGCTGCGGGCGCCCGGGATGACGTGGTTCCGTCTGCCGCTGTTCGTATGGGCCATGTACACGACGAGCATCATCTTCGTGCTCGCGACCCCCGTCCTGGCGCTGACCATCATCCTGGTGGTGGCCGAGCGATCCCTGGGCCTGCCGATCTTCGATCCCGCGAAGGGCGGCGACCCGATCCTGTTCCAGCACCTGTTCTGGTTCTACTCGCATCCGGCCGTCTACATCATGCTCCTGCCCGGCATGGGCATCGTCTCGGAGGTGATCACCTGCTTCGCGCGGCGGCGGATCTTCGGCTACGACTTCATGGTCTACGCCCTGGTGGCGATCGCGGTGATCGGCTTCTTCACCTGGGGCCACCACATGTTCACCTCGGGCATGTCGCCCTACGCGGCGCTGATCTTCTCGTTCCTGTCCTTCGTGGTCGCCGTGCCCTCGGCCATCAAGGTGTTCAACTGGACCGCCACGCTCTACCGCGGGCAGGTCGGGTTCGAATCGCCGATGCTCTACGTGCTGGGCTATATCGGGCTGTTCACGGTCGGCGGCCTGACCGGGCTGTTCCTGGCCTCCATCCCGATCGACGTGCACGTGCAGGACACCTACTTCGTCGTCGCCCACTTCCACTACATCATGGTCGGCGCGACCGTGTCGGCCTACTTCGCCGGCCTGCACTTCTGGTGGCCGAAGTTCACCGGTCGCATGTATCCGGAGACCTGGGCGAAGTTCGCCGCAGTGCTGATGTTCTTCGGCTTCAACCTGACCTTCTTCCCGCAATTCATCGCTGGCTATCTCGGCATGCCGCGGCGCTACCACGTCTACCCGCCGGAGTTTCAGGTCTGGAACGTGCTCTCCTCCTCGGGTGCTGCGGTGCTGGCGGCCGCCTACCTGATGCCGCTCGGCTACCTGACGTGGTCGCTGTTCTTCGGCGCCCGGGCGGTGAACGACCCCTGGAACGCCTCGGGCCTCGAATGGCGAACCACCTCGCCGCCGCCGCGGGTCAACTTCTTCGGCCGCCCCGCCGTGCTCGCCAAGCCCTACAACTACCACCCGGAGGGCGCAGCCCCGCTGCACGACGAGCCGCGCATCCCCTCGCAGGGCTCGCTCACGTGACCGACCCCGCGATCGCCACCGAAGCGCCGCTGCACGCGGAGTTCCTGCGCGAACCCTGGGACGGGCTGGGGCTCCCGCAGGAGGAGGCGCTGTCCTACCAGCGCTTCGGCGCCACCTTCGGCATCTGGATCTTCATCGCCAGCGAGGTGCTGTTCTTCGGGGCGCTGTTCCTGTTCTACGCCGCCGTGCGGGCCGAGCACGCGGAGGCCTTCGCGACGGCCGCCCGCGAAACGAACATCGTCTACGGCACCCTCAACACCGCGATCCTGCTCACCAGCGGCCTGAGCGCCGCCGCCGCCTCGCTGGCCTCCGAGCACGTGCCGCTGCGCCGGCTCACTCAGTGGTGTCTCGTGGCGACGGCGACGCTCGGCCTCGCCTTCCTGGCGGTCAAGGGCATGGAGTACCGCGACGATATCGCCGAGCACCTCGTGCCGGGGCGGGGATTCAAGCTCCCCGAGCCCTCCGCGCAGCTGTTCTTCGGCTTCTATTGGCTCTCCACCGGCATCCACGGCGTCCATCTGACGGTCGGCATCGGGCTCGTTGCGCGGCTGATCTGGATCGGCTGGCGGCATCCGGAGCGCCTGCCTGGGAATCCGCAGGTGGAGGTGACGATGCTCTACTGGGGGTTCGTCGACATGGTTTGGCTGTTCCTCTACCCGGCCCTCTACCTCGTCGGGCGGCCGGGATGAGCGCGCCGGTTTCCGCAGGCGCGGTCTGGCGCCGGGTACTGCCAGTCTGGCTCGGTCTGATGGCGCTGCTGGCGGTCGCGTGCGCCCTGGCCTACGCGCCGCTCGGCCCCTGGACGGCGGCCGTGAGCTTCGGAATCGCCACGACGCAGGCGGCGCTGGTGGCGCTGCTGTTCATGCGCCTGATCGAGGCCTCCGCCCTCATCCGCCTCACGGCGGCCTGCGGCTTGTTCTGGTCGGCGATTCTGTTCACGCTGACCTTCGCCGACGTGCTGAGCCGTCTGACGCGGAGCTGAGGACACCTCGTCCCGCGTGCTTCATCGATCTTGCCGCGCCGCTCCAGGGTGATCGGCGCGGTCTCACCCGCATTGTCGAGCCTGCTGAGCCTCAGGGCCCCGTCGAGGTCCGCCGCGTTTCGCGACCGGTGCAGCCCTCTCGCCTGGCCGATCCTCCCGAACCCTCCGAATGAATGCTGGCCGGTCCGGTCAGCCCCCGTGAACGGCAGAGGGCGTTCCACATGCCACCTTCGCGATGGCCGCTTGCGAGCCTGAGCCTGCGGCTTCATGATCTGCTCACGCCGGTGTTTGGGAGGACGCCGAATGGCAGCGGCGGACAAAGCATTCACGGGTTCGATCCCGGATCTGTACGAGCGCCACCTCGTTCCCCTGATCTTCGAGCCTTATGCCCGCGATGCGGCCGTCCGGGTGAGGCAGCTCGTACCGAGGAGCGTCCTGGAGACTGCCGCCGGCACGGGTGTCGTCACCCGCAGGCTCGCCACGGCCTTGCCCGCGACGACGCGTTTGGTCGCCACCGATCTGAACGCGGCCATGCTCGCCGTCGCCCGGGATCGTGTGGGTCAGACCCGGCCCATCGAGTGGCTGCAGACCGACGCCCAAGCTCTGCCTTTCGCTGCTGAGACCTTCGACGTTGTGCTGTGCCAGTTCGGGATCATGTTCTTCCCCGAGCCGCTTCGGGCGTTTCGAGAGGCCCGGCGCGTCCTGAAGCGATCAGGACGGCTGATTTTCAGCGTCTGGGATTCCATCGGAGCGAATGACTTCGCCGACACGGTCACGCAATCGCTCGCCGAACTCTTCCCGGCCGATCCGCCTCGATTTCTCGTGCGCACGCCGTACGGCCACTGCGACACCGTCGGCATGGCCACGGCACTGAAACAGGCCGGCTTCTCCGATGTGAAGGCGGAGGTGGTCGAACACGTAAGTCGGAGTCCCTCGCCGCACGGGCCGGCCGTGGCCTACTGCCAGGGAACGCCCTTGCGAGGCGAGATCATGGCGCGAAATCCCACTGGTCTACCGGAGGCCACCCGGCGGGTGGCCGAGTCCCTGGCGACGCGCTTCGGTCAGGGGCCGATCGAAGGTCGCATGCGCGCCATCGTCTTCGACTCAGGCCGGTGATCGGCCGTTCAGCACAGCGCTCAGTGCGGCCGCAGATCAGTTTTCCCGTCTCGGCCCAGATCGCTTGCACGCATCCGGGTCATCGCCACAACCGAGGGTACGATCCAGCTCCTGTTACGTCCGTTGTGCGCGTCGGCGCCGGATCGGCCCATTGGCACCGCATGTCCGCGCCGGAGCAGGCCGGCGATCCAACGCAATGACTAACCGCGCCACGCGGAGCGGCCGGCCCTACCTGGCCGGAAGCCGTCGGTCTGCTTCGGAGGCGATGAGACGGTCGAACGGGCATGCGGCTGCCGACGCGGCTCTGTCGCGACGAACGATTTCCGCGCTGCCTCACAGCATCCACACCTGCCGAGTGTGATCGCCGAGGCTAACGGCTGGCACGCTGACGGCCGCGCGGTCCCACGGATGTCGGCGTGTTGTCCCGGTTCTCATCGAAGAGCTTGCGCCACCGGACCAAACGCTCCGGTTCGATCTTGCCTTCACTGATCGCGATGCTCACGGCACAGCCGGGTTCATGGGCGTGCGTACAGTCACGGTATCGGCACAAGGGCGCGAGCTCGACGATCTCAGCGAACAGCGTCTCGATCCCCTCCGCGGCGCCACTGAGGTGCAGCGTTCGCATTCCCGGCGTGTCGATGACCCAGCCGCCGCCGGCAATGGCATGCAGCGAACGCGACGTGGTCGTGTGGCGTCCCTTCGCATCGTGCTCCCGAATGCCTCCGGTCTGCTGAGCCGGCCCCTCACCTGCGCCGACCAGCGTGTTCACCAGAGTCGATTTGCCGACCCCGGAGGAGCCGACCAGCGCCACGGTCCGCCCCGAGCCGCACCATGGAGCGAGCATGTCCGCGGCTGCTGGGAGCCGGGGATTGACGGTGACGACGTCGAGCCCGCGCTGCAGCTGGGACGCTTGGCGCTGGTAGGCTCCCAGATCGTCCGTCGTGTCGGCCTTGGTGAGCAAGATCACCGGGGCCGTGCCGCCCTGATTGGCGAGGGCGAGATAGCGCTCCAGGCGTGCGGGATTGAAGTCGGCGTTGCAGGAGGTGACGATGAACAGCGTGTCGACATTGGCCGCAGCGGCCTGAAGAGTCCTGCTGCCCTCCGTGCGTCGCTCCATCACCGTCCTGCGGCCGAGACGGCGATGCAGTGTCTGGGTCACCGGGTCGACGAGTACCCAATCGCCGACCGTAAGGTCGCCCGCGTCGGCAGGAGCGGCCAAGGTCAACTCGACCGATCCGACTTCCGATAACGCGGTCAGGCGGGAGCGGTGGATCGCAGCGATCCGCATCGGGGCGAATACAGCCTCGTCGGGTTCTCGCTGGTCCTCGAAGAAGTCGGACCACCCCAGCTTTGAGAGCGGCACGGACTGGAGGGCGGTGAGATGATTGATCACCGCCCTGCCCATGGCATGGCACCACGCGCCTGGCCAGCCCTCTGCAGCCAGCCTCCTAATGAAGCCTCACTGAACGCGAGATCGTTCCACGGTGCCGATCCGGTTGACCATGTAGAATCCCGCGGAAAGGCGTGTCGGCGCGTTGGTCCCTCCCAGTCGCACCAAGAGCCCCCGACGGCGCAGCCAGTCTCAAGACTCCCGTATCCGATCATCGGCGGAGACGCGGCGTTCCAGTATCTGAAATTTACACGTCGGCCCCGAGAGAAGGGGTTAGCACTTCCACGTCGAGAGTGCTAAAGATGGGCCGATCGGGCGCCGATGATCTGCTTCGCCGCTGCCTTGTCCCGCGATAGCGCCAGCCATGTCGGCTGGATCTCGCTTGGGAACGATCAGGATTTCACAATGAACTTCCGGCCGCTGCACGACCGCGTGGTGCTCCGTCGCATCGAAGGCGAGGAGAAGACCAAGGGCGGCATCATCATCCCCGATACGGTCAAGGAGAAGCCGCAGGAGGGTGAGGTGGTCGCCGTCGGCCCGGGTGCGCGCGACGAGGCGGGCAAGATCAACCCGCTCGACGTCAAGGCCGGCGACCGCGTCCTGTTCGGAAAGTGGTCCGGCACCGAGGTCAAGATCGACGGTCAGGACCTGCTGATCATGAAGGAATCCGACATCCTGGGCATCGTCGCCTAGCGCCGATCCGGCCTCACTGGCCTTGATCCTCGACCTGCCCTTCGAGGCGCCCGCTGTGGCGTGCCTCGGGGCTAAAACGACAGATGATGAGCCCTCAACATGTCCGCTAAAGACGTTCGCTTTTCGGTCGATGCCCGCGAGAAGATGCTGCGCGGCGTCGAGCTGCTCGCCAGTGCGGTGAAGGTGACGCTCGGTCCGAAGGGCCGCAACGTCGTGATCGAGAAGAGCTTCGGCGCCCCGCGCATCACCAAGGACGGTGTGACGGTCGCCAAGGAGATCGAACTCG
>NZ_JAKSYP010000267.1:0-409 GCF_022829625.1 Methylobacterium sp. E-046 | reverse complement strand
CCCGGGCCGGGCGAGCGGACAACCTGCGTCGGGTTGCGGCGATTGCCGGTCGGCCCGCAGAGCAGCGCGAGGGCGTGTTCCTCGTGGCGACCGATGTGGCTGATCACGACGGCATCGCCGAGATCGAGCACATCGCGCTGTTCGAGATCGCCACGGCCTTGCTCGTCGATAAGGCTCGGCTGCTAGTAGCTGTGCCGGTTCGGTCTACGCGGCTGCAACCGCTCTCGTCGAACTGACATGCCCGCTGAACATCCGACACCCGCCAATTTGCGCGAGGCCGGCACGACCGCTGCTCAACATGGGGTGGGCTCGCTCAGCCTATTGCACCTCGCAGATATGACGAAGCCTAAGCCGCAGGCCTGCGAGGTGAAGATCGACGGTGAATGGCGTGCCGTCAGCCTCACTGAGG
>NZ_JAKSYP010000266.1:0-27671 GCF_022829625.1 Methylobacterium sp. E-046 | reverse complement strand
ACGATCCAAGCTTCGGGGCAGGTTGGATGGCGCGGGTGTATTGGAACGCCGTCGCCTCGGAGCGGATGACCTTGCGCACAACCTTGCGCGAAACCCTCAGCTCCCGGCAGATCTGCTTGATCGGCTTCTGCTGCACGAAGTACGCGCGGCGGATCTTTGCGACCGTCTCCACGACCAACATCCCGCGCAAGCCTCCCGTTCGAGCCGGAAGGCAGTGTGGATGACTTGTCCTGGGGGTCCCGTTTGGACGCCGATCACCCCGAAAACGGGGTCCTTATTCCACGCCTAATCACAGCCAGGGTTGGCACCAGCGCAAGGCCGAGGGCCCGGATCACCGTCGCCTTGGCGCGGTCGATCTCGTCGGTGTCGTGGGCCACGACCACGATGCTGCCGTCGCTCAGGGCCACAGCCGCCGACCAGAGCTCCTCGTTCAGGCGCCGTCCCGCGATGGCGACCTGCGCGCCGATTCGGTGGACCTCCCCGTCGAGGGGCAGGTCTGCCGGCCGAGCGTCGAGGTTTCCTGCGAGCCTGGTACCATCAGCCCCGAACAGACCGGCGAAGTGGACGCTGTGTAGGTCCTCGCTGATCCATGTCTCGATACGATTGACCGCCTTCGCCGGCTCGCGGGCTGCGTAGCGTGCCTCGTGGCGCAGTACCTGGGCGAGTTCGTTCTGCATGAACGCGGCGGTCTGCCAGTACACGAAGGCGAACAGGAGTAGCGACAGCAGGGTCGACCATACGGCGATGCCAAGCGCCCAGCGGAATGCGAAGGACAGGATGAGCCTAGGCATCCGGGGTTAGGGTGAATCCCTCTCCGCGGACGTTGTGGATGAGAATTGGCTCGCCCTCGACTTCGAGCTTCCTACGCAGACGTCCGACATGGACATCGATGAGGTTGGACTTCGGCGCGAAACGGTAGTTCCAGACCTCCTCGAACATCATTGCTCGGGTCACGACCTGTCCCGGCCGACGCATCAGGTATTCGAGCAGCTTGAGCTCGCGCGGTAGCAGGTCGAGGTTTCGAAGCCCCCTCCGACCGTTACCGGCGACGAGGTCGAGTTCCAGGGACCCCACCCGCAGCACGGTCTCACGCGTATCGGTCGGACGCCGTAGCAATGCCTCGATCCGGGCTGCGAGTTCGCCGAGGACGAAGGGCTTGCCGAGGTAGTCGTCACCGCCGGCGCGGAGGCCGCGGATTCGCTCGTCGACGTCGCCCAGCGCGCTTAGGACCAGCGCCGGCGTCCGGTTGCCGGCCCCACGCAGGTCGCGCAACAAGGCGAGCCCCTCCAGGCCCGGAAGCATCCGGTCCAGGATGATGGCATCCCACGGCCCCGAACGGGCGGCGGTCGCACCGTCCGGCCCCGTGGCGGCCCACGCGACCTCGTGCCCCCGCCCGCGAAGGTCGCCGAGGACCTCCTCGGCCGTCGCTGCGTCATCCTCGATCAGAAGCAGCCTCGCCACTCGATCCATCCCCGGAGCTGTCGCGCTATTCGGACGTGATGTGGTTCGGCATGGGTCCGGCACCACGACTGTGAACGCGAATTTAATCGCCCCGGCGACGAGCCATCCTATATCTTAGAACAAGTCTAATCTGATGGGCGATCGACATCGTGCTGGCGGAGGCGGGAAGAGGCGTGGCGACGCACGGGGATGACGGGCCGAACGACCGGGACCCGATCCACAAAACGCCTCAGACCACGGTCCGCGCAAGCACATTGAGGCGGCGGGCATGGCTCGCGGTCCCTTGCCTCATCGCGGTCGGGGTTTGCGGATGGCGCTATGGGGATGAAGCCGCGCCCTACGTCGAGCCGTTGCTCGGCTTTCTCGGCCCCGCCTCGACCGCACCCGAGTCCGCCGCGGATGCGGATGCCGCAGCGCCCCGAGAGCCGGTCGAAGACAACGTCGTCCGGCTCGATGCCGACGGCCAGCGCCGACTCGGGTTGGAATTCGGGACGTCGGAAAGCCGCCGGATCGAGTCGCTTGTCCGGACGCCCGGCATGGTCGCCTTTGACGAGCGCAGGGTCACGCGGCTGAAACCAAGGACGTTAGGCAGGGTCCTCTCCCTGTCAGTGCAGCCGGGCGACCGTGTAAGCGCCGGACAGACGCTGGCCACCCTCGATGCCTCCGGCGTCCTTGACGCTCGGAACGGCCTCGCTGCCGCCCAGGCCAGCCTGGGAGAGGCGCAGGCCACCGAGAAGGTCGCCGAGATCAACCTGAAGCGCGGCAGCGACCTGGTGAGGATCGGCGGCGTCGCCCAGGCGGAGGTGGACCGGCGCCAGGTCGAACTCGCCAAGGCCCATGCCGCCACCCTGTCGGCCAAGTCGCAGGTCGATCTCTATCGTGCCCAGTACGAACGCTTGGCCCCCGCGCCCGGCGGGTCCCCCGGCGTCAGCGCCATCGTCTCGCCCATCGATGGGGTCGTCACGGCGGCAGGCATCACCCTGGGCGAGGTGGTCGACACAAACCGCGACGCCTTCACGGTGGCCGATCCCTCGCGGATACAGGTACTCGCCAATCTCTACGGCCGCGACATCGCCACCGTGAAGGCGGGCGACCCGGCGACAATCGAGGCTCCGGTCGCGGCGCATTCCCGCTTCGAGGGCCGGGTGCGCTCGGTCAACGCCGCCATCGACCCGGCGACCAACACCGCTCCGGCCCGGATCGAGATCGCCAACCCGGACGGGGTCCTGCGCGCCAACATGTTCGTGTCGGTAGAGATCGCCGCCGACCTCGGCCGCGACGGCGTCACGGTGCCGGCCGCCGCGATCCAGCAGGCCGAGGGGGGGCCCATCGCCTTCGTGCGGACCGGGGACGACCGCTTCGAGAAGCGGGACCTGACCCTCGGCGTCCAGCGCGTCGACTGGGTGGAGGTGCGCTCGGGCATCGGGGCCGGCGAGACGGTGGCGACGCAGGGCAGCTTCGGCCTCAAGGCAATCCTGATGCGCGCGCTCCTTGGCTCGACGGACTGAGGCGGCGATGAACGCTTGGTTCGCCCTTCTCGTCCGCCGCCGCTGGCTCGTCCTCGTTCTGGCCCTCGCCGGCGCGGTCGGCGGCATCGTCAACCTCGAAGGGCTGTCCATCGACGCGGTCCCGGACATCTCGCCCAAGCAGGTGATGGTCCTCACCCTGTCCCCGGGGCTCGGCCCTCAGGAGGTCGAGCGCCTCGTCAGCTTCCCCGTCGAGAACGCGATGGCGGGCGCGCCCGGGCTTACAGGCCTTCGCTCGACCTCTCGCTACGGGGTCTCGGCCGTCTACGTCACCTTCGACGACGCCATGGCGGTCACCGAGGCGCGGGCGCAGGTTTTTCAGCGGCTGCCCTTGGCGAAGACCATGATGCCGGCCGGCGTGGGCGATCCCGAGATGGGTCCGATGGCGACGGGCCTCGGCGAGATCTACCAGTTCGAGGTGCGCGGGCCGGCCTACTCGCCGATGGCGCTGAAGCGCATCCTGCAATGGACCATCGCGCCCAAGCTCAAGCTCACACCCGGCATCGCAGACGTGAACGTCTACGGCGGCCAGATGCCGACCTACGAGGTCCGCATCTCCGCCGAGAGCCTGCACCGCTACGGCGTGACGATGGGGCAGGTCTACGCGGCGCTCGCCGAGAACAACGCCGCGCGCGGCGGCGCCTACATCGAACACAACGACCAGCAGGAGGTCATCCGCGGCCTTGGCCTCGCGAAGGACACCAAGGACCTCGCCAACGTCGTCGTCTCGACGGCACCGGGCGGCGTGCCGGTGACGGTCGCCACCCTGGGCGAGGTGGTCGAGGCGCCCAAGGTCCGCCTCGGCGCCGTCACGCACGATGCCGCCGGCGAGACCGTCGTCGGCATCGCGATGATGCAGCAGGGCGAGAACGCCAGCGCTGTGGTCGAGGGCGTCAAGCGGACCATCGCCGACCTGCGCCCGCAATTGCCGCCGGGCGTCGAGATTGTGCCGTACTACGACCGCAGCACCCTGGTGGCGCGGACCATCCGCACCGTCGAGCACAACCTCATGGAGGGGGCGGTGCTCGTCATCGTCGTCTTGCTCCTGCTGCTCGGCAATCTGCGCGCGGGTCTCGTGGTAGCGGCCGCCATTCCCCTATCCATGCTGATGGCGTTCGCCGGGATGCGGCTGTTCGGGCTCTCCGGCAACCTCATGAGTCTCGGCGCCATCGACTTCGGCCTCATCGTGGATGGCGCCGTGGTGATGATTGAGAACGTCCTGCGCGCCCGCGGCGAGCACCCGGACCGTCCAGCCGAGGAGGTCATCCGCAAGGCGACCGTCGAGGTGGCGCGTCCGATCCTGTTCGCGGTCGCCATCATCATCATGGTCTACCTGCCGATCCTCGCGCTCGAAGGGGTCGCCGGGAAGATGTTCCGACCGATGGCGTTCACCGTCATCCTGGCGCTCGCCGGCTCCCTCGTCCTGACGATGACGCTGATGCCGGCGCTTGCAGCCATCGTCCTGGCGGGACCTGGCATCGGCGAGCGCGAGACCCGCCTCGTCCACTGGGTGCGGGGGGGCTACATGCCGGTCCTGCGGCTCGCCGAGCGCCGTACCGGCCTGACCGTCCTGGTGACGCTGGCCCTGTTCGGCGGGAGCTGCCTCCTGGCAACGCGCCTCGGCGGCGAGTTCCTGCCCAAGCTCTCGGAAGGCTCCATCGTCATCACCTCCGAGAAGCTCCCAGGCATCAACCTCGACGCCTCGCTCAAGGTGATGCACCGGATCGAGCAGACCCTGAAAAGCTTCCACGAGGTCAAGCGGGTCGTGTCCCTCACGGGCAGCGCCGAGATTCCCACCGACCCGATGGGCGTCGAGTCCACCGACAGCTTCATCACGCTGACCGATCCGTCGACGTGGAAGACGGCGGCCACGCAGGAGGGCCTGGTCGAAGCCTTCGACAAACGCCTGCGCGCGGAGGTGCCGGGCGTCTCCTACACGTTCTCGCAGCCGATCCAGATGCGGATGGACGACCTGCTGGAGGGCGTTCGAGGCGACGTCGCCATCAGCCTCTACGGCGACGACCTGAAGATCTTGAAGGGTAAGGCGGACGCCATCGTGCGCGCGGTCTCCGGCGTCTCGGGTGCGGCCGACGTGAAGGCTGAGGCGCAGGCGGGGATGCCGGCGCTCTCCATCCAAGTCGACCGGGCGGCGGCCGCCCGCTACGGCGTCAACGTCGGCGATGTCCTCGACGTGGTGGAGAGCATCGGCGGGCGCACCGCCGGCATGATCTACGGCGACGACAACTCCATCACCGACATCGTGGTCCGTCTCAGGGCCATCGACCGGGGCGATATCGAGCGCATCCGTGACCTGCCCGTGGGCCGAACCGGTAAGACGCTGGTACCCCTCTCGCTCGTTGCCTCGGTTGAGGTGTCGACGGGCCCCGCCCAGATCAGCCGCGAGCGGCTGCAGCGCCGGATCTCGGTCCAGGCCAACGTCCGCGGGCGCGACGTGCAGAGCTTCGTGCGCGACGCCCAAGCCGCCGTGAAGGCGCAGGTCGCCCTTCCGCCGCGCTATTCCATCCAGTGGAGCGGGCAGTTCCAAAATCTGCAGGAGTCGACGGCCCGGCTCTCCGTCGTGGTGCCCGCGGCGATGGCGGCGATCCTCGTCCTGCTCGTGGTGATGTTCGGCGATGTCCGTCTCGCCGGCCTGATCTTCCTGAACGTGCCCATCGCGGCGACCGGTGGCATCGTCGCGCTTTACCTTCGAGGCCTGCCATTCTCGATCTCGGCGGCCATCGGCTTCATCGCCACCTTCGGCATCGCCATCCTGAACGGCGTGGTGCTGACGAGCTATATCCGCGACCTCGAACGCGTCGGTCTCGATGCCCGCGAGGCTGCGACCCGCGCGGCCGAGTTGCGTCTGCGGCCGGTGCTGATGACCGCGCTGGTGGCGACGTTGGGCTTCTTGCCGATGGCGTTATCGACCAGCGCTGGAGCTGAGGTGCAGCGCCCGCTCGCCACGGTGGTGATCGGCGGCCTCGTCACGGCGACGCTTCTCACCCTGGTCGTACTGCCGGCCGTCTACCCGTTTCTGGCGCATATCCATCTGCCGGGGCGAAGGCGCAGTGGTGAGCGAGCCGGGTCAGGGGCGCTGGCGGAACGGCGAGCCGACGTCGATGGCTAGGGCCCTCCTTGCGATCGGCGCGATAACCTCGCTGGTGGTACTGGCCATCAGGTCGAGTGGCCATGCCGCATCCGCCACGGACTTCGACTGCAGCGCCTTCCTCAGGATGCATGGGATGCTTCGCAGAGTATCGGCCGTCTGCGGCTTCACCACTTACAATCCGGTCATCGTGGATCGGGCGCACGCCTGCTTCGATGCCGTCGGCAGCCGTGGGGGGAGCGGAGGAGATGCGGGCTGGGGTGGCGGAGTTCGAGGAATTGCGGGTCACCCGCTCCCATGACGGGCTCTGCGCGATCCTTGCCGACAGATTTCCGATGGTCGTCCGGCCGTAGCGGATGAAGCAGGGAGACGGCGCCTCGGGCACATCCGCCGGGAAAGGATCGAAGTAGCCACCGCGCGGCTGCTGGAGCTCCGGTCTGAAGCGCGCTGCGAGACCGACGGCGAGCGCTTGGAGGCGATAGCGGGCGAGGTGGACGACCTCGCGGGCACATCGCACGCCACGCGTTGGACAGGCCGGCCGAGCCGCAGACGCTCTGCGCCGCCACGCTGCCACCGACGCGGCCCACTCGACAATCCGGCGCGCTATCGCTCGTGAGGGATACCTCTCGGCAATTGATCGAGACTCACCCCTCGACGTCTGCTTCCAGGATACAATCAAGGACGGCTGAACGGCCGGGATGGGCGCAAAGCGGCAGATCCGCTCTATGACTGCGGCCGGACGTTTGCTTCTGCTTCTACTCAGGAACTGTCCAGCTTGCGTCTCCATCTGTCGGTGACGCTTGCGATCCTTCGACCTCCCGGACAGCCTGTTTCCCCGTGACCTCCTCGTAGCGGGCAATGATCAAGTCGATGTAGCGCGGCTCGTACTCGACCCTGAGGTGGTTGGGCGCGACTGGGAAGGCGTGGCCGCTGTCCGTCGTGCGCCGGAAGCGGCGCGGCTGGCGGGCCTTGAGCCCGTTCTCCCGCATCAGCCGGGCCACGCGCCGCCGGCCTGCCGCCAAGCCCTGCTCGCGCAACTCGTGCGTCATGCGGGGGGCTGCCGTACGTCTCGTGCGAGAGCGTGAAGTCGGAGCGAACGTGAGCGAGCAGCACGAGATCCTCGCGCTGCCGCGCCGAGGCTAGACGGTCCTTCCAGGCAAAGTAGCCGCTTGGACTGACGTCGAGGACTTTGCACAGGCGCGACTGGGAAGTCCTTCTTCGCCGCATCGACGAGGCGGAACCTCATCGACTTCCCTCCTTGGCGAAAAAAGCTGTCGCTCGCTTTAGGATCTCCCGTTCTTGGCGCAGCACCTCGTTCTCGCGGCGCAGCCGCTTGAGTTCGGCAGACATGTCTTCCTGTCGCTCGGCCGGCGGGTGGTCCATCTCCCGCTCACGCCGGCCGTCGATCCAGTTGCGCAGCGTCGAGAGCCCGACGCCGAGATCAGCGGCGATCTCCCGGCGAGACCGCCCGCTCGTCTGCGCCAGTCGCACCGCCTCAGCACGAAACTCAGGGGTAAAGGTCTGCTTCCGGTCTGCCATCGGAACCCTCCTCCTTCAGGAAAAGAGCTCTCCACTTTCGCGAAGCAAGTTCACTCGCAGTTTGTTCGAGATCGCGGCGACGAACTCAACGACCTCGCCCTGCTTGCATCCGAAGCGAGACAGCTCGTGCGCGATGAAGAGGTTAAAGACGCGGAAGGGCGCGTACGCGACCTCGTGGCCTTTCCCGGAAGGCAGCTCGTCGTAGAACGCGGCTTCAGGTGGGTCGCTTTGACCTCTGCTGGCGCGAGCACGTGCGAGGTCTTCCTCGAGAAGGCGCCTGATGCTGGCGGCGAGTTGGGTCGGCACCGGCTTACCAAGGCGCTCACGAGCCGTGTGCGCCGGGCCGTATAGGAGGGCGTAGATGGCTTGCAGGGCCTGCTGTCGAGCAGCGTTTGCGGCCCAAAGATATAACCACCACTCGGTGTTTCAATGACTCCGGCGGCTTTTCCACAGGCCGACTGCGAGCTTCCCTAAAGTGCGCGTCTTGATCGCTGTTATTGTGAGATAGATCCCCGTTCCGATTTTCAGGGACTTATGCGTGTAAAGTCCTGAACGCTCGCGACAAACATCGATGAGCTGCGGGGCTAAAGCTTCTCAATGGGGCAAATGTCCCTGTTTTCAGGGAACATCCGCCCGAGACGAGTTCGCAAACGACTGCGCCCACCGCCACTTGCTTGGCTGAAGTGATCGCATCAGCGGTTCTTGGCACAGCGCCGATCGCTCGCCCCACAAGGTAGCCCACATTCGCAAGCGGCTTGCGGCGCACCCCGCCGGACGATTTTTAGTGCGGCAGACCTCAGCGCTGACGGCCCACGGTCCTCCGGAAGCAATAGCGACGACAGCTCCGATCATCCGAGCCGGCGGCCATCCGAAGGCGGACTCGCGAACATCCTTCGGCCGCGCCGTGATGCGTGCCGTAAGCAAGCCTTAACGCTGCTTGGGCACGGTTGCGGATCTGATCGATCAGCCGCTCGGATCAACGAGGTCCGCGCTGTTGCGACGGGAGACAACGGGTCCATGCCTCGCCTGCTCGACGTGCTGCGCTGGAAACTTCAGGTGCTTTTTGCATGGAAGCCGACACGCGCTCAGTTGCTACCCCTCATCCTGGGGATTTATGCCTTGGCGGGTTGGGGAGCCTACGCGAATAAATCTTCGGCCAACAAGGAGCTCGCAACTCAGGTCGGCCTCCTTCAGACGGAGCGAAACGGGTTGGTGGGCCGCCAGAAAGAATTGGAGCAGGCCAACATCGACCTCGTTCGCGTGTGGCAAGGCAAACTTGCCTCGGCCCGCGAGGAACTCGGCCAAGCTGTTGCGGCCCGCGACGCGGCGAAGGGTCAGCTTGCCGGTTCACAGCGCGAGTTGACCGCTTCGAAGAAGCGCTTCGATCAGGCTCGTGATCGTGTATCCGAGACGGGAAGCATCAAACCCGCCGAGCCGTCGAAGAAGGCCGCGAGCAAGCCCTAGAGCCGCCCGATGACCCGGCCTTCGGCGTGATGAACGCGCACCCACGCCGTTTCCCTTGAAGACCACGCCTCAGCAGGTCTGGTTGCAACGCCGTGACCGTGACCTGCTGCTGCGCGGCGTCGCGAGCTTCGACGGCAGAGCAATGCTGAGCCTCAGGACCAGGACGCGAAAGCGGTAACCCAGTCCTCGACCGCATTGCCAGCGTGCCGGAGGGCACCGGGTGGGCATCCCAAGCCGCTCGCCACCACGTCAGGATCGGCTGTCGCGCCAGCGCCGCCGTTGGGAACCGGTCAGGTTTCTCGTGCTGACCGACTCTGCGCGAGGCCGGAGACAGGTTCCCGAAGTCACCGCACGGCCACGCTGATCCGGTTCAGAACCTAACGGAACCGTCGCGGGCGTGAGAAGTCGATCTGGACAACGGTCGGCCCCTCGGGGGCGGCCCGGCGCAGGCGCGCCACGGCCGGCGTCTGACAGTTTGTCTCGGTTGGAGGTGCGTTCCACAACCGACGCGCGAAGGGTGTCCGCACCCCCGCTTCGATCAGCCCGCGAGCCTGCGGATTTTGCGGAACCATCCCCGCGCGCATCAGCGTGTCGATCACCTCGCCCAGAATGCGCGCAGAGTCATCGAAGCTGATCTGGTCCGCGCCGGGATAGCCGCAGCGGTGCTGCTCGAACAGCCAGTCGTGCACGATGTAGGCCGGTCCATACCCCCAGGGCGAGAAGCCAGGGATGGGCTGGAGGATGGGCGGGATCGAGCCGCCATCGGTGTACATCGGCTGCGGGATGATGACTCGGTTGTCGGTGGTCACGAAGGTAAGCGGGTCCTTCGGGTCCGGCAGGTAGGCAAACTGGTTCACGCCTACCCATTGCACGATGAGCTTACCCGTCAGCCGTCCGCCCGGTCCCGGCTGGGCAAGAGTCGCGCAGCCCGCCAGCGCAGCCGCGCTCAGGCTGACGGCCACGCTGCGGCGAAGGACGCGCGCGAGATCGGATCGGCGGCCCCGCTCGGGGGCTCGGGTCCGTTGCCCCTTGGTCACGGCTCATCCCCCCGGTTGCCGCAAGCTTGACCATAGCGAGCGTGGGGACGCATCCCGCAAACAGGGCACGCGCCCGCATCCTGCCTTGTTGCGCGCGCGACTTCTGTGACCAGTGATGAACCGACTGGGTGGGTACGCTGGTAGCGTTCGCGGTCGCGCACCGGGGTACCGACGATCAATCCGGCGGAGAGCCGCCGCGAAAATACTTCGGTCCGCCCCCTACTGCTCCGCCTGGCGTAGCCTCAGCAGCCGACCTCAGTTCTGCCGCCTCACGCTCTTGAGATAGGCCGTCCGCTTGAGCGTTCGCCGCCGCGCCAGCGTGCCGAGCGCGGCGCCTCTCTTGGCCTCTCTCTTGGCCTCTCTCTTGGCCTCACTGATGTCGTCGGGACCGTGGGGACCGGCGAGCCGCGTCGGTATGGCCTTCGCTCGCGTTGGCGCAGTTGGGTTCTCGCCCACCGACACGTTCTCGCTGACGCCCCGCGCGAAATGGCTGATGATGGCTGAGGCGTTGATCTCCCTGCTCACTGTCGCCGTGCGCGCCGTCAATCGCCGGCGTCAGGGACCCGTAGGACAGCCAGGCCGTGATCACGCGCAAGGGTCTCAATTCCTCCGAGGGTGGTCGGGTACATCGCGCGTCCCGGTTCGCTCGGGCCATGACGCACCGTCAGGACGAGGATGCCACCGGGCTCGAGACGCGTGGCCCGCTTGCGGAAGGCGCGCGGACGTTCAGGCGACGGCAGGTGCAATGACACGGCCGAGAGCAGCACAAGGTCGCAGTGCACGCCGAGACGATGAACCGGGTCGTCCCGCGTTCGCGCCGAGATACGATTAGCGCGGCGAAGCAGTCACTCTCAGAGTCGACCGAGTCCTATTGGATCGTACGAATGATGGCATCCTGATCATTCGTCACGTCCCGATCTGATATTCCTGCGGTCGGCCGAACGATTCCAGGCGCTTCGGACAGCATATGCGGGTTCGTTCTTCTTGCGAATCATTGGATCACCCCAGTAGCCGAACGTCGGAGGCAGCGCACCTCGGTCATTCGGCACGACGTCGCTTGATCGGAAGTGATGCTTGGATTTGGAGAGGTCACCCGGAAAAACGGAGCGCTCTTGGGCGCCCGGCAGTTGGAGCCCTCAAGGTAGAGCCAACTCAGAACCGGAGGCCGGTACACCCCCGGCTCGCAGAGGCTGAACTGAAGCGCTTGTGGCGCTCGCGGCGCGTCGCCGCTCGGTCGAGCCCGCCTCGCCGCAGTGTGGCCCACCGCTCCGCGCACGTGTCGTGGCCTTGGATGGCGCGGCCTCACGCCGGCGGGGTCGCTGCGCCGGCGACGCGCAGGACCCTGACCAGCCAAGTCCGGATCGCCCAAACCGTCCGAATGAGCACGGCTGCCGCGTAGGCAGAGCTGCCCGCGATCAAGGCCGCACCGGTCAGAGTGTTGCCCGCATCGTCGTACTTCAGCGATTCCACCAGCGGCAGAAACATCACGTAGGAATGTGAGAACGCGAGGAGGCCGTATAACGACCAAGCCAGGATGATCACGAATGCGCCAGCAATCCAGAAATCCAGCTCACGCATAGTCCATTCCCCCAGACGCCGATTTCATACTCACAATGATCTTTAAAAGCTATCCCGGTTCCCAGTTTGTAATTTGAAATCGAAACACAACTCTGAAAACAGGAGGCGGAGACAAAATAGGTTTTCAAAGATTGAAGCTGCAGAGCGCGCGACCTGCGAACGGACGGGCGTATGGCGGCTATCCGGATCGAGCCCCGACACGCGCCGCTCGGAGAGGCGCCGCTCGGACATGGGCCGCTCGGACATGGGCCGCTTGGACAGGCGCCGCTTGGCGCTCCGGCTCATGAGGCACGGCACCTGCCCTCCCAGATCGATTTGAATTCAAAAATCAAATTTATAAATACAATATCAGTTTTCAAAACAAATCGTAATTTATTTGTCAAACAAAGTTCGCTTAGATACGGTCAAGCTGCCGATATCGTGAACGGTCAAATTTCTTGAATACTGCGACAGTCTGGTGGACACGGAGTCATTCCGCGGCCTGAACGCAGAATTTTGGGTTGACGCTTGCACGCACGTGCTCGCGGCGTCGTATGCGGGGACATGATGACTGATCTCAAGACGCTCCTGTTGTGCAGTTCGGCCGCGCTGGTCTCGGGTGTCGCGGCACAGGCGGCCGACCTTCCAGCCACGCAGGCCGCGCCGATCGAGTATGTGCGCGTGTGCAACGCCTATGGCGCGGGATTTTTCTATATTCCTGGCAGCGATACCTGCATCCGCATTTCCGGTCGTGCGCGGTACGATTTCCTGTACCAGACCAGCAAGGTCCGCACTGGAACCGGCGGCGATCAGACCGGCTATCTAGGACTCATGCGCATCAACCTGGATGCCCGCACACAGACCGATTACGGGACGCTCCGCGCCTTCCTGCGCCTCGACATCGCCGACCGCAGCGGTCCCTTCCTCACCTCCGGATCCCGTCAGCGGGAGGGCTTGGCCTTCCCGGGCCTCGGTGCCGACGCCTTCAACCGGACGCAGACCTACGTCAACGCCGACAAGGCCTTCATCCAGTTCGCCGGGCTGACGGCCGGCCGGGCATCATCGTTCTTCGATTTCTACGCACACGACTTCGAGCTGATCGGCGGCACAGCCGGCTCGGACACATTCAGCACGAACGTGCTGGCCTACACGGCCACCCTCGGCAACGGCCTCACCGTGAGCGCCTCGATGGAGGATCCGACCTATCGCCGCTTCCCGATCTTCGGAACCGGTTCCGCGGTCGGCGCCTTCACGGGCGCAGGCGGGTTTGCCGGTTACAGCAATGCCTTCAATCCATTCACCCCCTCGACCTTCCTGGCTCCCATCGTCGTAGGGCCTGGCAACGTCGCCTTCGTCGACGTGACCCAGAAAGTCCGCATGCCTGACTTCATCGGCGTCGCGCGCATCGACCAGGCCTGGGGGTCGGTACAGTTGTCGGCGGCCGTCCACGAGATCAATGCCGGCGACGCCGGCAGTACGGTGGCCGGTGTCACGACCGCGACCACCGCCCTCGGCATCTCGCCCACCGGCCGCGCCTCAAGCGCCTACGGCTGGGCGGTGCAGGGAGGCCTGAAGGTCAACCTGCCGTTCATAGCGGCGGGCGACACCCTTTACCTCCAGAGCGCTTACGGCCAGGGCGCACTCAGCTATACGGGCATCTCGAACTACACGGCTCCGTACGACGCCCTCGCGGCGGCGCCCGTGGGCGGTGGCTCCTTCGCCCAATACTACGCCGACGCCGTGTTGAATCCGGCCACGGGACGGCTTGAGCTATCGACGACCTTCTCGGCCGTCGCTTCGCTACTCCATTACTGGAGTCCCGCCTGGCGCTCGGCGTTCTTCGGGAGCTATGCGGAGATCGACTACAACACGAAAGGTCGGAACGCCCTCGGCCTCCTCGGATTCGGCTTCGCGCCTGCGGGCGCCAGTGCCGCCAATGCCCTGGCCTTTGCGACGAGCCCTGTGCTGCGCGGCAACAACCAGATCGTCACCGGCGGGAGCCTGATCTGGACGCCGGTGAAGGACCTCGATATCGGCGTCGAGGGTGAGTACATCCGCACCGCCCTCAAGAGCGGCGTCACACCGGATATCTCGAAGAATTCGCTACGCTACGTGAATGCACAGGACGCGGCGCAATTCCGGTTCCGCGTGCAACGGGATTTCTAGCGCAGCCGATCCCCGTTTCGTTCCCCGTTCGAGTGTTCAGGGCTCAGCCGAAAGGATGAGCTCTTCGTTTTTCAGCTTCGATATCTTGGATCGTTCATGATTTAAGCATTTAAAATCTATTTTTGTTGCTCATCGCCCGGGGTCAGGTACAAGTCAATCAGCTCCTCGGAGGCGCTTCTTGCCGCTGAGCGGGCGTTGGCTGCGGTTTCGAATTGGCGGGCTCAGGTACCGGAGCAGGTTGAGTCGAACCCAAAGCTTCAGACCCATACGACTTCGCCGACCGGGAAACCGGTCGGCATTTTCGTGTTGCAGCCCCGGTCTCAAGCACCTGACCGCCGTCGCTGCAGCCTCCACTCGGCCGCCCTGGCGCGATGGACGCGTCCCGGCTGGGCGGCGCCTCCCGCGCGATCACAGCGCCCGCAACCGTCCCTCCGGCATGACCAAAGGGGGACGTTCATAGCCGGGCACGGGGATCAAAACCCGATAGACCATCGGTGAGAGTCCCGGGCGTCGGGGCAGCAACCGCGGGCGGATCCACGTGAAGCGGAGTTTATAAATTCAAACTCTTTCAAAGACTCAAAGAATTATTATGCAAGAAAATATGGAATTTAGACCTGCGCCAGCGCATCGTGTACTCCCGTCGCCGATACGCGACAGCTTAACTAAGAGGCCAATTCATGAACAACCTTATCCTGGCTTGCTCGTTCGGCGCCATGCTGATCTCGGGCCCCGCCTTCGCGCACGCGTCCAGCGCGCCGATCGCCCCCAGCCTGATCGTCCGGACGAACGGAAGCGGTCTCGACGCATGGTCCTACGCCGAGGGGAACGACAAGTCGGGCGGCATGTGGGAGGGCGCGACCGGCTACGGCGCGTCCGCGCCGCAGCAGCCCGTCTATACCGGGTCCGTTCCGTCGAACCGGCAGTGGAGCCACCTGAACACCCGCACGCGGCATCACAGCGCGCCGTCCTACTGACCGGCCCCGTCGCCTGCCGCGGCAGCGGCAGGCGACGCCAATCCCCGTAGGGTGCCGACCGGAAACGGCGCGGGCCTCAGACGGCCTCGATCAAGGCCGCGCCGAGACCAAGGGATTCAGGGCCCTGATGGGGCCAGAGCAGCGTGACGCGACAGCCAGTCCCGTCGCTGGCGATGTCGAAGACCGCGCTGTGCAGCCGCGCGATCGAATCGACCAAGCTCAGCCCGATGCCGAACCCGCTCTTGTCGGCCCGGAACGCGCCGCGGCGGTACCGGGCTCGGACTGTGGTCAGCTCCTCCGCCGGGATGCCGCAGCCGTTATCCGTGACGCGGATGGCCGTGGGAGTCTGCAGGAGCGCGACTTCGACCCAGCCCTCGGACGGGGTGAATTTCAGGGCGTTGTCGATCAGGTTGCTCACGGCCTCGAAGATCAGGCTGCGGTCACCCTCCACCTCAGAGGCGCCGTCAGGCCGCGTCCACCGGAGTTGGATGCCCCGCTCGGCCGCGAGCGGCTCGTAATACTCCACGGCATCCTCAAGCAGCCGGCTGAGGTCGACCTGCGTGAAGCCGGATCGGCGCAGGCGATCCTCCATCTCGGAGATGCGCAGCAACGCCGAGAACCGGATGACGATCGACTTGACTTCGGCGAGCACGTCCTCGTTGCAGGCGCGGAACGCCTCGACACTGTGGGCCTTGCGCAGGGACCGCTCCAGCGTCCCGACGACCCGAGTGAGCGGCGTCCGCAGATCGTGGGCGATGTTCTCGTTGACGCCCTTGATCTCCAGCATCAGCCGCTCGAGCTGGTCGAGCATGTCGTTCACCACGCGGGTGAGGTGGGCGAGGTCGGCCGAGACGCCGCGCGTCGGCAGCCGTTCGCTCAGGTCGCCGCGCATGATGCGGACCACCGCCGAGGTGATCGCGTCGTTCTGACGGAGCGATCCGACACCGAAGATCACGGCGCCGATCAGGCCGATGACGATGGTGGCCGCCATGCCCCAGGAGAAGGTCTCGACCAGGGCGTTCTCGAGGGACTGGAGATCCTTGGCCGAGCGGCTGACCAGAACGTACTCGCCGCTCGGCAGCCGCGTGAGCTCGCTGAACAGTGTGCGCGTCCCGTGCTCCGTCTGCTGGGTCAGGACGAAAGGGTGCCCGATCGGCGCCGTCGCCGGGTAGGGGATCGGTGCGCCGGCGCGGCGTGCGTGATCCGGTCCGAACAGCACGAGCGGGCGCCCGCCCTCAGCGAAATCCTCCGACGCGTCGATGCGCTCGCGCAAGGCCCGGGGGGGCAGGTTCAGGAGATGCTTCGACTCCCACTCCACCCACTCGAAGGCGGCCTTGCGGCCGTAGCTGCGCGTATCGACGTACAGGAAGCCGCACAGGGCGAGCGACGCGCCCCCGAAGGTCGCGAAGAACAGGCTCGCGACCCGGAAGCCGCTGGTGCGGCGAACCTCAAGAAGGCGCACGGAGGATGAAGCCCGTGTTGCGCACCGTGTGGATCCGGGGATTCAGACCGTCGGGATCGAGCTTCTTACGGATCTTCCCGATGTGCACGTCGATGACGCTCGACTGATGGTTGAAGCTGTAGCCCCAGACCGACTCGAAGATCATCTTGCGGCTGACCAGCACGCCGGCGTTCTGCATCAGGAACTCGATGATGGCGAACTCCTTGGGCAGCAGTTCGATGTCGCGGCCTGCGCAGCGCAGGACCCGCTCGATCAGGTCGAGGCGCAAATCGCCGACGACCAGTTCGTTGACCGTCTCGGCAGCCATCTTGCGGCGGGCCAGCGCGTCGACCCGAGCGGTCAGTTCGATGAACTCGAAGGGCTTGGCGAGATAATCATCACCGCCGGCGCGCAGGCCGTCGACGCGCTCGTTGACGGCCGAGAGCGCGCTGAGGATCAGCACGGGCGTCGAGACCTTGGCGGCGCGCAGCTTGGTGAGCAGCGACAGACCGTCGATCTCCGGCAGCATGCGATCGAGGACGATCACGTCGAAGTTGCCCTCCAGCGCCTTCCGCAAACCGGTTGTCCCGCTCGGCGCCTCGTCGACCTGAAAGCCGTATTCCGTCAGCGCCGAACCGATCTCGGCGGCGACGCGGCGATCATCCTCGACGACCAATACACTGGGCATTCTTTTGTCCTTCTTATTTTGTATTCGGCTGTTCGGCTCGATCTCCTGCGGCTTTGCAGGGGAGACGGAATTATCCTCTTCAGGTCCGCTGTCAAATATCGGTTGGTCTGCGCTGGCGGAATGCGTCATTTGGCCGGCAAAGCCTACGAGATCGTGAGGAGATCGGACCATGCGCCTCACTCCGCACTGGCCTGCTCGGAGAGCTTGGCGGCGGGCGCTCTCGCGGCGGAATCGCCCTTCGGAACGACCCGGGCGCCGTCCTGGAGGGTCGCGGGAGGATTGAGGACGACCGTCTCGCCGCTCGCGAGCCCGGCGCGCAGCTCCAGCCGTGTGCCCAGATCGCGCGCGATCGTGATCGGGCGGAGCTGCACCGTGTCGTCGGGCTGAACCACCGCGACGCGCGTCCCCGTCGCGTCGAAGATCAGCGCCTCGGACGGCACGGTCACGCGGGGATGCGTGCGCGGCACCGCAAAGGTCACGGCGACGTAGAGGCCCGGACGCAGGACCCCGTCAGGGTTCTTGACGTCGACCTCCGTATCGAGGGTCCGCACGGAGGAGCGCAAGGCGACCGAGCTGCGCGAGACCGTCCCATCGAACACGTGATCCGGCATCTGCGCGACGCGCACGCGGGCCTGGACGCCGTCATGGATGCCCACCGCCGCCGATTGCGGCACCTGCACCGTGACGCGCAGAACATCCGTGCTGTCGACGGAGAACAGGGGTGTTCCGCTGCCGGAATCGGCGTGGACGAGGTCGCCGACATCGACCATGCGGGCGGTCACGACACCGTCGAAGGGCGCGACCACGTTCTCGAACGTGGCCAGCGTCCGCAGCCGGTCCACCTTGGCCTGCTGCGCCGTGATGTTCGCCTCGGCGACCTTCACCTTCGCGTTGGCGGCGGTCAGGGCCGCGGTGGCCGTCAGCATCCCGGCTCGGGTCTGATCGGCGTTCTGCTTCGAGGCCCAGCCCTGTCCGGCCAGCGTCGACGTCCGGGCGTCGGTGGCGTTGGCCAGCGTGACGTTGGCCTTGGCCTGCTCGACATCGGCGCGGGCGACGGCGAGCTGGGCCTGGAACTGGCCGATCTGGGCCTCGGCCTGGCGCGCCTGCTGGTCGAGATCGGGGGCGGCGATGCGCACGAGCAGGTCGCCCTTCTTCACCCGCGAGCCGATATCCACCCGGCGCTCGGCGATGTAGCCGGTGGCGCGGGCGAAGATGTCGGCATGGTCGAAGGCCTCGGTCTGGCCCGGCAGGGTCAGCGTCATCGGCTGACCGTCTTCGGTGGCCGACAGGGTGCGCACCGTGGGGACGAAGTCGGCCGTCTCGGCCTGGGTCACCAGGGAGGCCTGGTAAGCCTGCCAATGGTGCCAGCCGCCGAGGCCGAGGGCGCTTCCGAGCGCCAGGGCAGCCACCAGGAAGGGCCGCTTGCGCGGGGGCGGCAGATCGGCGTGCGCCAGCCTCTCCCCAGCCCCGTCCTGCCGCAGGGGATCGATCTCGACGGCGTGGCGATGCGCCCGCTCGGCGGCCTCGTGGGCGTCGAACGCGTGAGCCTCGGAATCTGCGCGCATCAATAATCCTCGAGGGGCTTGATCGGGTTGTGCCGGAGCAGGGTGTAGAGGAGCGGGACGAAGAGCAGCGTCGAGAGCGTGCCCATGCCGATCCCGCCCATGACCGCGCGGGCGAGGGCGGCGTTCTGCTCGGCGCCCTCCCCCGATCCGATCGCCATCGGGATCAGGCCGAGGAACATCGCCGAGGCGGTCATCAGCACCGGCCGCAGCCGTGTGTGGCCGGCCATCAGGGCGGCCTCGCGCGCCGAGCAGCCCGTGGCCTCCCGGTGCTCCTTGGCGAAGGTGACGAGCAGGATCGAGTTCGCGCTCGCGACGCCCACCGACATGATCGCCCCGAACAGGGCCGGGATCGAGAAGGCCGTGCCGGTGATGAACAGGCTCATCACGATGCCGCAGAAGGCGAGCGGCAGCGCGGCGATGACCACGAAGGGATCGACCCAGGTCTGGTAGTTCAGGACGAGCAGCAGGTAGACCGCCACCAGCGCGATCCCGAGCCCGATCTCGATCCGCGCGAAGGCGCCCTCCATGCTCTCGATCTGCCCGCGAACCAGGATCTTGTCCGGGGCCGGCAGACGGGCCTGCGCGTCGGCGACGATCCCATCCACGGCATTGCGGACGCTGCCGAGATCGGTGTTCTGGACGTTGGCGAGGATGTCGAGGGTCGGCTGCTGGTTGACGTGATTGATCACCGTCTGCTCCGGCTGCCGCTGCATCGTGGCGATGTTCGACAGCAGGATCGGAATGCCCGGCCTGTCATGGCCGGTCGCGTGGACCGAGACCGGCGTATTCATCAGCTGGTCGATGTCGGCATTGCGCCATTCCGGCGTCTGGACCCAGAGCTGATAGGGCATCCCGGACTTGGGATCGGCCCAGAAGTTCGGGCTGACTTGGAAGGAGCCCGACAGCGAGACATTCATGTTCTGCGCGATGGACTGCTCGCTGACGCCCATCTCCGAGGCGAGTCTGCGGTCGACATTCACGGACATCTGCGGCGCGTCGACGATCTGGTGAAGGTGGACGTCGACCGCCCCGCGGACCGCCGAGATCCGGCGCACGAGATCGCGGGCCACGGCGAGATCGTCGGCGTCGTGGCGTCCGGAGACCTGCACGTCGATCTGCGCGATCGTGCCGAAATTCAGGATCTGCGTGATGATGTCGGAGGGTTGGAAATAGAAGACGTCGTCCGGGAAGGCATCGCGCAGGACCTTGCGCAGGCGCGCCTGGTAGAACGCGATCGGTCTGTGCTCGCCATTCAGGTTGATCAGCATCTGGCCGTCATTGTAGGCGACGAACGATGCGTCCATGAACGCAAAGTTATAGTTCGACGCCGGCAGGCCGATATTGTCCAGGATGAGTCCGAGCTCATCTTTCGGGACGACCTGCCGGACGACGTCCTCGACCTGCGCGAACCGCTTCTCCGCCTGCTCGATCCGCTGACCCGGGCGGGTGCGGATATGCAGCGTCATCTGGCTGGATTCGATCTGTGGGAAGTAGTCCTGCCCGACGAAGGGGAAGATCGCTGCGGTCACCGCGAGGACGGACAGCACGCCGCACAGGGCGCGGCCCGGGTGGCGGAGCACGGCGGAGAGGAGGCCGACATAGCCCGCGTGGAACCGCGTGAAGCCCTGCTCGAACGCCCCCCGGAAGGCCAGGGCGCCGCGCAGCGGATACCGGAATCCCCAGAGGAGCGGGCGTCGCGCGACGCCGAGCAGCCGGCCGAGAACCGAACGCCGTCGCTGCGGCGCCATCCCGTCGATTGCAGGCTCCGCGCCGCCGTGATGCCGGGCGTATTCCGGGGCGACGAGGACGTCGATCAGGATGGCGACGAGCGTCCGCGACAGCAGGTAGGAGGTCAGCATCGCGAACACCACCGCCTCGGCCTGCGGGACGAACAGGTAGCGGGGGGCGTCGGTGAGGAAGAAGACCGCCGAGAAGGCCGAGCAGATCGCCAGTGTCGAGATCAGCGCCGGCTTGGCGATGCCCGCGACGCCCTCGACCACCGAGCGCCGAAACGGGAATCCCTCCTCGAACATCCGATAGGTGTTCTCGATCGCCACCGTGGCGTCGTCCACCAGGATGCCGACCGCGAGCGCGAGGCCGCCCAGGGTCATCACGTTGATGGTCTGCCCGATGGCGACCAGGATCGACAGGGAGGTCAGGATGCAGAGCGGGATCGAGACGAGCACCACGAGGGTCGAGCGCCACGAGCCCAGGAACAGCAGGATCGCGAGGCCGGTGAGGCCGGCCGCGATGACCGCCTCGCGCACCACGTCGGAGATGGCGTCCGAGACGAAGACCGACTGATCGAACAGCGGCGTGATCGTCATGCCCTTCGGCGCGGCGGCGTGGATGTCGGGCAGGGCGGCCTTGACGGCGTTCACGACGTCCAGGGTCGAAGCTGCGCCGTTCTTCAGCACCTGCAGGAGGACGGAGTGGTGACCGTCGGCGCGGACGATGTTGATCTGCGGCGGCGAGCCGTCCCGCACCTGGGCGACGTCCCGCAGCAGGACCGGCTGGTTGTTCTCGACCTTGATCGGGATGCGATTGAGCTGATCGACGAGAAGCGGGCTCGAATTGAGCCGGACTGTGTATTGCTGCGTCCCGATCTTCGCGAGCCCGGAGGGTACGACGAGGTTCTGCTTGAGCACCGCATTCAGGACATCGAGCGGCGTCATGCCGATCGCGCGCAGCTTGGCCGGGTCGAGGTCGACCATCACCTGACGCGGCGCGCCGCCGTAAGGCGACGGCAGGGTCGAGCCCGGCACCTCGGCGAGCCGCCGGCGGGTCCGGTACTGGGCGTAATCGAAGACCGTGGTGAGCGGCAGCGTGGACGACGACAGGGCCATCTGGATGACCGGCACCGACGACGCGGAGAACCGCATGATCACCGGCGGCTGCACCCCGGGCGGCATCCGCGAGCGGATGGCGTTCATGGCCGAATCGACCTGCGTCATCGCGAGATCGATGCTGACCGCGGAATCGAAGTAGATCCGCTCGGTCACGGTCCCCTGGATCGACGTCGACTCGATCCGCCGGATGTTGTTCACGTTGCTCGACAGCGAGAACTCGCTGTAGTTCGTGATGCGCTGGACCATGTCGGCGGCGTCGAGACCGTTATAGGTCCAGACCACCACGACGACCGGTATGTCCACGGACGGCAGCACGTCCTTCGGCGCCACCGCGATCGAGCCGATGCCGGCGAGGAACATGAGGACGGCAAGAACATAGAAGCTCTTGCGGAACTTCAGGGCGAACCGAACGAGATCCATGCTGCCAATCGCGCTTGTCGCCCGAATCCTGCGGATCTCCGGGCCCCGTCCTCGGCCTCGGTTTAATGTGGCAGAATGAGGCTTGCGTTGTGGAGGACGAGCGGGGCTCATGCCCGGCTCCACGACGCTATAAATCACTCCCGACAGTGCTTCGAATGAATTCGCCCTTACATCTTGAAGCAATTTTTAATTTGAAAAAAATAGGGCCGATTTTTCAAGAACTGTGACTCGGGTGGAGCCCGCAGCCCCCGACGCCTGAGCTGCCCACGGGCGACAGCATTGAACAAGAAAGATCTTCTTTAAAAAATGTTATTATTTTCATAATTTAGCGCTGTATTCATTTGCGGTCCATCGGGCGGATGTCCTAGATGGCCGAGGGCCAAGCAACCGATCTTCCGGTCGTCGGCCTTCGTCATCACACCGCGCCATGACTGACAGCATCAGAGTATCAGCCTAGTTCTGCCACGCTGAAGCAGGCACCTTCACGATATCTCGGCCCGCATCCGGAGTTCGGCGTGCGCGGTTGAACGGCCGCTGATGGGTGCTGCCCGATCCCGAGATACCGATCAGCGATGTCTCCGGAACAGATCGCCCCGGCGCCCCAAGGCTTTGCAGATCTGGTCTGTTCGAGACGAACCGATGATCAACCAGCGAACGATAAGCGTCCTGATTTGCGTTGCCTTGTCCGGCCTCGTCACGCCGGCCTGGTCCGAGAGCGAAATGCCTGCCGGCGGCGCGTTCATGAGCAGCTACACGTCGGACCCCTACTTCGACCCGCGATCGCAGTATTCCCAGCGTCACGCGCTCGGCGATAGGGGCGAACAACCCATGCTGGCAGAGCCGTGGGGCGCTCAGCCACCGTGCGCGCTTTTCGACAAGCCCTGTGCCGACCGGTTCGAGCGGACACGGCACCATGCTTCTCCGTAGGACAGGTCGGTTGCCGTCTGAACTCCGACCACCCACTCTCCGCGCCCGAGACCGGTGCTCCGAGATCCTGTCGCCCTGTCCGGTGCCACGAAGCCGACCGAGTTCAGGATCCTGCGGCGCCGGACATGTCCGCTCTCAAGGCTTCGCGAGAGGCCGCTGAACAGGCGGATCGGGCGACAAGCCGAACGACAGGTTTTGCGCTGATCGGCGATCCGGCATGGCGTCGTGTGGCCGAAAGCCGTCCGACCGGTTTCGGACCGGCGAGCCACCCGACCGGACGGTGGGGTGTGGTCCTCTGTCGTGGACGGACCGACCGGAATGCGAAGGCGACCTCTCTTCGGCTGGGCCGCGGCCTCGTTCCTGCAAGCCTGCGGGTCGTCGGGTGCGGTGATCACACCGGGCCACCGCGAGCGGCTGTCCGATGGCCGCCCGAGTAGAGTGGGAGTTGTCTGATGAAGCGGCGTACGCTGCTGCAAGGAGCCGGAGCGTTCATGGCGAGCGCTGTCGCGGCACCATCCCTGGTCCGCGCGGAGACCGCTACGACCCTGCGCTTCATCCCGCAGCAGGATCTCGTCACCCTCGATCCGGTGACGACGTTCGCGTACATCACACGCAACCACGGCTACATGGTCTTCGACACCCTCTACGGCATGGACAGCGCCTACCGCGCCACGCCGCAGATGGTCGCGGGCCACCGGATCGAGGAGGACGGGCGCCGCTGGGACCTAACCCTGCGCGAGGGCCTGCGCTTCCACGACGGCACGCCCGTGCTCGCCCGCGACTGCGTCGCCTCCCTGCGGCGCTGGGCCAAGCGGGATCCGTTCGGCGGCTCGCTCATGGCGATGACGGACGAGCTCTCAGCGCTCGATGACCGGACCATCCGGTTTCAGCTCAAGCAGCCGTTCCCGCTCCTGCCGGTCGCGCTGGGCAAGGCCTCGGTGCCGGTCTGCGCCATGATGCCGGAGCGCCTCGCCGCCACCGACCCGTTCCAGCAGGTACCCGAGCTGATCGGGTCGGGACCGTTCCGCTTCAAGGCGGACGAGCGCGTGCCCGGCGACCGTACGGTCTACACCCGCTTCGAGGGCTACGTGCCTCGTGGGGACGGGCCGCTCACCTGGACGTCGGGTCCGAAGATCGTCCATTACGACCGGGTCGAGTGGCGCGTGATCGGCGACACGTCCACGGCGACCTCGGCGCTGATCGCCGGAGAGGCCGATTGGCAGGAATACGCCTCGCACGACCAGCTTGGGCTGCTGAAGGCCGCGAAGGGCGTGACCACCCGCGTGCTCGACACGACGGGCTTCGTCACGATGCTGCGGGTCAATCACCTGCAGCCGCCCTTCGACAACCCGGCGATCCGGCGGGCCCTCTGGGGTGGGATCGACCAGACCGCCTGCATGCAGGGCGTCGTCGGCGTGGACGATCCCAGCCTGTTCCACGTGCCCCTCGGCTTCTTCTGCCCCGACACCCCGATGGCCTCGCCGGACGGGCTCGGGCCGCTCAACGGTCCGCGCGATCCGGCCAGGGTGCGCGCCGAGCTGAAGGCCGCCGGCTACGCCGGCGAGACCGTGCTGCTGATGGTGCCGTCGAACTCGGCGCCGCTGCTGGCGCTCGGCCAGGTGGCGGCCGACCTGCTGCACAGGGTCGGCATGAACGTCGAGGTCTACGCGGTCGAGTTCAACGCGATGCTGCAGCGGCGCAACCGCAAGGGGCCGGTCTCCGAGGGCGGCTGGAGCGCCTTCGTGACCAACTGGTCGGGCATGGATTGGCTGAATCCCGCCGGCTACATCGCCCTGCGCGGCACCGGCGAGAGCGGCTATGCCGGCTGGGCCACGACCCCGCGGATCGAGTCCTTACGCGACGCGTGGTTCACAGCCCCGGACGAGGCCGCCCGCGCCGCCCTCTGCCGGGACATCCAGCTCCAGGCGATGCAGGACGTGCCCTACTACCCGCTGGGCCAGTACCTGCAGCCGACCGCCTACCGCTCCGGCCTTGCCGGCATCCTCGACGGGTTCCCGACCTTCTGGAACGTGCGGCCCGCCTGAGAGGCCCGGGGCGTCACAGCCCCGGGAAGGTCGGCGGCGCGAGGGCGTCGGGGCTGCGCCCGGCCCAGTCGAGCTGCCGGACCTGCGCCAGTGCGCGGCCCTGCGCTTCCTCCAGGGCGGCAGCAGCGGCCGCGTAGTCGATCGTCAGGGCGCGCCCGTCGCGCACGATCTCGCGACCGCCGACGAAGACCTGCCGGACCGCCCGGTCGCCGGCCGAATAGATCAGCGACTGCACGGGATCGCGGCACGGCCGCATGGCCGGATGCGCGCAGTCCACGAGCACGAAATCGGCCTTGCAGCCCGGCTCCAGCCGGCCGATGTCGGTGCGCCCGAGCGCCCTGGCGCCCCCCACGGTGGCCGCGTGGAATACGTCCGTCGCGCGGGTGTCGCGCGGGTTCTCGGCCACGACCCGGGCAAGGTACGAGACGAGGCGCATCTCATCGAGCATGTTGTGCGGGTAGACGTCGGTGCCGATGCCCATGTTGATGCCCGCCTGGACGTAGCGGCCGAAATGGTGGAGCGCGATGCCGCGGCGGGCGAAGACCGTCGGACAATGGGCAACCGTGGCGCCGCGCTCGGCCAGCCGCCGCAGGTCCGCGCCGGGGCTGTGCCAGTGGGTCCAGGGGTGGTCGTCCAGGAAGATCCCGTGGCCCACGATGGTGCGCTCGGTCAGCACGCCGAGGTCGTCGAGCCACTCGATCGGCGTCATCCCGGTGCGGCGGGTGATCTCGTGGAATTCCGACAGGGACTGCGCCGCGTGCGTGTGGAAGCGCAGGTCGCGCCGGACCGCCTGGTCATGGGCGTCCCGCAGCAGCTCCGCCGTGCAGGTATCGACCTGCGCCGGGCAGAGCATGCCGAACAGGCGCCCGCTCGGGTGCTTCTGCGCCGCCTCGATCTCGGCGAGCGCCTGCTCCAGGCCGCGATAGCCTGCCGCCTCGTCCCACTCGTACGCGACACTGTGGCCGTTCCGGGTGAGCCAGCGCCCCGACCGAAACATCGGGGCGATGCAGACGCGCAGGCCCGAGGCGCCGAGGAGGTCGAGCCAGCCCGCGCTCGGCAGGGCGAGGTCGCAGACGGTGGTGACGCCCGACAGGGCGAGTTCGGCGAGCGCCACGCCGTAGGCGGCCCGCGTGCCCTCCGCGTCGGGCCGCAGGATCGGCAGGTACTCGTAGAGCGAGGTGTTGTAGAGGCGCTGGCTGCCGACCTCGTCCCACATGCCCTTGTTCATCGGCTCCGAGAACAGGTGCGTGTGGATGTCGACCAGGCCGGGCATGAGCATGCAGCCGGAGGCGTCGATGGTCCGGACCGGCTCAGGCCCCCCGTAGCCCGGGCCGACATGGGTCAGGACGCCGTCCGCGAACACGACATCCGCGCCGGTGCGGTAGACGTGCCCGCCGCTCTCGGGATCCCAGGCGACGACCCACCGGGCCCCGGTTACCCGCGTGACGCCCGTCGCCCCGTCTGCAGCTTCGTCGTGCATCGCTGACCTCTCCCTTGCGCCGCCGGGGCGGGCAAGATCGGTGCCCGATCGGGCGTGCCTCGGGGCGCGGCGCGGCCCGAGTTTCGCTTCGCGCAGGCCGCTGTCGTCAGCGGCAGGCCCTCGCGTGGGTTCCGCAGGACAGCGACATGCATCACGGCGACAGCACCGGAGTCCCGCGCATCCTGGTCATCAACCCGAACGCCTCCCGGGCGGTGACGGCCGCCATCGACGCGGCGCTGGCGCCGCTGCGCCTGGCCGGCGGCCCGGCCATCGCGGTGACGGACCTGCCCGAGGGTCCGGTGAGCATCGCGTCTCAGCAGGACGCGGATTCCGTGGTGATGCCGCTCGCCCGGCGCATCGTGGCGGATGCGGCGGACGCCTTCGTCAGCGCCTGCTTCAGCGATCCGGGCCTGCATACCGCCCGTGAGGTCGCCGGGGGCCGGCCCGTGATGGGCATCGCCGAATGGGGCATCCTCCGCGCGCTCACCCTGGGCGAACGCTTCGGGATCGTCGCCCTGTCGGAGGGCAGCGTGCGGCGCCAGCGCCGGATGGTCCGCCAGATGGGCCTCGGCGAGCGCTTCGCCGGCAGCCGCCGGTGGAGGCGCGGGCGGACGAGACGGCGGGCGCAGCCATTCGGGACCGCCTCGTCGCGGCGGCCCGAACCCTGGTCGAGCGCGACGACGCCGACGCGGTCGTGCTCGGCTGCGCCGGCATGGCACCGCACCGGGCCGCCGTCGAGCGGGCCATCGGGCGGCCGGTCGTCGAGCCGTGTCAGCAGGCGGTGGCGGCGGCCCTCGGGGCGGTTCTGCTCCGATCGGCCCCAGAGGAAGGACCCGGCGATGCACTATGAGCTCCTGATCCGCGGCGGCACCTGCGTCACGCCCTGGGGCACCGAGGCGATCGATCTTGGCGTCCGCGACGGGCGCATCGCGGCCCTCGCGGTTCCGGCCGGGGCCACCGCGGAGGCGGTGGTCGACGCAGCGGGCCTGCACGTCCTGCCCGGCCTGATCGACAGCCACGTCCACCTGCGCGATCCCGGCGACCCGGCGGTGGAGACGATCGAGACCGGCACGCGGGCCGCGGTGCTGGGGGGGATCGCCACCCTGTTCGACATGCCCAACACCGTCCCGCCGATCGCCGATACCGAGCGCCTCGCCTGGAAGCGCGACTACGTGGCGGGCCGGAGCTGGTGCGACATCGGCCTCTACGTGGCCGGCACGAAGACCAACCTCGACGCGCTCGCCGCGCTGGAGCGCGAGCCGGGGGTCTGCGCCGTCAAGGTCTTCGCGGGCAGTTCCACGGCGGCGCTGATGATCGAGGACGACGTGCACCTCGAGCGGGCGATGCGCGCGGGCCACCGGCGCATCGCCTTCCACAGCGAGGACGAGGAGCGGCTTCAGGCCCGCAAGCCGCTGTTCAGCCGGGG
>NZ_JAKSYP010000260.1:0-4117 GCF_022829625.1 Methylobacterium sp. E-046 | reverse complement strand
CTCTTAAGGCATGCTCATACCGACTGGCCTATTGATATTTCAGCACCTCTAGGGACGCTCGTCCCTGGCCGCGCACCCGAGGTGCACAGGTGTGCACACTGCTTTTGACATCGTTTACCAGCATCATCAGGCGCTGGACGTTGCTGGGTCTTGCTGTGAGATGCTGGCATTTGTCGTGATCGCGTTCGTTTGAGCTTTATCCGGCGTGGGTTACCGACAGCCCATGGTACGGGCGGAACTCGATGGTTGGGCTAGGGACTTCGCCGCCGATCACGGCTGCGAGGACGTCACCGTCCCGTTCGACCGGGTCGTGCTCCGGCACCGGCAAGCTGATGCAGTGGATCGGCGATGCCCTGACCGATGTGGAGACCGCGATCAACAAGGAGGTGCGGCGGCGCAGGCCGGCAAACAGCGCCGAGCGCGAAACCCCGCTTGAGATGCTGGCGCTGCCGGTAATCCAGAACGGCGTCCCCGACGAGATCGCGGCGTTAGCCCGCGAGTTGCTGGCCCACGCCAAGGCTGAGCGCCAAGGCCGCTGATCGGCCCTTCGTTTCTCTGTTGCCGTGCGTACCGCTCCGGCCAGATCCCGCCGGGCCATCCCTTCATCGCGACCCGAGACCCTAACAATGAGCAAGATTGTCCCCTTCCCGATTGGCAAAAAGACCGCTGCCCAGTCGATCCCACGCGAGGAGTTCGAGCAGCTGGCCGAGTTAGCGCTCGACATCGTGGACCGCATCGTCGCCATCCTGGACGAAGGCGATGGAGATCCCGACCGCGAGGATGGCGGGGATGCGGAACCCAGTCTCGGCGCTCCCGAAAACCCTCACGGCTCTTAGGTCGTGTGGCTGCGCGGCGGCGACCGTGATCTTGAAGGAGCGTGAACCGGCAGTGGAGGGACTCCGCCCTAAATTAAAGCCTATCAATGGCTTAGGGCCTGTTTCCAGCTCAGAGGGACTCGCCCTCTCTGAGGCGTCCACGCCTGCCTTTGTCCGAGTGGGGGCAAACGGCTTCGGGCAAGCGTGGAGGTCGAGAGGAGACCCGACGCTGAGACGGAGCAAGAAGCATGCATCCACGCCCACCTTTGTCGCTGAGGGGCGAGCGGTAGGCAGACGCGGATGGCCGGCCAAAGCCGGCATCCGGCAGATACTACCGTCTGATCGGTAGGTTCAACCGTTGGTTAAAATCCTAGAGACATCAGCGAACTGTTACGCAAAAAAGCATCCACGCCCGCCGTATAGCTGCTGAGGGGCACACCAAGTGGCGGGCGTGGTAGATCGACCGAAGTCGATGGATGCACAATACTGCATTACGCTCGACCGTTCGATCACGTTTTAGTGCACGCACGAACGCTGCTCGCGCATCTGATGCAGACCTAACCGCATTCCGGCTCACATCATTGCCATGCTCGACCGCATGGACGGCGAAGCGGACAACGAGGACGGCGGGGACACTGAGCTGTCCCTGGCCTCACCCGAAAACTTGCCTGGCAGTCAGGTTACACGGCTGCTCGGGAACGATCAGGACCGCGAGGCTGAGGCGCCTGAGACCGTGCTGCCGGAGGTGCCGACCGAACCGCAGGCAGTGGCCGAGATCCTGCCTTCACGGGCCGCGGCAGCGTCATCCCGGCGGCCGGCACGATGCTCCTTGACCTGCTGGAGCGTGCCTGATGCCGACGGCTTCAGCTTCTCAGGCGGATGCCAGCGCGCTCACGAGCATCATCGTCCGCAGCCGGTATGCCGATCAGGACGCGTGAAGGATTGGTGTGGACGATCCGAACGTTTCTCGGCGTCCAGCCGCAGCCCATGCAAACAGCGTAGATCCAACGTTCCCACAGATTTGAGTTATGCTGGTCGACAGCCTTTTGTCGCTCCCTGGCTCTCTCGATAAGCTGCTTCGTCTCTTCAGCCTTGGCATCGCTGTTGATGTCAGTTTTTGCTTGAACCGGATCTCGCCTTGGTTGCGAATGCTGCGCTAAAGCAGAAGTCATCAAGCCCGAAATTATCGCAAAAACCATTATCGAAATTCGCATTAGAAGCTCCAAATGCAGTCAATTTGCATGCATACTGGATGCGTGACGCGTTTAGTGGCCAATAAGTCTCAGTCTCAGTAGAAATTACTGAGATTGAATGTAGCTTGTTAAGCCGCTGCATCGGCTCGCTCGCAGCTGGCTCGCCTGACACGAGGTGATTTGCGCCTTGCTCGAAGACCACATCGAATGGGACGGTACCCCGCTCCTACGTGAGTAGATTGATGCGCTTGGCCATGCCGGGGGATACGCCAGCAAGCTCCGCACGACTAGATCGCTGATAGCTCGTTGCTTGAACGTAGCGGGAATTGATCCAAGTTACTATGGTAGCCGCGATGCCGCGCCGGTCCTGCCAGAACCCCGACAACTGCCTTGCCGCCGGCCGCGGCGGCCCGTGTCGAGCCTGTGACGCGGAGGCGATCGCGCGCCGTGCTGTCCTGCTGCGTGAGCGCATCCTCGCAAACCGAGCTGAAGGGCGTTCGCTATATGCTCAACGCCCCGCTCAGAATGCGGGCCACGAACGTGGCTCCAGCCCAAAGCGCTGAGGCCGGCAGCTAATCTGCAGCCGCCCCAACGCTATCGGCCATCTTCGCGCCCCTCGTACCGAGAGGTTGAGGCTCGCCCACCGTCGTGTCCTCGGCAGTCTGGTGCTCCGTCTCAGCGTTCACCTCAGCGCCGAGCAGCACGATCGTCGTTGAGATCCAGATCCAGGTCATGAACCCGATCGCCGCGCCCAGCGAGCCGTAGGTCTTGTTGTAGCTGCCGAAGTTGGCGACGTACCACGAGAACAGCAGCGAGCCGCCGAGCCAGAGGACCGCCGCCACGGCGCTTCCCCCGGTGACCCAGTGCCAACGCGGCGCATCCCGGCTCGGGCCGTAGCGGTACAGCACCGTCAAGCCGCCGAGCACGGCGAGCAGAAGCACCGGCCAGCGCAGCATCGCCAGCCACCAAGCGTCCTTGCCGATGCCGACGAACTCGAACACCACCGGCAGCACGACGACTGCGCCGAGTGCCAGGATCAGGAACAGCAGCGCGCCCGCCGTGAAGGCGAGCGACACGAGATTGAGCACGACGAAGTTGCGCTTCTCGCGCTCGTTGTAGACGAGGTTGAGCGCGTCGAAGATGTGCTTCATCCCGCCGTTGGCGCTCCACACCGACAGGGCGATGCTCACGATCAGGCTCAGCCCCAGGGTGGCGTTGCCCTTCTCGTCGAGGTTTTTGACCTGATCGCCGACGATCTCCAGCGCCCCCTGAGGTAGGATGCCCTGCAGGCTGGCGAGCTGGTCGTTGATGGTCGAGGCGTCGGCCACGAGCCCGTAGACGGATACCAGAGCAGCGATCGCGGGGAAGATCGCCAGCAGCGCGAAGAAGGTCACGCCAGCCGACACCAGCATGATCCGGTTCTCACCCACGTCCCGGTAGGTGCGCAGCGCGATGTCCTTCCAACCTTTGGCCGGGATCTCGGTCGGACGCTTGGCTTGGCGTCCACGATCGCCCTGAGTGCGCGCTACTTGGTGAGCTTCGCTGCCACTGTGTGAAGGGGACGTCTGGCGTGCCGCTCCGGCTTCGTCATCCGGCGCCTTCTTGGCTGTAGATGCCGGGCGTTGTGTACGCCGTGGCAGGGCTAAGATGCCAAGAAGCGCAGTAGTCAGAGCCAAGGTCCAAGCGAGGGAGTGCCCCTTCTCGGCATCGTCTGGCGGCGTGCGATCTGATCGGGAGGATGACATCGGAAACTCCCGCGCGCAAAGCTGCGCCATTGCATCACGCATGCTAACCGCTCAGCTGCTTTGAACGTTGCAGCAGAGTTTTCAGAACGAAATCAATAGGAACAGTGCGCTGATGCGTGCTCCTCCAGCCGTCCTATGCATCGTAGGTCGGCCGTGCTGCGCGAGCATACCCTCAAGATGGCCAGCGGCAGAGCGGGGGTCGAGGCGGGTGATACTGTGCCGCTACAAACCAGGCGGGAGTGGGTTCGGGACGACCACTGCGCTAGGCCCGGTAGCGGCCAACGGTGTCAGTGTAGCGGCGTCGAGGATGAGGCTATAGCCGTGCAAGGCGGCGAGAGCTTTGCGGTAGTCATCGCGTATCCGG
>NZ_JAKSYP010000257.1:0-2040 GCF_022829625.1 Methylobacterium sp. E-046 | reverse complement strand
GACAGTCAGGGAGCGCAGATGCAGCGTGGGACCTGTACAGCGGTACCGGCACGTCCCAATACCTCGCCGGGCGTCCACAGCCATTCGACCAGCTTCAACTCCAGGCCGGCGAACGGATCACAGTCCTCTGCGCCATGTGCGGCTCAGCGGGGTCATGATGACCAGCGGTGCCACCTCCTCCTCCTCGAACTTCAGGACGCACCGATGAGCGGCGGTGCCTCTTTCCTCTGCGACCACGGCGGCTTCGTTCTCGCGCGCTTGCTGGAGCGGCTTCGTCAGGCGCCGCAGGGGTTCGACCCTCCGGCGGCAATCCCTGCCCCGACGATGGGCCTCAACCCGTTCCAGCCGACGCGCGGTGGCGGTGATGTCGATCCCTCCGGCCGCGGCACCGGGCCCGTCGATCAGCGCCGGCCGAGCATCGCCATGGACGAAGGACAGGTGCAGGCTCTGGAGCGTGCGCAGGCCGGGCCCGCTGACGCTGTTGCGTTGGGTGGCAGCCCGCTCGACCGTTTGCTGTACGACCGGACGGGGTTCGGGGGCGGCTCTGGTGGGTTCACGGGCTCGGCCGATCCTTACGGCGCCCGCAGCGTGCCGCTACCGCCCACACGGCCGGGTGACGACGCCCTCATGGTCCAGCCCCCGACCACGGGAACCGTCGCGGGGATGAACCCCGGCGGGGCAGGCGCGATGCCGCCGAAGGTCAAGGCGTTGTCGGACTATCCCGGCGGTCCGGCTCCGGCGGCCCCTGCTGATCCCGTTGGCGTGCCGCAGATGCCGCCTACGAACAGCTTCGACCCTCTCACGGGTCAGGTGGTCTCGGGGCAGCCGCAGCCCCTCAGGGGAGCACCCGCGCCCGCCGGGCCGATGGCGCCGGCCGGCGGTCAGGGTGGCCCGCAGCCGAGCATGATGGAGCAGTACGCCCGCGCCGTTGGCGCCGTGAACCCTCAGATCGGCGACCTGCTGCTCCACGTCGGGCTCGGCATCGCGAGCAACCGTGGGCTCGGCGCCGGCATCTCGGCAGGGGTGCAAAGCTATGGAGCCAGCCAGTCCGGCTCGCTGAAGGGTCAGCTTGAGCAGATCAGGTTCATGCAGGAGCAGCAGAGCCAGCAGGATACGTACAGCCACCTCGTCAACAACCTGAAGGTCGATCCGGTTACTGCGCGGGCGGCTATGCGCAATTCGACCGTGCTGACGAACCTGCTGCAGCAGCAGACCCGCGCGCCGAACACCGTCGACTATGGCGGCGTTCGGTACCTCGTGCCTCCGAATTCCGCGAATGATCCCAGTCAGTGGCAACGGGTCGGGGCCGTGAACGGCCCGCAGCCGGGCTTTGAGGCGGATCCGAACAAACCCGGCGCTGAGCGGTATGTCGTCGGCAGCCAAGCCGACCCGAACTACAAGGGGTCTGTCGCGGGCGCCGAGGCCAAGGCCAAGGACGAGGCCGTAGGCGACAAGCTGATGAACGTGCGCCCTGATGGCGTTGTCTTCGACCCGAACACGAGGCAGCCGGTCTATCAGGCCCCCGGCAACAAGCCTCAGGGGTTCGAGACCGAGGACAAGCTACGCACCGAGTTCTCCAAGCAGCTCGGCACCTTCGGGCAGGTCCACGAGGGTTATGGCCGCGTGATCGCCGCCACCCGGCAGCGCGAGACCAATCCTGGACAGGTGTCGCCTGCCTCCGACATGAGCTTGGTCTTCGGTTACATGAAAATGTTGGACCCCGGCTCGGTGGTCCGTGAAGGCGAGTACGCCACGGCCAAGAACGCGGCGGGCGTGCCTGAGCAGGTGCTGAACGCCTACAACAAGGCCCGCAACGGTGAATTCCTTTCGGATCGCCATCGACAGGATTTCCCCGGTCAGGCTCAGGAGCGGTACGGCACCGCTCGCCATCCCGCTGACGGTGTGGCCGGGCGGTATCGTGGACTGGCCCAGCAGTATGGCGGTAGCCCTGACCGCTCAGGTTACATGCCGGAGAGCCGAACCCCGCCCACCCTCGCTCACCCGACCCAGCCCACCGGAAACGCGCCCGCGCGGTTCCAA
>NZ_JAKSYP010000256.1:0-696 GCF_022829625.1 Methylobacterium sp. E-046 | reverse complement strand
TCACGCAGCACGTAGCCGCGGCCCCAGACGGTCTCGATGTAGTTTTTGCCCTGGCTGGCGTTGGCGAGCTTCTTGCGCAGCTTGCAGATGAACACGTCGATGATCTTCAGCTCCGGCTCGTCCATGCCGCCGTAGAGGTGGTTGAGGAACATCTCCTTGGTCAGCGTCGTGCCCTTCCGGAGCGAGAGGAGTTCCAGCATCTGGTACTCCTTGCCGGTGAGGTGCACCCGGGCGCCGCCGACCTCGACGGTCTTCTGGTCGAGGTTCACGATCAGGTCGCCGGTGGTGATCACCGACTGGGCATGGCCCTTCGATCGGCGCACGATGGCGTGGATGCGCGCCACCAGCTCGTCCTTGTGGAACGGCTTGGTGAGGTAGTCGTCGGCGCCGAAGCCCAGGCCCTTCACCTTGTCCTCGATGCCGGCCATGCCGGACAGGATCAGGATCGGCGTCTTGACCTTCGCCACGCGCAGCGAGCGCAGCACCTCGTAGCCCGACATGTCGGGCAGGTTCAGATCGAGGAGGATGATGTCGTAGTCGTACAGCTTACCGAGGGCGGATCAGGTCACCGATCGGGTCGCCGGCGGCGGCCTTCCCTTGCGCCACGGCCGGCACCAGCTTGCCCGACAATCGCGGCCACGTTCGTGCTCCCGGCGGCAATGCCACAGTTGTCCGGTGCGCCAGCAGCACTCTGCT
>NZ_JAKSYP010000246.1:0-3727 GCF_022829625.1 Methylobacterium sp. E-046 | reverse complement strand
CAGGCACGCGAGCGCGAGCGCAAGCTGCGGACGTTGAGGCGCCTCAGCGAAGCCCTTGGCAGGCCGGTCGAGGACTTCTTCAAGACCGGCGCCGGTGCTGATGCCACCGAGGGCAAGGTAGACGGCGCAAGAGGGAAGTAGAAACGGTGCGACCACGCACTCGCTCTTCGCGGTCCGGTCCCTGTACCTACCCAGCATGATCCGATCCGAGCTTGTCGCACGCGTCGCGGCGCAGAACCCGCACCTCTACGCGAGGGATGTCGAAGCGATGGTAAATGCCATCCTCGACCGGATCGTCGGGGCGCTGGCAGATGGTGATCGCGTCGAGCTGCGCGACTTCGGGACGTTCTGCGTCCGTGACCGCGAGGCCCGCACTGCCCGGAACCCGCGCACGGGTGAGATGGTGGTGGCCAAAGCCAAGGCGCACATCCACTTCAAGCCGGGTAAGGGGATGCGGGCGCGGCTCAACTTGGATCGGGTCGACCCTAAGCAGGATGCCGAGCAGCTTCTGCGAGCTGAACTTCGTTCGGCGGCTGCAGCGTGGCCGGCACGATAGCGACGTGCGGCGGCTCAGGACAGTCGAGCAAGGCGCTGATCGCCGGCTCCAGCACATAGGGCGAGCCGGGCAGCTGGGCGCCGTCACCCTCGCGGAGGACGAACGTCTCGTAGTCCGACTACAGCGATAGCCCGATCGTGGCCACCGAGCCACGACCGCGGCGGTTCCGGCTTTCTCTGTCCTATGTGATTGGTACGGCTGTTTCGAAATGCTCTCTAGCGGGGTGATCGGCATGCGCCCTGCCCCGACCTTCCTGGCCGTCTCCCTCGCCTTCGCGGCACCCGCCAGCGCCGAGGACAACGTGTTCGAGGGCATGGCTGGTCCCTACGGCGAGCGCCTGCGCTACGACGAGAAAGGCCTGACCCTCACGTTTCCCGAGCCGGGCGTGAAGCTGAATATCGGCGGCCGGTTGCACATCGATGCCGGTGCGGCGGGCTTCAGCCGGCCCGGCCTGACCGATGCCTTCCCGGACATCGTCGCGGTGCGCCGCTCGTGGATCGAGCCGACGCTCACCATCGGGCGGGACTGGGTAGTCGCCTTCCAGTACGATTTCAGCGATCCTCTCCTGCCGATCAACGATGCCTTTGTCGCCTGGAAGGGGCTGCCAGACACGATCCTGACCCTCGGCAACATGAAGGTGCCGTTCAGCCTGGAATGGCTGCAGAGCAACAACGACACCCTGTTCGCCGAGCGCTCTCTGGCCAATGCGTTCGTGCCGGATCGCCGCTTCGGCTTCGCGGTTGGGCATCACGGGCAGGCTTGGACCGCTGTAGCGAGCGTGTTCGGCGACGCCGCCAGCAACGGCATCACCGGGGACGGAGTGGCGGCTGCCGGTCGCGCCACGGTGGCGCCGATCCTGGAGGAGCGCGAGACGCTGCATCTCGGCCTCGCCGGCCTCTTCCAGAGTCGAAGTCGAGCTGACGGAGCGTTCAGCTTCTCCACCCCACCAGAGGCGTTCCTGTTCACGCGCCCCTTCGTCGACACCGGCGACCTGCCGGACGTGGCGCACGTGTCCCGGATCGGCGCCGAATTCGCCTATCGCAGCGGCCCGATCCTAGTGCAGGCCGAGTATATCCACGCCGAGATCGAGCGGTTCGCTGGGGCCGGCGGCCCCGTGCCGGTCCTCGGCTTCCAGGGCGGCTACGTCGAGGCGGCCCTGGTGCTGAATGGGGAGGGGCGCGCCTATGCTCTGACCCCTGAGGGCGGCACCACCTACGCGACCTTCAAGGGGGTGCGCGTGGCCGAGGGACAGCGCGTCTCCCGCGGCGGCTTCGGCGTCTTCGAGCTGGCCGCCCGGTTCAGCGCCATCGACCTGGATGCCCGCGGCTCCCGCGGAGGCCGCGAGCGGGACGTGACCGTGGGCCTGAGCTGGTATCCCGAGCCGAACCTTCGGCTCATCACAAACTACGTCCACGGGCGCGTTCGGCCTGGGGAGGCCCAGTCTGACACGGTAGGCCTCGCACCGTTCTCGGTCGACACCGTCATCGCGCGGCTGCAGATCTACTGGTGAGCGCCGCCGAGCCGGAGAGTGCAGACCGGGAGCGCGGTCGGCATCACGCGCGCTCCAGCAGGTCGACGAGGAGCGATCCGGCCGCCGCGATGACGTTCCCGCGGCCCCGCCAGGGCAGAACGATCGCCTCAGGCAGGGTCTCGGGCTGCGTGTCGGCCGCCGCCTCCGGCAACACGGTCTCGGGCGCCTCCTCCTCGCGGTCCTGATCCCCGCCGCGCATCCACACGACCTGCGAGCCGGTGGTGTTCTCGGGAGCAGCCAGAGACGGCTCAGCGTCCCCGCCGTCTTCGTGATCGGCATCGCCGTCCATGCGATCGAGCACGGCGATGATGCGGTCCGCGGCATCGAGGGCGGTCTGTGCCGCTTCCTCTAGGCTGGCGCGGAGGGCGGCCCCGGCCAGCGGCTCTAGGATCTGCGGAGCGGCTGGTTTCGGACGCGGGGTGAAGGTGAGCACGTCGCCCATGGGTCAGGTCTCGGATTGCTATGGCGGGAAGGCCCGGCGGATCCGGCCAGGACGGTACGCAGGCACGCAAAGGGGTGGAGCCGCTATCAGCGGCCCTGACGCTCGGCCGCAGCGTGGGCCAACAGCTCGCGGGCGAACGCCTCGATCTCGTCGGGGTCGCCGTTGTCGAGGGTCGTGACAGCCAGCGTCGACAGCCGCGTCTCGCGATCTGAGCTGTTGGTCGGCTGACGCAGCCGCGCCTCCATCTGAGCCGCGCACGCTATGTCGGTCAGGGCGTCACCGAGCCACTGCATCAGCTTGCCGGCGGCGTTGTACTGACCCTCAGGGCCCTTGGTCCTGTCCCAGCCGCGGGTGTGACACCGCCCCGTCCACACCAGCGCGTAGACGAAGGTGCTGACTTCATCTGCGATGTCGTGGAGCGACCGCAGGTCGCCCAGCGAGGCGGACGCGAAGTTGATCTGATCAACAAGGCTGCCCTGAAGGCGAGGAGGTATCGAGACCTGCGCGGGTCGCGAAGCTGGCGCTCCCGGCCGGTAGGTCTTCGCCAGCTTGGCGAGGTCCTTGTGCGCGTCGTCCTCGAAGTGTGACAGCGTCTGGCCGATCCGCTGCTTGAGGATCAGGCCCTCCAGCGTCTGAACCGGCACGTTCATCAGCGGGCCGATCATGGCCTCGATGCGCTCGTAGAGCGGCTGTATCGCCTCCCAGTTTGCGCGGTAGCCACTGGCGGTGAGCGCCGCGTCGAACTTGTCTTGGTAAGCCCGGAATGCGCCCTCGGGTATGCCGGGTCGCCGGCTACGTCGAGGAAGCGCAGGGACCGGCAGTGCGCGGTGTCGGGCCGGACAGGCGCCACGGCCTGCCATGGCTCGATCGTGCCGGGCTGGGTCTCGTCCGGCAGGTTGCGGTAGCGGCGATCCAGCGGGATCTGACGGCGGCCGGTGCGGGCACTGGTGCTGCGAACCGGGACGGGCTGGCTGAAATTTGGGATGCGGGCATAGGACATCGTTCGCGCTCCTGGTGGGGCTCGTGGCGGTGGGTCGGTGGGGAGGGGGGTGCCCCCGTGGCGGGGCGGGTCAGGCCGCTAGAGAGTCAGTGAGCGGCGGCGCGGTGAGTAGCCTTGGCGACCTGCCAGGTGGCCTTGAGAGCGGAGGACATGGCCTCAGGCACGGGACACGCCGCAGCGCTCCTGAATGCCGGTGGC
>NZ_JAKSYP010000252.1:0-185929 GCF_022829625.1 Methylobacterium sp. E-046 | reverse complement strand
GCCGCCGCGGCGGCGGCCGGCGCGCGGCCGAGCGGCGGACCGGGAATCCCCGCGCCCGGAGAGCGGGGGGACGGGACGAGGGGTGCGGCTGCGCCGAGCGCGGCGCACCCTGGACTCGCGTCGCGGGTGCGCCCTTTGCGGGTGCGCCCGTCGCGCCCGGCCCGGGCCCATGCCTGAGCATCGCAGCGGCGCGGAGGCGCGGGTGAACGCGGCGCCGAGCCCGTGGACCGACGCCCGCTCGGCCGCCCGCCTGCTCGCCGCAGACCCGCACGGGCTCCGCGGCGCCGTGGTGCGCGCGGCCCCCGGTCCAGTGCGCGAGCGCTGGCTCGATGACCTGCGGGGCGCGCTTCAGCCCGGCACGCCCTGGCGCCGGCTGCCGCCCGCCATCGGTGACGACGGCCTGCTCGGCGGCCTCGATCTCGCCGCGACCCTGGCGGCGGGCCGCCCCGTGGCGCGGGCCGGCCTGCTGGCGCAGGCGGATGGCGGGATCGTCGTGGTGCCCATGGCGGAACGCCTGCCCGCCGGCACCGCCTCCCGGCTCGCGGCCGCCCTCGACACCGGCACGGTGGCGGACCGGCCCGCCCGGTTCGGCCTGATCCTCCTCGACGAGGGCGAGGCGGACGAGACGGTCGCCGAGGCGCTGGCCGACCGTCTCGCCTTCCGGATCGACCTGAGCGGCGTCGGGAGTGACGCAGGGACTGACGCGGGGAGTGATGCGGGGAGTGACGTCGGGAGCGGCGACCCGGAGGCCGAGCCGTCCGCGGCCGGAGCCGACACCACCGCGGCGGAGCCCGATCCGGTCGGCAGTCTCTGCGCCCTGGCCGAGGCCTTCGGCGTGGCGTCCCTGCGCGCGCCGATCCTGGCCGCCCGCGTGGTGCGCGCCCTCGCGGCGGACGGGCCGGTCGGCCGGGACCACGTCACCGTGGCCGCGCGCCTCGTCCTGGCCCCGCGCGCCACGCGCCTGCCCCCGCGCGAACCCGATTCCCCCGAAGCCGCGGCGCCGCCCCGCGAGGACCCGCCCGCGGATCCGCCCCCGGAGGCGGACGTGGCCGATCCGGCCATTCCGGACGCGCCGGACGATGTCGTGCTGGAGGCGGTGCGGGCGGCGATCCCGCCCAACCTCCTCGATCAGCTCCTGTCCGGCCAGCAGCGCCTCGCCGCCGCGCGGGCCGGCCGCGTCGGGCAGGCCGCGGCCGCCCGCACCGGGCGTCCGGTGGGCAGCCGGCGGGGCGACCCGCGGCGGGAGCGTCTGGACCTGCTCGCGACCCTGCGGGCGGCAGCCCCCTGGCAGGCCGTGCGGCGCGCGGGGCAGACGACGCGGCCGATCGTGGTGCGGCGGGACGATCTGCGGATCCGGATCCTGCGGCAGCGGACGGAGACAACCACGGTGTTCTGCGTCGACGCCTCGGGCTCGGCTGCCCTGGAACGGCTCGCGGAGGCGAAGGGCGCGGTCGAGCTGCTGCTGGCCGAGGCGTATGTCCGGCGCGACCGGGTGGCCCTGGTGGCATTCCGCGGCGGCGGCGCCGAGTTGGTCCTGCCGCCAACCCGCTCCCTCACCCGCGCCAAGCGCGGGCTCTCGGGTTTGCCGGGGGGCGGGGGGACCCCGCTGGCGTCGGGCATCGACGCGGCGGTCGCGGTGGCCATCGGCGTGCGCCGGAGCGGCAGCCGGCCGGCGATCGTGCTGCTGACCGACGGGCGCGCCAACGTCGCCCGCTCGGGGGAGGGTGGCCGCGCCCGGGCCGGGGCGGAGGCCCTGCAGGCGGCCCGGGCCGTGCGGGCGGCCGAGCTGCCGGCCCTGGTGGTCGATACCGGCAGCCGGGGCGAGGAGGCCCGGGCGGTCGCGGACGCGATGGGCGCCCGCTACCTGAAGCTTCCGCGCGCCGAGGCCGGTCAGCTCAGCGCCGCGGTGCGGGCGGCTCTCTGAGATCCGGGACGGCGCTCCGGGAGCGCCGCGACGGGCTTCAGAGGTCGCCGCTGACGCCGAGATCGGCGAGGCGCTGGTGGTGGGCGAACCAGGCGTTCATCATGTCGCGGACGATGGCGCCGAAGCTCCAGCCGCCGGAAGCCGGGCTGGCGATGTTCTGGGTCGAGGAAGTGAAGAGGATCATGGCCTTCTCCAAAGTCGGGGGACGCGTCTTGTTCTTGTGCAAGACCGATATGCCCCTCCTGTTGCAGCGCAGCAATCCGGGCGGGGTCAGCGGTGGCATGCGGTTTCCGCATGGGATTCTTCAGCATTACGAAATACTTCCACCCTTGAACGATAGCGCCGCCCCCGGGCGCGGGCCGGCCGGCTTTGTTGCGGCGCAGGAGATCGCGACGTGCTGAAGCCGTTCGATCCGGACCGTCCCGACTGGGAGCGCGAGGGCCGGGACTGGCCGCATCGGGCCGCGAGCCGCTTCGTGGAGGCGGCGGGGCTACGCTGGCACGTCCAGGAATTCGGCTCGCCGGACGCACCGACGCTGCTGCTCCTGCACGGCACCGGGGCGGCGACGCATTCGTGGCGCGGTCTGGCGCCGCTGCTGGCCCGGGATTTCTTCGTCATCGCCCCGGACCTGCCGGGCCACGGCTTCACGGATCCGCTGGCCGATTCCGACCTGTCGCTGCCCGGCATGGCGCGGGCCGTCGCCGGCCTCGTGGCGGCGCTCGGCCGCCCGCCGGTGCTGGCGGCCGGCCATTCCGCCGGCGCCGCCGTGCTGGCGCGGATGTGCCTCGACGGCACCCTCGCGCCCCGCCTGCTCGCCGCCTTCAACGGGGCCCTGGCGCCGCTGCCGGGGGCGGCCAACCTGCTGTTTCCCAGCATGGCGCGGCTCCTGTTCCTGAACCCGTTCACCCCGAAGATCTTCGCCTGGACGGCGGACCGGTCCGCCGCCAAGCGGCTGATCGAGGGGACGGGCTCGCGCCTCGATCCGCAGGGGGTGGAACTCTACCGGCGGCTCTTCGCCCGGGCGGGCCACGTCCGCGGAGCCCTCGGCATGATGGCCAACTGGGATCTCGCCGGGCTCCACGGGGCGCTGCCGGGCCTCGCGACCCGCACCCTGCTGATCGTCGGGGGCGACGACCGGGCCATCCTGCCGGACACCGCCTTCACGGTGCGCGACCGGTTGCCCGACGCAAGGGTGGCGCTGATCCGCGGGCTCGGCCACCTCGCCCACGAGGAGGATCCGGAGCGGGTGGCGGCGGTGTTGTGCGAGGAGGCGCGTTCCGTCGGCATCTTGGCCTAGGTGGTCTGCCCGCGGTGGCGACCGCGTTGCCCCGCCCGGCAGGAGCGCGCGGCCGCCTCAGCCGGGCGGGCCGCGGGACTGGCGCCGGGCTTGCGTGGGCCGTAGAGGCTGCCGCGGAGCGTGGAATTCACGGCAGCGTCGGAACAGGAGCGATCAGGACGATGGCGAGACCCGTAATCGGCGTCATCGGGAACGCTCGTTTGATCGACAACCGGTTTCCAGCCCAGATCGTCGGCGAGAACAACATGCGCGCCGTGGCGGCCGTGGCGGGCGCCCTGCCGCTGATGGTCGCCTCCGACCCGGCGGTCACCGGCCTCGACGACCTCCTCGACACGGTGGACGGGATCCTGCTCACCGGCGGGCGCGCCAACGTCCACCCGGCCCGGTTCAACGCCGAGCCCTGCGCGGCGCACGAACCCTACGACGAGGCCCGCGACGCCCTGACCCTGCCGCTGGTCGCGGCCTGCGTGGCGCGGGGCGTGCCGCTGTTCGGCATCTGCCGCGGCCTCCAGGAGATGAACGTCGCCTTCGGCGGCAGCCTGCATCCGGAGATCCGCACGCTGCCCGGACGCCTGAACCACCGGATGCCGCGCCTGGAGAACGGCGAGATCCATCCGGACCTGGAGGTGATCTTCGCCGACCGGCACGAGGTCCGCCTGACGCCCGGCGGCGCCTTCGCCCGCCTGCTGGAGCGCGAGACGATCCGGGTGAATTCCCTGCACGGACAGGGCATCCTGGAGCCCGGAGCGCGGGTGGTGGTCGAGGGCGTCGCGGAGGACGGGACGATCGAGGCGATCCGGATCCGCGAGGCCGCGGGTTTCGCCCTGGGCGTGCAGTGGCACGCTGAGCACGACCCGATCACGAACCCGATCAACCGCGCCCTGTTCGAGGCCTTCGGGAGCGCGGTGGCGGCGCATCGCGACGCCCGGCCGGGTCGCCAAGGCTGATCCGCCGTTCTGCCGCATACGTCCCCGGCCTCGCAGTCGACGCGCCGGCCGCGGCAGCACAGAGTTTCGCGACGGCCAGCACTTCGCGTCGTCCCCGGCTTAACATATGTTTATTGTCTCGTATTGGACAGCGAAAGATCTTGCGGGCTAGGAGCGAGATCTTTCCGGACGGTCGGCTGATTTACCTTGTCCCCGGACGACCTGTCGCAGGTCGGAACGGCGCGGCGGTGCCCGGGTTGCCGGAGTCCCGCACGACGGCCGTCCCTCCCGGGACCGGCCTGTGCACGAGACGAGCACCGACCGCATGCAGCTTCCCCGCGACGACCGAGAGCACCCCAGTGCCGAGGCCTTCCGCGCCTTCATCCGGAACCCGCCCTTTCCCTGCGTGGGCGCCAAATCGGCGCTGTCACGCGGGCGCATGCGGATCGTTGTGGCGCGCGACATCACCTCGGGCTGGGACGACATGCGCATCTACCCGGCGCTGCTCGCCTTCGTGTCGCAGTACCGGACGCAGCCCGACCTGTTCCAGAGCTTCGCGGTGGTCTTCGAGGGGCCGGGCGATCTCTCGGAGGAGGCCTTCGAGCGGAACCTCTGGGCGCGGGCGCAATCCCTGACCGACAAGGACGCGTGGCTCGGTCAGCCCCACGACGCCCGGGTGGCGGACGACCCCGACAACCCCCACTTCTCCCTGAGCTTCGGCGGCGAGGCCTTCTTCGTGGTCGGCCTGCACCCGAACGCGAGCCGGCCGGCACGGCGCTTCGCCTCACCGGTCCTAGTCTTCAACCTGCACGCGCAGTTCGAGCGCTTGCGCGCGGAGGGCCGCTACGAGAAGCTGCGCGCCTCGATCCTGGAGCGGGACGAGGCCTTGGCCGGCAGCGTGAACCCGATGCTGGCGCGCCACGGCGAGACCTCGGAGGCCCGCCAGTACAGCGGCCGGGTGGTCGAGGCCGACTGGCGCTGCCCGCTGCAGGGCCGTCCGGCCCCCACGCCGGACGACTGGCACCCGCCGGCCCTTCCCCTCGATCACACCCTGCCGGGACACGGAGCCTGAGACGACCCATGACCCAAGCGGACGTGCAGCGGATCGAACCGCGCTCCGGCGTCGCCTTCACCCTCGACCGGGGGCAGCGCCTGACCGTGATAGACCCGCGCGGCGAGCAGGTGGCCGACCTCGTGGCCTACAACCGCCACGACACGGGCGAGGTGATCTCCTCCGGGCGGACCCTCGACTACGCGAGCAGGATCTACCTCACGACCGGCGACCCGCTCTACTCGAACCGCTCCAACGTGCTCCTGCGCATCGTCGAGGACACGGTGGGGCGGCACGACTTCCTGCTGACCCCGTGCTCGGCCGACACGTTCCGGATCATCTACGGCGACACCGACCCGCATCGCGGCTGCTTCGGCAACCTCGCCGCCGCGCTGTCCCCCTACGGCATCGCGCCGGACGCGATCCCGGTGGCGTTCAACTGCTTCATGAACGTGCCGATCGACGGCACGACCGGGGCGCTCACGGTGGAGCCGCCGCTCAGCCGGGCGGGCGACCGGATCGTGTTCGTGGCCGAGACCGACCTGATCGTCGGCCTGACCGCCTGCTCGGCCCTCCAGTCGAACAACGGCAGCTTCAAGCCGATCCACTACCGGATCGACGGCTAGCCGAGCCGATCGCCCTCCGGCGCAGGGTCGGACCACGGGGCGCGCGGCGATGCGCGGGGCCACCGCTTCGGTCGGTCGGCCGCGGGGATATCCCTGGATCATCCCCGGGCCTGGCCCAACGCGCAGCATCATCGCGAGGGGCGCGGCGCCGTCGGGATCTCAGGCGATCCCTTCGATCACCACCCGCAGGTGCTCCGGGCCGCGCAGGGCGGCGCCGGAGCGGTAGGGCGGCGGGTCCTCGATCAGGCGCGGGGCCTTCAGCCGGGCGGCGAGGGCGGTGAGCGCCGCCTCGGCCTCGAACCGGGCCAGCGGCGCGCCGACGCAGTAGTGCAGGCTCCCACCGAAGCCGAGATGCCGGATTCCGGTGCGGTCGGGGTCGAACCGGTCGGGATCCGGGAACACGGCCGCGTCGCGGTTGCCGGAGGCCAGGAGCAGCACGAGGTCGGCGCCCTCGGGAATCGTGACCCCCGCGATGTCGATGGGCGACAGCGTCCGCCGCGTCCGGAACTGCACCGGCGGCTCGTAGCGCAGGAGTTCCTCGATCAGCCGCGGGGCGCGGAGCGGGTCCTGCCGCAGGCGCTCCAGCTCGTCCGGGTGCCGCAGCAGGGTGAGCAGGCCGTTGGTGATCAGGTTCACGGTGGTCTCGTGGCCGGCGACCAGCATCAGGATCGAGGTGGCGATCAGGTCGTAATCGCCCATCTTCACGCCCGCCGGGGTGGCGTGGTTGGCCAGCCCCGAGAGCATGTCGTCCTGCGGATGCTTCCGCTTCTCCTTGATCAGGTCGCCCATGTAGCCGCCGATGGCGTCGAAGGTCCGGCTGTTCGCCGCGCGGATCTCGGGATCGGACAGGCTGTCGGGTTCGAGCGCCGTGGCGAGCTGCGTCGCCCAGCCGTGGAACTTCGGCTCGTCCTCCCGCGGCACGCCGAAGAGTTCGCAGATCACCGTGACGGGGAGCGGGTAGGCGAGGTCGTCGACGGCGTCGATCTCCCGGGCGCCGCACTTCTCGTTGAGCAGATCGGCCACCAGCCGGTCGGAGCGCGTGCGCATCGCCTGGACGCGCTCGCGGGAGAACTGGTGCATCACGGCCGAGCGCAGGGCGTCGTGATCCGGCGGGTCGCGGAAGATGAACACCCGGTGCCGGTCCATCATCCAGTCCTTGAGGGGCTTGACGATCAGGTCGGTCAACGGGTTGCCGGTGCGGGGCCGGTCGGCCGGGGGCAGGGTCTCGGAGCTGACCCGCGGGTCCTGCAGCAGGCTCGCGATGGTGCCGTGGGTCGACGCGACCCAGGTCCCCGCCTCGGTGCCGTCGTCCTGGCGCGAGACGGGATTCGCCCGCAGCTTCGCGTAGACCGGATAGGGGTTCGCGCGGTTGGCGAAATCCTTGACCTGGTCGAGGAGGGTGGCGTCGGGCATGCGGTTTCCTCAGGGAAAGCCCGGCGCGACCACTGCGACGCCCTTCGGCCGGTCGGTCGCGGTGCCGCGGGGCGGGAATGGTGCGCCGGCCGCGACCAGCTCGGCATGGGCCGGCAGCCAGCGGGCGGCATCCACCGACACGGCCGCGATGCAGCGTCCCGCGCGGCCGTAGAGGGCGACGAAGCGGCCGGCGGCCGGGTCCCCCTGCGTGATCGCCACCGCGTCGGCGCCCTGGGTCAGCCCGGCGGACTTCACCACCAGATCGCCCTGCGTCGACCAGAAGGTCGGTAGCGCGCCGTAGGTCCGCCCGGGGGCCGCCCCGGCGAGCAGCCGGCCCGCGTACAGGCCCTGCGCGACCGCGTGGCTCCAATGCTCCAGGGCCACCCGCTGGCCGTCGTAGAGCGGGTGGGGGAACCGCGCGACGTCGCCGGCCGCGGCGATGCACGGGTCGGGCCGTCCCGCCGCGTCGAGCACGTGGCCCTCCGCGTCGCAATCGACCCCGCCCGGATCCGCCGACAGGCCGGACCCGTCCAGCCACGCGGTGTTGCGCACGGCGCCCAGCGCGATGACGGCGACGTCCGCGTCGATCCGCGCGCCGTCGACGAGGTGGGCGCGAACCAGCCGCCCCTCCGCCCCCTCCAGCCACTCGACCTCGCGGCCGCAGCGCAGGTCGACGCCGTGGCCCTCGTGGATCGCCCCGATGAAGGCCCCGATCGTGCTGCCGAGGACGCGCGCCAGGAGCGTCGGGCCGGGCTCCACCAGGGTCACGGGCAGGCCGAGCTGCCGGCACAGGCTCGCGACCTCGCAGCCGATGAAGCCGCCGCCGATCACCAGCACGCGCTTCGGGCCCGCCGCCAACGCCCGACGCAGGGCAGCGGCATCGTCGCGCCCGCGGAGCGTGAAGACGCCCGCGAGCCGACCCTCGTGCGGGTTCGGCCAGGGGCGGGCGCGGGTGCCCGTGGCGATCAGCAGGCGGTCGTACGGGAGGGTGCCCCCGTCCGCCAGCCGGACCGTCCGGGATTCCCGGTCGAGGCCGGTCGCGGCGTTGCCGAGCTGCCAGTCCGCGTCGAGGCCGAGGCTGCCCGGCAGGGTGGTGGCGTCGGCCGGGATGGCGCCGGCCAGGACGTGTTTCGAGAGCGGCGGCCGATCGTAGGGGCGGCAGGGCTCATCGCCGACGATCGTCAGCGTGCCGGTGAACCCAGCCTCCCGCAGCGCCTCGGCCCCGCGCAGGGCCGCGAGACCTGCGCCCACGATGACGGCGCGCAAAGGGGTCTGCGCCATCAGGCGCCGCGCTCCGGATCCTCGACCCGGATCGCCTGGACCGGGCAGGCGACGCGCGCGCGCTCGATGTCGGCCCGATCCTCGGCGGCGGGAGCAGGATCGTAGAAGAGGGCCTCGTGGCCGTCGATGCGGAAGTGCCGTGGCGCCGAGTAGCAGCACTGGGCGTAGGCCTGGCACAGGTTGAGGTCGACGCTCACCCGCAGGCCGGGGCGGGAGCCGGAGGACGCATCGGCAGGAAGGGACATGGCGAGGCAACCGCGCCGGCGGCCGCGAGTTCCGCGGCGCCGATCCGGTTCATCATCGCAGGACAAGTCTTCAAATGGCCCCCGGTAAATCGAGCGGCGCGATTCCCCTCCGTCGCCGTTCGATCTATTGTTGCGTCGCCCCGCGGACCTGACAGATGCGCCGCGACCTCAGGAGGGCACCATGCCGCACGGTGCGCGAACGAATCTCGCAGCCCTCATGCTGATCCTCGGTCTCGGAGGCGCCTCCGCCGAGCCCGCGCAGGGGACGACCTGGACGGATCCGCCGACCCACAAGCCGGCCGCCGGCAAGCCCCCCGCCGACCGGAACGCCCCGGCTGCGGCCGCCACGACCCCTGCCGCAGCCAAGTCCGCAGCCACGTCCGCACCTACGCCCGCCGCCATCTCCCGGACCGCCCAGCCGGCCCCCGCGGAGCGCAGGGCGGCGCGCCGTGCGCCGGTGCGGCAGGCCGCGCACAAATCCCCGCCGACGTCCGCGCGGGCGACCAAGCGGTTGGCCGCGACGGCGCGCCCGGCCCGCGCCGCCGCGTCCGTCCGCGCGATCCGGGACCCGCAATTCGTCGCCGCCGCTCCGCCGCGCCCGCCCGCGGAGGCCTACGCGCGCTACCGCGCCTACGGGTACGGCCCGGGCTCCGGCTACATGCCCGGCTACATGCCCGGCTACACCGACGAGCGCCTCGACCGCCTGAGCAGCGCGCAGGCCGCCGGCTACCTCGTGGTGCGCCGCCGGACGGTGCAGTTCCCCGATGGCCGGACCCTGCGGGTCTACCGCCCCGACGACGGGGGCGAGCCGTACTGATCGGACGGTTCCGCGAAGATCGACCGCAGGGACGCACGCAGGACCTTCCCGGCCGGGTTGCGGGGCAGGAGCCCGTCCCAGACCACGATCCGCACCGGGACCTTGAAGGCTGCGAGCCGCTCGGCCGCGAAGGCGCGGATCGCCTCCGGGCTGGTCGCCGCCCCCTCCGCCAGCACCACGATGGCGCCGGGCTCCTCGCCCAGCGTCGGATGGGGGACCGGCAGCACCACGGCGTCGATCACGTCCGGATGGGCGTAGAGGGCGTTCTCGACCTCGCAGCAATAGATGTTCTCGCCGCCGCGGATCAGCATGTCCTTGATCCGGTCGACGATGGTCAGGAACCCCTCCGCGTCGGCGCGGGCGAGGTCGCCGGTGCGCAGCCAGCCCTCGGAGAAGACGTCCGCGGTGGCGTCCGGGTCGTTCCAGTAGCCGCGGACCACGTTGGGGCCCTTCACGCAGAGTTCGCCGACCGCGCCGGGCGGCAGCGCCTCCCCGAGGGGATCGACGATCCGCACCTCGCAGACCGGCAGGGGCGGCCCGCAGGAATCGGGGTGGGCGAGGTAATCCTCGCCCTGGTGATGGGTGAAGGTCGCCGAGGTCTCGGTCATGCCCCAGCCGGTGCCGGGGACGACCCGCGGCAGAACCGCGCCCAGGGTCCGGACGAGGTCGCCGGCCGCGGGCGCGCCGCCGTACGTGATCGCGTCGAGACTCGGCAGCGGCCGCCCGGCCTCCCGGGCCGCCGTGGCGAGCTGCCACGCGATGGTCGGCACGCCGCCCGCGCTGGTGCAGCCCTCCGCCTCGATCAGGTCGAGGGCCGCGCTCGCGTCCCAGCGATGCATCATCACCAGCCTGTGTCCGCCGTAGAGCGCGGCGCCCAGGCTCGCGTGGCAGCCGGTGACGTGGAACAGGGGGATCACCAGCAGCGCGACCCGCTGCGGCGCGGACGGATCGGGCTTCGGCGGGCTCTCGCCCCGGCGGAGGTATGTGCGGGCCGCCGAGTAGGGATAGGCCATGACGGTGGTGGCGGCCGCCCGGTGGGTACCGACCGCGCCCTTCGGCTGGCCGGTGGTGCCCGAGGTGTAGAACAGGGTCGCGTCGTCCTCCGGACCGAGGGCGATGTCGGGCGGGGGCGCGTCGGGCAGACCGGCCCAGTCGGCCGGCGGGCCGACGAGGTCGGAGAGCGGGGTCGCCCGGGGATCGGGCTCCATCCGGGTGGTGAGGACCCGCTGCAGGGCCGGGCATTCGCCGAGGTGCGGAGCGATCCGGGTGAAGCGCTCGCCGTCGGCGATCAGCACCCGCGCCCCGGAATGCCGGAGCCCGTAGGCGAGTTCGGGCCCGGTCCACCACGCGTTGAGCGGCGTCGCGATCGCCCCGGCGAGGAGCGCGCCGAAATAGCTCACCGGCCATTCGGGCAGGTTGCGCATCGCGATGGCGACGCGGTCGCCCTTCTCGATCCCGGCGGCCGTGAGCGCCCGCGCCAGCGCGGTCGCCGCGCGGGAAAAGCCCGTGAAGGTGACGCGCTCGTCGCGGTAGACCACGAAGGTCCTGTCCCCGTGGCCCTGGGCGATCCGGAACAGGTCGCGCAGGGTCGGCGGGGCCTTCACCCAGATCCGGGTCGGCACGCCGCGGATCGGCGTGGTCGCGATCTCGAAGTGCGAGCCCGGGGCGGTGAGCCGCGCCTCCGCGTCGCGGAAGGGCAGGGCCGGCCAGCCGGCGGGGATGCGGGAATCGGCGCTCATCGGGCGATGGTCACGCCGCCGTCGACGACGAGGGCCTGTCCGGTGACGAACCGGCCGGCCGGGGAGGCCAGGAACACGGCCGCGCCGGCGATCTCGTCGGGCTCGCCGATCCGGCGCAGAGGCGCGGCGTCCGTGGTGGCGGCCAGCATCTCGGGATCCTCCCACAGGGCGCGGGCGAAATCGGTGCGGATCAGCCCCGGGCAGAGGCAGTTCACGCGCACGTTGGCCGGACCGTACTCCACCGCGTAGTTGCGGGCGAGCTGGAGGTCGGCGGCCTTCGAGACGTTGTAGGCGCCGATCACCGGCGAACCCTTCAGCGCCCCGATCGAGGAGACGATGACGATCGCGCCGTCCCGCCGCGCGATCATGCCGGGGGCGACCTTCTGGATCAGCCAGTGGTTCGACAGGACGTTGTTGTCCAGGATCTTCCGGAACTGGGCGTCCGAGATCTCGGCGAGCGGCCCGTAATAGGGATTGCTCGCGGCGTTGCAGACCAGGACGTCCACGGGACCGAGCCGGTTCTCGGTCTCGGCGACGAGCTCCTCCAGCTCTGCCTTCACCGAGATGCTCGCCGGGATCGCCACGGCCCGGCCGGCCCCGTGCGCGGCCTCGATCTCGGCCACGACCGCCGCGCAGGCCTCGCGCTTGCGCGAGGAGATCACCACCCGGGCGCCGTGCTCGGCCATCCGCAGGGCGATCGCCCGCCCGATGCCGCGGGAGGAGCCGGTGATCAGCGCGACCTTGCCGGTCAGATCGAACAGGGACATGGCACAGCTCTGCTCCGGATGGTGCGGCGCAGGGCCTCCACCCTCATTCCAAGACCTTCGATCGGTGCGCGTCGGCCGGTCAGGGTCGCGACGCACCCCCGCTCCCGTCCGGGCGAGGGTTGGCGTGCGGGGTGCGCGCCGCCCGGACAGACCCGATCCCCCACGCTGTCCCGCTCCCCCACGGGAGAGGGGACCCGCGCCCCACGAAACGGCCGACCGGATCGCCCGAAGCCGCCCATCCTCACGAGTCCGGCTCCGCCCGCATCGCCCGGCGCAGGCGCGCCATGCCGGCGAGCCAGCGCTCGGGATCCCCGGCCCGGCGGCGGGCATACGCCGCCACCTGCGGGTGCGGCAGGATCAGGAAGCGCCCCGATGCCAGCCCGTCGAGGGCGGCCTCGGCCACGGCCCCGGGCGGCAGCACGCCGTCGCGGGCGGCCGCGCTGGCCGCCCCCAGCATGGCGGTGTCGACGCCCTGCGGGCACAGGGCGGCGACCCGGATGCCGTCCTCGGCATGCGCGATGGCGAGATGCTCCAGGAAGGCCAGCGCCGCGTGCTTGGTGGCCGAGTAGGTGGCGCTGCCGATCTGGCTGAGTAGCCCGGCCGCCGAGACGGTGCCCAGGAACGCGCCCCCGCCCCGTTGGCGCCAGAGCGGGACCAGAACCCGCGCCGCGTGGACATGGCCCATCACGTTCACCGCCCAGGACCGCGCCCAGCTCTCCGGATCGGCGGAGGTGGCGAGATCCGGATCGGGATCGCGCTCCAGGATGCCGGCGTTGGAGCAATAGAGGGCGACCGGGCCGATCTCGGCCTCGATCCGCGCCAGGATTGCGACGACCGCCGCGGCGTCGCCCACGTCGAGCGCGAAGGCCTGGCCGCCGAGCCCGGCCGCCACGGCCTCCACCCCGGCCGCGTCCTGGTCGAGGGCTACGATCGTCGCGCCGCGGGCCTTGGCCGCGACCGCGAGCGCCCGGCCGATCCCCCGTGCGGCCCCCGTGACGGCGACGACGCGGCCGGCGAGATCCATGCCGGGATCCACGCCGAGGTCCACGCCGCGATCCACGTCAGGCCCCCGCCCGCTCGGCGAAGCCCCAGGCCGCGGCGGCGAGTTTCGGCACCCGCGCCGCCATGGCGGAGGCGTGCTCGCTCGCGGCGTTGCCGGCCTTGGCGCGGGCGGCCACACCCTGGAGGATGCCGACCAGCCGGAACAGGTTGTAGGCGAAGTACCAGTCGAGGTCGGGCAGGCTCGTCCGGTCCGCCGCCCGGCAGTAGAGCGCCACCGCCTCGTCCCGGGTGGGGATGCCGAGCGCCTGCAGGTCGAGGCCGCGCAGCCCGCTGCGCCCGTCGGCGGGCAGTTCCCACTGCATCAGCAGGTAGCTGAAATCGGCCAGCGGATCGCCGAGCGTCGACAATTCCCAGTCGAGGACCGCGCTGACGCCGCCGTCGCGGGAGAAGATCAGGTTGTCGAGGCGGTAGTCGCCGTGGACCACGCAGGCGCCCTGCTGCTCGGGCACGGTGCGGGGCAGCCACGCGATCAGCCGCTCGACATCCTCCAGGCGCCCGTCCTCGGCGGCGCGGTACTGGCGGGTCCAGCGGTCGACCTGCCGGGCGAAGTAGTTGCCGGGCCGGCCGTAATCGGCGAGCCCGGCCGCCTCCGGATCGATCGCGTGGAGGCGCGCCAGCGTGGCGATCATGCCGGCGTAGTGCCGGTGGCGGACATGGGGGTCGAGGCCCGGCAGCGCCCCGTCCCAGTGCACGGCGCCGCCCACCGCCTCCATCACGTAGAAGGCCGCGCCGATGACGTCCGGATCCTCGCAGAGCGCGAAGGGGCGGGGCACCGGAAAGCCCTCGCCGTAGAGGGCGCCGATCACCCGGAACTCGCGCTCCACCGCGTGGGCGGAGGGCAGGAGCGGGCCGAAGGGCTTCCGGCGCAGCACGTAGGCCTGGGCGGGGGTGTCGAGCCGGTAGGTCGGGTTCGACTGGCCGCCGCGGAACTGCTGCACGGTGAGCGGGCCCGAGAAGCCGCGCACGTGCTCCGTCATCCAGGCGGAGAGCCGCGCCTCGTCGATCCGGTGGCGCGGCTCGACCGGCTTCACGCCCGAGAAGACATCGGCGTCGCTCATGCGCGCTCCGGCTCCTCGGCGCCCGGACGGGCATTGGTGTAGCGCCCGAATTCCAGCCGGGCGATCGAGCGGTTGTGGACCTCGTCGGGCCCGTCGGCGAGCCGCAGGGTGCGGATATGGGCGTACATCCTGGCGAGCCCGAAATCCTCCGACACGCCGGCCCCGCCATGGGCCTGGATGGCGTCGTCGATGACCTTCAGCGCCACCCGGGGCGCCGCGACCTTGATCATGGCGATCTCGAGCTTGGCGCCCTTGGCGCCGACCTTGTCCATCATGTCGGCCGCCTTCAGGCAGAGGAGGCGGGTCATCTCGATGTCGATCCGCGCCTCCGCGACTCGCTGCTCCCAGACCGACTGCTCGGAGATCCGCTTGCCGAAGGCGACCCGGGACACGAGCCGGCGCGCCATGGCCTCCAGCGCCACCTCGGCGGCCCCGATCGTGCGCATGCAATGGTGGATGCGGCCGGGCCCCAGCCGCCCCTGCGCGATCTCGAAGCCGCGCCCCTCGCCGAGGATCAGGTTCTCGGCGGGCACGCGGACGTTCTCCAGCACCACCTCGCCGTGGCCCTTGGGGGCGTCCTCGTAGCCGAAGACCGGGAGCAGCCGCTCCACCCGCACGCCGGCCGTGTCCATGGGTACCAGGATCTGCGATTGCTGCTTGTGCCGCGGCGCCTCGGGGTCGGTCTTGCCCATCAGGATCGCGATCCGGCAGCGCGGATCGCCGACGCCGGTCGACCACCACTTGCGGCCGTCGATGACGTAGTGGTCGCCGTCCCGGCGGATCGACGTGGCGATGTTGGTGGCGTCCGAGGAGGCGACCTCCGGCTCGGTCATCAGGAAGGCCGAGCGGATCTCGCCCGCCATCAGGGGCTTCAGCCACCGGTCCTTCTGGGCTGCGGTGCCGTAGCGGTGCAGCACCTCCATGTTGCCGGTGTCGGGCGCCGCGCAGTTGAAGCATTCCGAGGCGATCCCGACCCGGCCCATCGCCTCGGCGCAGAGGGCGTAGTCGAGGTTGGTCAGGCCGGCGCCGCGATACGCATCCGTGTCGTGCCCGGGGGAGGGCGGCAGGAACAGGTTCCACAGGCCCTCGGCCCGGGCCCTCTCCTTGAGGCGCTCCATCGTGGGGGCGGGCGCACGGCTCGCGGCGCGCTCCGCCGCCACCGCGGCGGCCGCCGGCACGATCGCGTCGGCGATGAAGGCGCGCACGCGCCCGAGCCAGTGGGTCTGGGACTGGGAGAGGTTGAAGTCCACGGCGTCCGCTCCCTAGGGTATTGTCTGCCGGGCGAGCGCGCCAAGCTTGCACGAGCCGGTGACCCACCTTCCGACGGCCCCGCGCCGCGGCGCAACGGCCCCCCACGCCCGCGCGGGAGGGGGTTGGGCTGCGGGCTGCGCGCGGTCCGGAAAGGCCCGGTCGCTCACCCTGTCCCCCCTCCCGCCCGGGAGAGGGAACCCGCGCGCCGTCCCGACCTGCACGCGCAAGCCGCGACGGACCGGAATCATCCGGCCCTCACAGATAGGCCGATCCCATCTCGCTGGCGAAGCGCTGCGGCGGTCCCTCCCAGACGATCCGCGCCTGTTCCAGCACGTAGACCCGGTCGGCGTGCGGGAGCGCGAAGGTGACGTTCTGCTCGCCGAGCAGCACCGTGATGGGCGTCGTCTGGCGCAGCTTCTCCAGGGCTTTCGACAGCAGTTCCAGGATCACCGGGGCGAGGCCGAGCGTCGGCTCGTCGAGGATCAGGAGGCGGGGGCGCATCATCAGCGCCCGGGCGATGGTCAGCATCTGCTGCTCGCCCCCCGACAGGGTGCGGGCGGTCTGGCCCTCGCGGGCCTTCAGGATCGGGAACAGCTCGTAGAGCCAGTCGCGCTGCTTGGCGCTCTCGGCCTTCGGGAAATGCTGGCCGCCGAGGTCGAGGTTCTCGCGCACGCTGAGGTCGCCGAACAGCTCGCGGGTCTCGGGCACCTGGACGATGCCGGCGCGCGCGATGGCGGCGGGCTTCATCCGGGAGAGATCCTGACCGTCGAACCGGATCGTACCGGTATGCGGGACGAGGCCCGAGATGGCGTTGAACAGCGTCGTCTTGCCGGCGCCGTTCAGACCCACCACCGAGACGAACTCGCCCTCGTGGACGTGGATCGCGGCGCTGCGCAGGGCCTGCGCCTTGCCGTAGAGCACGTCGACATTCTCGACGGTGAGCAGCGAATCGGGTTTGAACGCCGCCTCGGGCCGGGCCGCCGTCTCGATGCTGCCGCCGAGATAGACCCGGCGCACGGTGGGGTCGGCCATCACGGATTCGGCCGAGCCCTCGGCGATCCGCTCGCCGAGATACATGGCGAAGACCCGATCCACGATGGCCGCGACGCTCTTCACGTTGTGATCGACGAGGAGCACGGCCTTGCCCTCGTCGCGAAACCCCTGGATCAGCTCGGAGAAGGCCGAGACCTCGCCGCCGGTCAGCCCGGCGAAGGGCTCGTCCACCAGCACCACCCGGGGATCGCGGGCGATGGCCTTGGCGAGCTCCAGACGGCGCAGATCCGCGAAGGGCAGGGTGCCGGGGCGCCGGTCGACGACGGCGCCGAGGCCGACGCGCTCGGCGATTTCCTTGGCGCGCCGCGCCACGTGCGGATCCGCGGCCAATCGGATCAGGCTGTCGGGCAGGAGCGCGAGGCTGATATTCTCCAGCACGGTCTGCCGCTGGAGCGGGCGGGCGTGCTGGAACACGAGGCCGATCCCGGAGCGCGCCACCCGGTGAGCCGGCATCCCGCCGATCTCGGTGCCGTCGAGGCGGATCGAGCCGGCGCTGGGGCGCTCCAGCCCCATGATCAGCTTCATCACGGTGGACTTGCCCGACCCGTTCGGGCCGATCAGGCCGAGGATCTCCCCGGGCCGCAGGTCGAGGTCGATGTCCTTGACGGCGACGAGGCCGCCGTAGCGCTTGGTCAGGCCGCGCACGGTCAGGCAGGGCTCGGCCGCGACCGGCGCTGCGGCCAGCGCGGGCGTGGGCCTCACGGCGACGGTCATCGGGCGCTCCTGAGGGAGGCGAGGCCGAGCAGCCCCGAAGGCACGAACAGGATCACGAGGAGCGCCACCGCCGAGACCACGAAGGTCGACAGGCCGCCGAGCGGGCGCAGCAGCTCGCCCGCCGCGATCAGGAACACGGCGCCGAGCGCCGCGCCCACGATGGTGCGCCGGCCGCCGAGCACCGCCGCGATGATCACCTGCACGCCCACCGACGTGTTGATCAGCGTGCCGACCGAGGCGGTGCCCATGTAGAAGACCACCAGCCCGCCCGCGAGGCCCGAGAAGGCGGCGCTAATCGCGAAGGCCGCGAGCTTGTGCTTGGCGACGTTGAAGCCGAGCGCCCCGGTCACCACCGGATCCTGGCCGGCGGCCTGGAGGATCAGCCCCGCGGGGGAGCGGGCGATGGCCGTGAGGATCAGGCCGGAGACCGCCATGAAGCCCAGCGCCAGCCAGTAGTTGGTGTCGGCGTCGATGGAGATGACGTCCGGCACGGTCAGGCCGATCTCGCCGCCGGTGAGGCCGGAGAAGACCACGATCATGTTCTGCAGGAGCAGGACCGCCACCAGGGTGATCAGCCCGAAATAGGGGCCGCGGACCTTCAGGGCCGGCAGCGCCAGGGCGAGGCCGCCGACCACGGCGAGCACCGTCCCGACCGCCAGGCAGTAGGGGATCGGCAGCTCGTAGCGGTTGTTGAGGATGCCGGCGCCGTAGGCCCCGAGCCCGATCAGGAAGGTCGGGCCGAAATTCACCTCGCCGGCGAAGCCGAAGAGCAGGTCCCAGGCCATCGAGAACACGCCGAAATAGTAGGCGATGGTCAGGAGGCCGAGGATGTAGCCGGACACCCACCAGGGCAGGGTGGCGGCGGCCAGGACGGCGAGGATCGCGATCCAGAAGCCGGGGGTGGTGAGGAGCTTCATGGATGAGCCAGACCAGGGTCGACCATTACGATTCCGAGTGCCCGAAGCGGTACGGACAAGGGGCGGGTCCGCGCTCCCGGGCGGGAGAGGGGGCTCGTCGCGCGACCGGCGGACACGGGGATGCCGGACCCGCACATCACCGTCGCCCCAGCAGGCCCTGCGGGCGCAGGTACATGACGGCGACCAGCAGCAGCAGGGCCGGGATCACCCGGTAGGCCGGCGAGACCAGGTAGGCGGTGGCGGTCTCGAGGTAGCCGACCACGTAGGCGGCGATCAGCGAGCCGGTGACGCTGCCCAGCCCCCCCAGCACCACGATCGAGAAGGCGCTCGCCGTGAGGGGCCCCACGGAATACGACGACACCCCGAGGAACATCCCGAGCAGCACCCCGGCGATGCCGGCGAGCAGGCCGTAGATCGCCCAGACCGCCACGTAGATCTTGCCCATGTCGTGGCCGAGCAGCGTCACGCCGCGCGGGTTCATGGAGGCGGCGAGCAGGACCTTGCCGGCCCGCGCCCGGTTCACGAACAGCCAGAGCAGGGCGATCACCACCCAGCAGATCACCGCGGTGAACAGCTCGTTCTTGGGCGTGCGCACCCCGGCGATCTCGACCACGCCCTCGACGATCGGCAGCACGGTCTTGGGATTGTCGGTGAAGAAGTAGGCCACCAGCTCCTGGATCATGATCCCCCAGAGCAGGGTGCCGGTGAGGACGAAGATCTCCTTCTCCTCCCGCGGGATCGCCCGGCTGCGCTCGATCGGCGCGACCACCGCGAAGTAGGTGACGAGGGCGCCCGCGAGCCCGCAGAGGATGCCGATCGCCGCGCCCGCGTAGGAGCCGAGCCCGAACAGCGCGGAGGCCGCCCAGGCCGCCACCGCGGCCATGACCATCAGGGCGCCGTGGGTCAGGTTGAGGACGCCCGAGACGCCGAAGATCAGGGTGAAGCCCATCGCGCCGAGCGCGTAGAGGGCCGAGATGGCGAAGCCATCGACGAGGATCTGGAGGCCGATCACCGCGCTCTCCCGCCCCGGCCTACTGCACCACCGCCTTCACCGCAGGGGGCAGGATCATGGCCCCGTTGGCGGTCGCCGCCGGCCAGATCGCCACCTGCTTGCCGTTCTGCCACTGCCCGAGGACGCTGGTCATCAGGCCGGGCCCGTACTGGATCGAGTGGGTGAACGGGTCGTCCTTGCCGTAGAACTTGAGATGCCCGACCGTGCCGACGTAGTCGGTCTTCTCCAGGGCATCGACGAGCTTGTCGGCCTCCGTGGAGCCCGCCCGCCGGATCGCCTCCGCGGTGTAGTACGTGGCGTCGTACGCCATGTACCCCGCGTAGGACGGCGCCCCGCCGAAGCGCTTGGTGAAGGCCTCGGCGAAGGGGATCGTCTTCTCGGTGAGCGCCACGCCCGGCAGCGCCACGCTGTCGAACAGCACGCCCTGCGTGCCGCCGTTGGTGTTGGCCCAGAAGGTCGAGGAGGTCGCCTGGCCGCTGATGCCGGTCATGGCGATCGGGACCTGCTGGTTCTGCCACTGAACGGTCGGCTGCACGCCGACATGGGCGATGCCGGTGACGATCAGGTCCGGCTTGGCCGCCTCGATCTTGTTGTAGATCGGCGTGAAGTCGCCCGTGTCCGGCGAGAAGCGGACGTGCTCCACCACCTTGAGCCCGGATTTCGGCAGACATTCCTGGTAGGCGGCGTCGAGCGGCCGGGTCCAGGCCGCGTCCTCGCTCATGATCGCCGCCGTCTTGGCCTTGAGCTTCTCGACCAGCACCTCCTTGGCCGAGTCGCAGACCGCCTGCGCCAGGGCGTGCGAGGTCAGGTAGCCGTGGAAGGTGTACTTGTTGCGCGCGTAATCCTTGTGGACCGCGACGCTGATCTCGTTCGAGGCCGCGCCCGGCGTGATCATCGGCGTCTTGAGCCGGGCCGCCCAGGGCATCAGCGCCAGCACGACCTCCGAGATGTAGCTGGCGATGACGAAGTTGACCTTGTCCTCGGAGACCGCCCGCTGGAAGGCCCGGACCGCGTCGGAGGCGGAGGACTTGTCGTCGTAGGTGACGACCTGGATCTGGCGCCCGTCGATGCCGCCCTGGGCGTTGATCTCGTCGGCGGCGAGCTGCACGGCCTGCGGGATCGAGGCCCCGGCCACGGACTGCGCCTCGGCGATCACGCCGATCTTGATCGGGTCGGCGGCGTGCGCCGGCCCCGCGAGCAGGGAAGCCGTCGCCAGCAGTGCGGGCAGCATGCGCCGGATCGGGACGCGCCGGGAGGCTGCGCGCGCGGGCTCGGACATCGGCGTTTCCTCTCGTCGTGCCCGCATTCTTTATTCGCAGGCTTGGGGGGACTGTAGCCGGGGCTCGACGGATCACAAGGGCCGGCCGGTCCGGGGCGGGTGACGTTTCCGGCGAGTCGTTGGCTGCGCGATTTCCGCCGCCGGGATTGTTGCGCCCCGGCAACCCGCACCGCGTTTCCGGCAACCGCCGGCGGCTCCGGGCCCGCGCGAGCGCCCCGTCCGCATCGGAGCCCAGCTTCGGCACAGCCAGATGGTGTCGCGTCCGTTCCCGACCGAGCCCGGCCGCAGGGCGCCGCGCAGCATCGGACGGGAGGGGCGCCATGCTCAGACGTACAACGACCGCCGCACTGGCGCTGACCGCCCCGTTCCTGGCCGTGACCGGCCAGGCGCACGCCGCCGCCGTGACCCAGCCCGGAGAGCAGGTCGGCCTCGCGCCGGGCCTGCCGCTGCCGGAGGGATTCTACGCCTTCGACACGTTCAGCTGGGGACGGGCCGACCGCCGCGACGCCGCCGAGGTGGGCGTCAACATCCTGTTCCTGATCTACGCGTCGCCACTCAAGATTCTTGGTGCGCGCGTCGAGCCGGTGGTCGCGTTCCCGTCGGTGTTCATCAACACCCACTTCCCCGCCCCGGTCCCCAACCGGGACGTCAGCACCTTCTACACGCCGTTCCTCGGCAACATCTTCGCGTGGAACCTCGGCGGCGGCCTCGGCGTGTCGTACATCGCGGGCGCCTACCTGCCGTACGGCGACCGCGGCTCGCTCGGGCTCGGCCTCCGGGGCACGCCGCTGCTGCCGCAATCCGCGTCGGCGACGCTGACCCAGCGCGTCGCCGCCACCTACGTGGGCGACGGCAGCCTCAACCTCTCGGCCATCCTCACCTACAACCGTCCCTTCGACGCGCATGGCCGGTTCGGCGGCACCGTCGGGACGGCGATCGGGCCGATCCCGGTGGCCGACCAGATCAACCTCGATCTCACCGCCACCAAGAAGTTCGGGAAGTTCGAGATCGGCGCCGTGGCGTACGGCTACACCGACCTGCCGGTGAACCGCCGCGACCGCCTGTTCAGCCGCTTCCAGCGGGACGGGTACATCGCGGCCGGCGGCCTCGTCGGCTACGATTTCGGGCGCGTGATCCTGCAGACCTTCGTGACGCGCGAGATCGTCGCGCGCGACACCCTCAACGCCGCCGGGCAGCGCCAGCACAACGAGGAGACCCGGGGCTGGTTTCGGGTGATCGTGCCCTTCCCGGTGGCGAGCGCGGCGGCGGCACCCGAGCCGCTGCTCCGCAAGGACTAGGCGCTCTCCGCCGAGGCGGGCTCCGGTTCGGCGCCCGGGACCCGGATCCGAGCCCGGGTGCGGCGCCACGGTACACGGGACCGAGGCGGCCGGTGGCGATCCTCCAGCCCTTCCCTCATCCGGGGGTGGCGGCGCGGAGCGCCGGCCTCGAAGGGGCGCTCCGGATGGCGCGGCGATCCCTGGATGACTCCTTCGACGCCCGCTGAAGCGGGCCCTTCATCATCATGGGTCGGACAGGATCACCCGATCACCGTGCATCGGGGCGCTGTCGCGCACCGGGATGCGGCCCGACCGGGCTCGGCCCCGAGATCCGCCGCGGGTTTCACGCGGGCCGCCCTGTCCGCATCGGGACTATCGAGCCCGGCCCCGCGGGCCTAGGTTCCCGGCAGATCCGCGACGCGCGGACCGGACGGCCTCGCAGAAGGGCGCGGACAGGTGAGGAACGCACGCATGGCCGCGCCCGGGACCATCCCGGGCCGCGGCCCCCGGCCCCGCCGGGGACGGACCCCATGAGCCTGCGCTGGACCCGGCGGCCCGAGGGCTCGACCTGGGGGGATTTCGGGCCCGACGACGAGCGCGGGCGCCTGAACCTGCTGACCCCCGAGAAGGTGCGGCAGGGCGTGGCCGAGGTGCGCGAAGGGCTCACCTTCTGCCTCAGCCTGCCGCTGGACCTGCCGGGCGGCAACGTCCTCAATCCGCGCCGCCACCCGCCGCAGATCACCCCGACCCGCCGCGCCAACGGCCGGCCGAACATGAACTTCCCGGTCTGCGAGGAGGTCGACGGCGCCACCGACGTGATCTGCGACGACCGGGCGCTGATCCACCTGCAATACTCGACGCAGTGGGATTCCCTCGCCCATGTCGGCTCGCTCTTCGACGCGGACGGCACCGGGGCGGGCCCCACCTTCTACAACGGCTTCCGGGGCGGGCACGACATCGTCGGGCCGGAGAGCGCCGCGGCGGCCGACCAGCCGTCCCGGGCGAAGCGGCTCGGCATCGAGCGCCTGGCCGAGACCGGCATGCAGGGCCGGGCCGTGATGATCGACCTGCGCGCCCATCTCGGCGACGCCAAGGTGAAGGTCGGCTACGACCAGCTCGCCCGGATCCTGGAGGCCGACGGCGTCGTGGTCGAGCCCGGCGACATGGTCTGCCTGCACACGGGCTTCGCCGAGCGGCTGATCGCCATGGGCGGCGCGCCGGACCCGACGCGGGTGCACAACCTCTGCGCGGGACTGGACGGCCGGGATCCACGGTTGCTGGACTGGATCACCCGCACCGGCCTGTGCGCGCTGATCGCCGACAACTACGCGGTGGAGGCCTACCCGGCCGGACCCGGCCCCGCCTGCTGCGCGACGCTGCCGCTCCACGAGCACTGCCTGTTCAAGCTCGGGGTCAATCTCGGCGAGCTCTGGCACCTGACGCCGCTGGCCGAGTGGCTGCGCGCCAACGGCCGCAGCCGCTTCCTGCTCACCGCTCCGCCCCTGCGCCTGCCGGGCGCGGTCGGCTCGCCGACGACCCCGATCGCCACGGTGTGAGGGAAGGGGAGCATGCCCGTTCGGTCCCATCGGCGCCCGCATCCTGAGGTGCCGACGCCCGGCGGACGCGTCGGAGGGGGGCTCCAGAAGCCGCCGGGCTGGCGGGGGGCCGCCGGCGAGGCTGCTGCGCGGCACCGCAGGATGAGGACGTGGGTGGGCTTCTCCGCCCGGCGAACGGAGGGCGGGCCATGAGCGAGATCGCGATCGTCGGCGGCGGGCTGATGGGGCACGGCATCGCCCTGGTGCTGGCGCTCCACGGGCATGCCGTGCGGATCACCGACACAAGCCCCGAGACCCGCGCCCGGGTGCCGACCCTCATGGCCTCGGCGCTCGCCACCCTGCGGGCGGCGGGGGCCGCGCCCGAAGGCTGGGATGCCGACCGGCTGGCCGGCGCCGTCCGGGTCGAGGCGGAGCTCGGCGCCGCGGTGGCCGGCGCGGGCCTCGTGATCGAGGCGATCACCGAGAACCCGGAGGCCAAGCGCGCGCTGTTCACGGAGCTCGACCGGCTCTGCGCGGCCGACGCGATCCTCGCCAGCAACACCAGCTACCTCGACGTCTTCCCGCTGATCCCCGAAGCGCGGCAGGCGCGGGCGCTGATCCTGCACTGGTACACGCCGCCCTACATCGTCGACCTCGTCGACGTGGTGCCGGGGCCCGGCACGGACCCGGCGGTGGTCGCCGCGATGGACGACCTCGTGCGCGGCCTGGGCCAGGTCCCGATCGTGCTGAAGCGCTTCATCCCCGGCTACGTCGCCAACCGCATCCAGCAGGCGATCAGCGCCGAGGTGTTCCGGCTCCTCGACGAGGGCGTCGCCGCGCCGAAGGACATCGACGACGCGATCATCCACGGGCTTTCCCTGCGCATCCCGATCCTCGGCCACCTCGCCAAGGCCGACTTCACCGGGCTGGAGCTGACGCAGCGGGCTTTGGCCAACGGCAGCTACGCGCCGCCGCCGCCGCGCACCCGCTCCGAAACCCTTGACGCCCTCTGCGCCGAGGGCCGGACCGGGGTGATGGCGGGCAGGGGCTATTTCGACTGGGGCGGCCGGGAACCCGCGGACCTGTTCCGCGAGCGCGACCGCAAGCTCCTGGCGCTCAAGGCGGCCATGGCCGGGATCGGCCGGATGGAGGGCACATGATCGGGGCGGATCTGTCGGGACGGCGCATCCTCGTCACCGGGGCCTCGTCGGGGATCGGGCTGGCGACGGTGGAGATCTTCGCCCGCAACGGCGCCGCGGTGGCGCTGAACCACCTGCCGGGGGACGCCCGCGGCCCCGACGAGGCCGCCCGGCTCGCCGGGGCGGGGCTCTCGGTGGTCGCGCTGCCCGGCGACGTGTCGGCGCCCGGCGCCGCCGAGGCGATGGTGGCGGCCGGGATCGAGCGGCTCGGCGGCCTCGACGTGCTGGTCAACAACGCCGGCACGTCGGGCACCACGACGCCCATCGCCTTCGAGGACCTCGACGCGATGACCGAGGAGTTCTGGGCCACGATCCTGGCGACGAACCTCCTCGGGCCGTTCCGCTGCGCCCGGGCCGCGTCCCCGACGCTGAAGGCGAGCCGGGGCGCCATCGTCAACACCGCCTCGGTGGCCGGGCTCGGCCGGCGCGGCTCGTCGGTGGCCTACTCGGCCAGCAAGGCCGGGCTGATCAACCTGACCCGCAGCCTCGCCCGGGCGCTGGCGCCCGACGTGCGGGTCAACGCGGTGGCGCCCGGCCTCGTCGCAACGCCCTGGACCGAGCCCTGGTCGGAGGAGCGCAAGGCCTCGACCGTGGGCCGCACCATGCTGGGCCGCATGGCCCGGCCGGAGGACATCGCCGAGACGATCTTCTTCCTCGCCGCGGGGGCGGCCTACATCACCGGCGAGACGATCACGGTCGACGGCGGGGCGATCTGACGCTTGGGGAACACACGGATGTCGAGCACCACCGTCATCACCTGCGCCCTCACGGGCTCCTTCGACACGCCGCGGAAGAACCCGGCGGTGCCGGTGAGCCCGCAGGCCATCGCGCAATCGGCCCTTGAGGCCGCCGCCGCCGGGGCGGCCGTGGTTCACATCCACGTCCGCGACCCCGAGACCGCCGCGCCCAGCATGGAACTCGCCCATTACCGCGAGGTGATGGAGCGGATCCGCGAGCGGAACGCGGATGTCATCCTCAACCTGACCACCGGGGCGGGGGGCCGGTTCGTGCCGGGCGACCCCGACCCGGCGGTCGCCGGCCCGGGTACGACCTTCGTGAATCCGGAGGCCCGCACCCGGCATGTCGGCGCGCTGCGCCCGGAGATCTGCACCCTCGACGTCGCCACGATGAATTTCGGCGAGCACCTGTTCCTCAACACCCCCGGCCACCTGCGGGCGATGGCGGGTCACATCCGCGACGCGGGGGTGAAGCCGGAGATCGAGGTGTTTGACCTCGGCCAGATCGAGCTGGCCCGGCACCTGATCGCCGAGGGGCACCTGGCGCGGCCGCCCCTGTTCCAGATCTGCCTCGGCATCCCCTGGGGGGCGCCGGCGACCCCGGAGGCCCTGGTGGCGATGCGGGCCCGGCTGCCGGAGGACGCGGTCTGGTCGGCCTTCGGCATCGGCCGGGCGGAGTTCCCGATCCTCGCGGTGGCGGCCGGCATGGGCGGCAACGTCCGGGTCGGGCTGGAGGACAACCTGTACCTGTCCCGCGGCACGCTCGCGCCGAGCAACGCCGCCCTGGTGGAGAAGGCCGTGAGCCTGCTGGCCCACATCGATCGCGAACCGGCCACGCCCGATCAGGCGCGGGCGATCTTCGGGCTGGCGCCGCGGGGATAGGTGGCCCGCGCGCCTGCCGCGCATCTCCCGATCCCCTGCGCGGGACAGGAAAACCCGCCCCTGACGGAACGCCCGCATCCTCACCCGCGCCGGTATCAGCCGCGATGCCCCGCGGATACTCTGCCTTCCGAGACCGCGAGCGGCGATCAACGCTGCCGCGTTCGAGAACAGCAGGGAGAGAAACATGACGGTCCGCCACCTCACCGCGCGGCTGCTGGGAACCTTGTGCGCGCTCGGTGCCGGCGCGGCGCTGGCGGCCGACCTCGTGCCGGTGAAGATCGGCGTGCTGAACGACCGCTCCGGCGTCTATTTCGACTCCACCGGCGAGGGCTCGGTGGTGGCCGCCCGCATGGCGGTCGAGGATTTCAAGCCCGAGGAACACGGGCTGAAGGTCGAGGTCGTCTCCGCCGACCACCAGAACAAGCCCGATGTCGGCGCCTCGGTCACCCGGCAATGGTACGACCGCGACGGCGTCGACGCGGTGTTCGACGTGCCGACCTCCTCGGTGGCGCTCGCCATCGCGCAGATCACCAAGGAGAAGAACAAGGCCTTCATCAACTCGGGCGGCGGCACCGCGGACCTGACCGGCCCGGCCTGCACGCCCAACACGGTGCACTGGACCTACGACACCGCGGCGCTCGCCAACGGCACCGGCAAGGCGATCCTCAAGCGCGGCGGCAAGAGCTGGTACTTCATCACCGCCGACTACGCCTTCGGCCTCGCCCTGGAGCGGGACACCAAGGCCGTCGTGGAGAAGAACGGCGGCACGGTCGTCGGCGGCGTGCGCACGCCGTTCCCGAACCCGGACTTCTCCTCGTTCCTGCTCCAGGCGCAAGGATCGGGCGCGCAGGTGATCGGGCTCGCCGATGCCGGACTGGACGCGGCCAACGCCATCAAGCAGGCGCACGAGTTCGGCGTCCGCCAGGGCGGCCAGACCCTCGCCGCCCTGCTCATCGCGATCACCGACATCCACTCGCTGGGCCTGGATGTGGCGCAGGGGCTGGCCTTCACCGCCTCGTTCTACTGGGACCTCAACGACGGCACCCGCGCCTTCGCGGAGCGCTTCGAGAAGCGGATGCCCGGCAAGAAGCCGACCTCGTACCAGGCGGGCGTCTACGCCAGCACGCTGCACTACCTGAAGGCGGTGGAGGCCCTGCACTCGGCCAAGGACGGCGCCGCCGTGGTCGCCAAGATGAAGGAGATGCCGACCGACGATCCCCTGTTCGGCAAGGGCATGATCCGGCCGGACGGACGCAAGATCCACCCGATGTACCTGTTCGAGGCCAAGGCGCCGTCCGAATCGAAGGGCGAGTGGGACCTCTACAAGGTGCTGGAGACGATCCCGGCCGAGCAGGCGTTCCGCCCGATGAGCGAGGGCGGCTGCCCCATGCTGGCCGGCATGACGGCGAAGTAGGCACCCCCATCCCACCCAGTCACCTCATCCTGAGGTGCCGGCGCGCAGCGGAGGCCTCGAAGGAGACCTTCAGGAATCGCGGCCGGCTGGAGGGCTCCTTCGAGGCTCGCTGCGCTCGCACCTCAGGATGAGGGCGCGGTTTGGACCTTCGTCCCTCACGCCGCGCCGATCCGATCCAGCGCCGCCATCGCGGCGTCCGGGAGCGCGAGGTCCGCCGCCGCGAGGTTCTCGCGCAGGTGGCCGAGGGCGGACGTCCCGGGGATCAGCAGGATGTTGGGCGACCGGCGCAGCAGCCACGCCAGCGCCACCTGCATCGGCGTCGCGCCGAGCCCGGCCGCCACCTCCGACAGGGTGTCCGACTGGAGCGGGCTGAACCCGCCCAGCGGGAAGAACGGCACGTAGGCGATGCCGGCAGCCGCCAGATCGTCGATGAAGGCGTCGTCGCCCCGGTGGGCGAGGTTGTACTGGTTCTGCACGCAGGCGATCTCGGTGATCCGGCGCCCGTCCGCCACCTGGCGCGGCGTGGCGTTGCTCAGGCCGATCCGGCGGATCAGCCCCTTCCGCTGCAGCTCCGCCAGCACCGTGAGCGGCGCCTCGATCAACCCCTCCGCGGGGCCGTGGACATCGAACATCAGGCGCAGGTTGACCACGTCGAGGGCGTCGACGCCGAGGTTGCGCAGGTTGTCGTGGACCGCCTGGGTGAGTTCCTCGGCCGAGAAGGCCGGGTTCCACGAGGCATCGGCCCCGCGCTTGGCGCCGACCTTGGTGACGATCACGAGGTCGTCCGGATAGGGATGCAGCGCCTCGCGGATGATCTGGTTGGTGACGTGCGGTCCGTAGAAATCGCTGGTGTCGATGTGATCGACGCCCTGCGCCACGGCCTCGCGCAGCACCGCGATGGCGGCGGCGCGGTCCCTGGGCGGCCCGAACACGCCGGGTCCGGCGAGTTGCATGGCTCCGTAACCGAGCCGTTTCACGGTCCGGTCGCCGAGCTGGAACGTCCCGGTCTGCGCGATATCGGTCATGGCGAATCTCCTGTTGGCGACCCGGATGTAGACGTCACCGTTTGCGCGGATAAGCCGTGACAATCGGCACGGGCCGTGCGGATTCTCGAACGATGACCCAGGATCTGTCGGACCTCACCGCCTTCGTCACCGTGGCGCGGGCCGGCGGCTTTCGCGAGGCCGCCCGCGCCGGCGGAGCGAGCGCGTCGAGCCTCAGCGAGGCCGTGCGCCGGCTGGAGGCGGGCCTGGGCGTGCGCCTCCTGAACCGCACCACCCGCAGCGTCGCGCCCACCGAGGCCGGCGCCCGCCTGCTGGACCGGCTCGGGCCGGCGCTGGCCGAGGTGGAGTCCGCCCTCGACGTGGTGAACGGCTTCCGCGACCGGCCGGCCGGGATGCTTCGGCTGAACGTGCCGCTGAGCGCCGCCCGGCTGGTGCTGCCGGCGCTCGTGCCGCCCTTCCTGGCGGCCTATCCGGAGATCCGCCTGGAGGTGGTGGTTGAGGACGGGTTCGTGGACGTTCTGGCGGCGGGCTGCGACGCCGGCATCCGCTACGACGAGCGGCTGGAGCTCGACATGATCGCCGTGCCGATCGGCCCGCGGCGGCAGCGCTTCGCCACCGCGGCCGCCCCGGCCTATCTCGACCGGCGCGGCCGGCCGGACCATCCGCGGGATCTTCTGGACCATGCCTGCCTGCTCGGCCGGTTCCCGAGCGGCGCCTTGACGGCCCCCTGGGAGTTCGAGCGCGACGGCGACATCGTCCGGGTGGATCCGTCCGGGCCGCTGATCGTGCGGGTCGGCGCCAGCGACCTCGCGGTCGCGGCCGCGGTCGCGGGAACCGGGATCGTCCACCTGTTCGAGGATTGGCTGCGGCCGCTTCTCGACAGCGGCGCCCTGGAACCGGTGCTGAAGCCCTGGTGGCAGGCCTTCTCCGGACCGTTCCTCTACTATCCGGGCCGGCGGCTCCTGCCGGCGCCGCTGCGCGCCTTCGTGGACTTCGTCAGTGCGCGGCCGGCGGCGCCGGATCCGGTACTTCGAACACCGTGAGCTGCCCGCCCGGCGCCGTGTACTGCGACAGGGCCGCGTAGCCGCCCACCGCCCCCGAACCGTCGGCCGGGTCGGTGAGCCCGGCCGCCAGACCGATCCCGGCCCAGCCGCCGACGCCGGAGAGCACCGCCACGTACTGCTTCCCGGCGTGCAGGTAGGTGGTGACGTTGCCGACGATGCCGGACGGCGTCTTGAACCGGTAGAGCTCGCGCCCGTCCCGGGCATCGACCGCCTTCAGGTAGCCCTCCAGCGTGCCGTAGAAGACCACGTTGCCCGCCGTGGCGAGCGCCCCCGACCAGACCGAGAACGGCTCCGGGATCGTCCAGGCGATCCGGCCCTTGGCGCCGTCCCAGGCGATGAACGCGCCGGTCCGGTCGGTGCCCTCCGGCGGGTGCAGGGTGAGCGTCGCGCCGACATAGGGCTGGCCGGGCGTGTAGGTGACCCGGAACGCCTCGTAATCCATGCACATGTGGTTGGTCGGCACGTAGAACAGCCGGGTCAGCGGCGAGTAGGCCGCCGGCTGCTGGTTCTTGGCGCCCAGCGCCCCGGGACAGATATTTTTCGTGGCTTCGTCCTCGTCGGCCTCGCCCGGCGCGTAGCGCCTGTCGACCACTGGCCGGCCGTAGCCCGGCGCGGCCGGATCCATCTCGACCCGGCTGGCCCAGTTGACCGTGGGGTCGAACTTCTCCGCCACCAGCAGGTCGCCGGTGGCCCGGTCCAGGGTGTAGCCGAAGCCGTTGCGGTCGAAATGGGTCAGCACCTTGCGGGGCCCGCCGCCGATCACCTGCTCGGTGAGGATCATCTCGTTGACGCCGTCGTAGTCCCACTGGTCATGGGGCGTCATCTGGTAGACCCAGTGGGCGATCCCCGTATCGGCGTCGCGGGCGATGATCGCCTGCGCCCAGCGGTTGTCGCCGGGGCGCTGGTTCGGGTTCCAGGTCGAGGGATTGCCGGTCCCGTAATAGACGAGGTTTAGGTCCGGGTCGTACGAGAACCAGCCCCAGCTGCAGGCGCCGCCGGTCCGCCACTGGTCGCCCTCCCAGCTCCTCAGGGAGGAATCCCGGCCGATCGGGCGCCCGAGCTCGGTGGTTCGCTCCGGATCGACCAGCATGTCGGCATCCGGCCCGGTGGCGTAGGCGCGCCAGAGGCGCTTCCCGCTGGCCTGATCGTAGGCCGTGACGTGGCAGCGCGCCCCGTACTCGCCCCCCGCCAGCCCGACGATCAGCTTGCCGCGCACCGGCAGGACCGTGGCGGTGTTGGTCTCGCCCCGGCCCGGGTCGCCGTTCTTCACCGACCACAGCACCCGCCCGGTCTCCGGATCGAGGGCCACCACCGTGGTGTCGGCCTGCTGCAGGAACAGCCGCCCGTCCGCGTAGGCGAGCCCGCGGGAGACCGTGTCGCAGCACATGACGGCGATGACGCCCGCGTCCTGCCGCGGGGCGTAGCGCCACAGGATCTTCCCGCCCTGGTCCAGGTCGAGGGCATAGACCACGTTGGGGAAGGGGGTGTGCACGATCATGAGGTGCCCGATCACGATCGGCGCGCCCTCGTGCCCGCGCAGCACGCCGGTGGAGAAGGTCCAGGCGACCTTGAGGCGCCCGACATTGCCGGCGTCGATCCGGTCGAGGTCGGAATAGCGGGTGTTGGCGTAGTCCAGGGTCTGGAGGACCGGTCCTTCGGCCGCGAAGCCTGCGCCGGCCAGCAGGACGAGCGGCACAGCCGCGAGGGTCGGGACGCGCATCCTGGGGCTTCCTCTTCCGGCCGGCTCGGTCGGCGCGGCCTCATACACCGGACCGCCGTCGAAATCCCGGCGCGGCCGGCGCGGCCGACGCCCCCGACCTCAGGGGAGGGAGGACTGTTCCAGTGCGCACTGGACCGAGCGTACCGGACCGGGCGCACCGCCGGCGTTGCGGGGCCGAGCCGTTTTCGACGGCTCAAGCCCTCCATATCCGAAGCCGTGCTCTCAACGAAACCAATATAGGCAAGCTATATTTTACTATATGAGCGATATAAACGGACTAATGGCCGCATAAATCTGCACCAAGAGGGCATGTGTTCAGATTTGTACGGACTCACAACAAAAACACGATGATTTCTCCGCGGTTTTTAGCCAGACTCCGCGCGAAACGGGGGAATGGACGCATGGCGCTCAAACTGAAGATCGGCGCGAAGGTCACGCTGGCCGCGGTCACGGCCTGCCTGCTGGTCGTCGGGATGATCGCCAACCAGTGGCTCAGCGCGCAGACGATGGTCGGCAACATCGCGGCGATCGGCCGCGAGCAGGCGATCCTCAAGGGGATCGAGGGCGCGCAACTCGCCATGGCCAGGATGCGCGACACGCTGCACACGCTCGAATCGGCGCCCGCGGACGCGATCGACGAAGCGTCCCTGAGCGGGATCGACGCGCTCGCGCGCGCCGCCGCCGCGGGCCTGGACGGCCCCATCGCCCTCGCCCTCAAGCCCGACGTGCTCAAGCAGACGCAGGCAAGTCTGCTGCGCCACGCGAGCCAGGCGCGGGCCTACCTGACGGAGACGCGGCTCGCGCCCCGGGTGGCGGCGCGCAGGACGCTCAGCGACGTCGAGGCCAACGCCGACGCGGCCATCGGCGAATCGACCAAGAACGCGCAGGTCTTCGCGGCCGACGCGACGGGGGCCGCCCTGGCCCAGGCCGACACGGCGAGCTGGCGCGGCCTGGCCATCGGGCTGCTCGGCCTCACCGTGGTGCTGGGTTCCGCGCTGCTCATGATCTTCGGCGTCTCGCGCCCGATCCGCCGGATCGGCGACGTCCTGCTGGCCATCGCGGAGGGGCGGAGCGACGTCGCGATCCCCTATACCGGACGCTCCGACGAGATCGGGGAGACCGCCCGTTCCGCCCGGGTGTTCCGGGACAGCCTCATCCGCACCCACACCCTGGAGGACGAGGCCAACGCGGCGCGCAGCGAGGCCGAGGGGCGGCGCAGGTCCGCGATGCGGGCGATCGCCGACGGGTTCGAGGGCACGGTCGGCGGAATCATCCGGGTGGTCTCGGAGGCCGCGGCCGAGCTCCGGGCCACCGCCCAGAGCATGACCGACACCGCCAACGAGACGGCGATGAAGACCGCCACCGTGGCCTCGGCGGCCGAGGCGGCCTCGACCAACGTCCAGGCCGTGGCCTCGGCGGCCGAGCAGCTGGGCACGTCGGTGTCCGAGATCGGCCGGCAGGTCACCGGCTCGGCGGATCTGGCACAGGGCACCGTGAGCGAGGCCGACCGGACCGCCCGATCCGTGCAGGCGCTCAGCGCCGCGGCGACCCGGATCGGCGACGTGGTCGGACTGATCTCGACCATCGCCGGGCAGACGAACCTTCTGGCCCTCAACGCCACCATCGAGGCGGCGCGCGCCGGCGAGGCGGGCCGGGGCTTCGCGGTGGTCGCCGCCGAGGTCAAGGAGCTGGCCGACCAGACGGCCAAGGCCACCGGGGAGATCGCCGCGCAGATCGGCCAGATCCAGGGGGCCACCGCCGAGGCGGTGGCGGCGATCACCGCGATCACCGGCCGGATCCGCGAGATCAACGGCGTCGCCACCAGCATCGCCACGGCGGTCGAGGAGCAATCGGCGGCGACGCAGGAGATCGTGCGCAACGTCGCGGAGGCGGCGGCCGGCACCGGCGCCGTCACCACCACCATCACGGGCGTGGCCGATGCCGCCGAGGGGACCGGCGCTGCGGCCGCCCAGGTCTTCGCCTCCGCGTCGGCCTTGTCCGGCCACGCCGAGCGGCTCGACGCCGAGGTGCAGCGCTTCATCTCCGACGTGCGCGCGGCCTGATCGCACCGTCCCCGGGGCGTTCGGGCGGCCCCGCCGCCCGATCCGCGTCACATCCGCTGCTGGACGATGTCCTCGGCCTCGGGATCGGGCTCGTGGCCGGCGTCGCGGAGCAGCGGAACGACGGCGTCCGCCTCGCGGGCGACGAGGTAGCTGAGATCGAGCCCCTCGCGGATGAAGCCGTGGCCGCGCATGTGCTCGAACAGGGCGAGCAGCGGCGCCCAGAACTCGGCCACCGAGACCAGCACCACGGGCTTGCGGTGCCGCCCGAGCTGCGCCCAGGTCAGCTGCTCGACCAGCTCCTCCAGGGTGCCGATGCCGCCCGGCAGGGTCACGAAGGCGTCCGAGCGCTCGAACATCAGCCGCTTGCGGGTGTGCATGTCGGGCACCACCACGGTCTCCTGAACCTCCGCCAGCATGTGTTCGCGCGCCTGCAGGAAGTCCGGGATGATGCCGGTGACGTGGCCGCCGGCGGCGAGCGCGGCCCGCGCCACCGTGCCCATCAGGCCGACGTCGCCGCCGCCGTAGACGAGGCGCATCCCCGCCCGCGCGATCGCCGTACCGAGGATTTCCGCGGCCTCGCGGAAGGCGGGATCCCGGCCGAAGCCGGAGCCGCAATAGACACAGACTGTCCTCACCGGAGCCATCCGGCGCCCTCCTCGCGCGTCCGTTGCGAGCCGTCCGGAAGAAGCTCCGCGTCCGGCGCTCCACGCGCCAAACTGCTGAAGTCGCGCGGGATTCACCCGTCTGAGCGGCGGGACGGCTTGGTGTCGCGACCATGTACGGTATTATGGGCGGTGCCGTCGACGCTTTTCACGCGGGCGGGTGGGCCGCTCGGCGGCGGGATCAGGGGAGGCCATGGTGGCGATGTCGGGACGGGTGCGGCGCAGTCTCGTCCTGGCGCTCGCCGGCCTGCTCGGCGGCCTCGGCCTCGTGCTGGCCCTGTTCGGCGGCGAGTCCCTGCGGCGGCTCACCGGCCGCGACGAGGCCGCCCCGCCTGCCGCCGCGCCGCAGAGCACCCTGCGTGGTCTCGCCGATCCCGGCACCGTGGCCGGGCGCGTCGATCCGACCATCGATTTCCGCGACGACAAGCCCGGCGGGACCAAGCCCGGCGACGCAAAGCCCACGGAGATCCGGCCCACGGAGATCCGGCCCACGCAGATCCGGCCGGGCGACGCGAAACCCGGCACGCCTGCCGGTGGGACCGGACCGTCGCAGGCCCCGCAGGACGGGCGCGTCCCGGCTCCGGACGCCTCCGGCAGGATGGCCGGCCCCGATGCCGCGGAGACCCCGCGCTTCGACATCGTCCGGGTCGAGCCGAACGGCGACGCCGTCGTGGCCGGGCGCGGAGCGCCGCACGCCGTGGTCGAGATGCTGGTCGACGGCAAGCCCGTGGCCCGCGCGACGGCCGACGCGAACGGGCAGTTCGCGATCGTGCCGCCGGCGCTGCCGGCGGGATCCAGCGTGCTCGGGCTGCGGATGACCGCCCCGGACGGGCGGGCCGCCGATTCCCAGCAGAGCGTGGCGGTGGCGGTCGCTCCCGGCCGCGACCGTCGACCGCTCGTGGCCCTGACGGCTCCGGACGCGCCGACCGTGGTCCTGTCGCAGCCCGACGCCCCCGCATCAGCGTCCGGCGCGGGCGGCAAGGTCGCCACCGCCGCGCGCCCCGGGACGCCCGGCGCGGGGGCAGCGGAGCCGACCCGGATCGCCAGCGTGGACGTGCAGGGCAACGGCCGCCTGTTCGTGACGGCGACCGGGGTTCCGGGCGCCCCGATCCGGCTCTACCTCAACGAGACGCTGATCGCCCCGGGCAGCATCGGCCCGGACGGACGGGCGAGCTTCACGATCGGGCGCGGGATCAAGCCCGGCCAGTACCAGGTGCGGATCGACCAGATCGATCCGTCGACCGGCAAGGTCGCGGCCCGTGCCGAGGTCCCGCTGTCGGTGCCGGATCCGGCGCAGGTCGCAGCCCAGGAGCCCGCCGCGACGGCAACCGCCGCGGGCCACCCCAGGGCGGGCGCCCGCGAGGGTGGAAGAACGGCAGCGGGGCATGCGCCCGGGAATGCCCCTGGGACCCCGTCGGCCCTCTCCGCGCCCGCCCCGGACTCGCCCCGCGGTCCGGACACGAGCCACCTCGCGGCGGATGCCGCGGGGCCGGTGCGGGCCGGGGCGGTGTTCGTGCCGGAGATCAGCACGGCCAAGATCAGCCGCGGCGACAATCTCTGGCGGATCAGCCAGCGCGCCTACGGTCGCGGCGAGCGCTACACGGTGATCTACGACGCCAACCAGAGCCAGATCCGCGATCCGGACCTGATCTACCCGGGCCAGATCTTCGTGTTGCCGACGGGCAAGCGGGGCTGAGCCGCCCTCACTCCACGACCTGGTCGTCCCCCGCGAAAGCCAGCCGCCGCAGGCGGCGCAGGGCTTGGTCGAGGTCCTCCCGCGCGGGCGCCGCGAGGGCGAGGCGGACCGCGTTCGGCGCGTAGCCCGGCGTGACCGCGAAGGCCGAGGCCGGGAGGAGGGCGATGCCCTGGCGCAGGGCCGCCGCCGCGTAGGCCTCCGCCCGCCACGTCTCCGGCAATTCGAGCCAGAGATGGTAGGCGTGGGGATCGCCGACCACCCGGAGGTCCGACAGCGCCGCGCGGGCGATGACCTGCCGGGCCGTGGCGTCCCGGCGCTTGGCGGCGGCGAGCGCGGCCGCCGAGCCGCCCGCCATCCAGTGCATCCCGGCAGCCAGCGACAATCCGAGCGCCGTCCAGGCCCCCTGGCGGACGGAGGCCGCGAGCCGGTCGGTCAGGTGCGGGGGCGCCGCGATCAGGCCGACGGTCAGCGCCGGCATCACCCGCTTCGACAGGCTGTCGATCAGGATCGTCCGGTCCGGCGCGAAGCTGGCGAGGGGCTGGGCGTCGGCGAGGAAGCTGTAGACCGCGTCCTCGATGACCGTGAGGCCGGTCCCCTCGAGGAGGCGCGCGAGGTCGGCGCGCCGGGCCGGCCCCATCGTGACGCCCAGCGGATTCTGCAGCGTCGGCTGGATGTAGACGCCGCTCAGCGGCGCCGCCCGGTGGGCCTGGAGGAGGGCGTCGGGACACATCCCCTCCGCGTCCATGGCGACCGGCACCAGGGTGATCCCGAGGCGGGCCGCGATGCCCTTCACGACCGGATAGGTCAGCGGCTCGCAGCCGATGCGCTCGCCCGGCCCCGCCAGCGCCGCGAGGGCCGCCGCCAGCGCCTGCCGGCCGTTGCCGGTGAACAGGATGTCGGCCGGGTCGGGCGCGTAGTCGGCACGGGCCAGGAACCCGGCCGCGACCGCCTGCGCCCGGGCCGTGCCCGCCGGCCCGTACTGGCTGAACCCGATCTCGGCACCGCTGCGGGCGAGCGCCGCCAGCGTCTCCGACAGCACGGCCTCCTGCTCGGGCAGCCGCGAATGGGTCCGCTGGAGATCGAGGGCCGCCGCGGGCGGCTCCGGCTGGAGCGGCCCGACCCGGCCCGGCTCGGACCGCACGTAGGTGCCCCGCCCGACCTCCCCGGTGACGAGGCCGCGGCGCGCCAGCTCCGCGTAGACCCGGCTCGCCGTCGAGACCGCGATGCCCCGCGCATAGGCGAAGTCGCGCTGCGGCGGCAGCCGCTCGCCGGGCCGCAGCCGGCCAGCCGCGATGTCGGCCGCGATGGCGTCGGCGACCGATCGGAAATCCGCGGGCGACATTATTGCTCCGAGGTCAATGTTTCGATTGATCCGAGATGTGTATCGGATCAATTCTCCGCCAGCAATCCCGGCCGGACTGCACCCCCGCCACCGGATCGTCCGCGATGACCGCCGTCAGCCTGTTCCAGTCCCCCTCGTCCCTCCGCGCCGCCGCGCGGCCGTCCGCGCTCCAGATCTGGCTGTGCCGGATCCACACCCGGCGGGCGCTCGCCGCGCTCCATCCCGACCAGATGCGGGATGTCGGCCTCGAACCGTGGCAGGTGCGCGCGGAGATCCGGAAGCCGTTCTGGCGGGGGTGAGACGGGGACATGCGCGCAGCGCGGGTGATCCCGCGCGACCGCGCGCCTATATGCGGGGCTCACGACACCCCGCCCGACAGAACCCTCATGACCGACACCACCGCGCGCCCGGCCGGGCCGACACCGCCGGCCGGGCCGAAGCCTCTGGCCGGGCCGAATCCCCCGGCCGGGCCGGCCAATGCCGAGCGCCCCGGGCTGATCGCCACCTATCGGCGCCTCTGGCCACATCTCTGGCCCTACGGCCGGCCGGACCTGCAGCGCCGCGTCTTCCTGGCCTTCGGCCTGCTGCTCGCCGCCAAGCTGGTGACCATGGTGACGCCGTTCACCTTCAAGTGGATCACCGACGCGCTGGTCGCGGCGGTCGGCGGGCAGGAGGGTGGCAGCACGCCGGTGCCCACGGGGCTGCTCGCCGCGCCGATGCTGCTGATCGCCCTCTACGGCGTCTCGCGGATCGCCATGTCGGCCCTGACCCAGGTGCGCGACGGGCTGTTCGCCAAGGTGGCGATGCACGCGGTGCGCCGCCTCGCGCTCCAGACCTTCGAGCACATGCACCGGCTGTCCCTGCGCTTCCACCTGGAGCGTAAGACCGGCGGCCTGACCCGGGTGCTGGAGCGTGGCCGCGCCGGCATCGAGGAATTGTCGCGCCTGATGGTGCTGACCCTGGTGCCGACCATCGTCGAGTTCGTGCTGGTGCTCGGCGTGCTGGCCTACGAGTTCAGCTGGACCTACGCGGCGACCGCCTTCCTGACGGTCGCGGCCTACCTGGCCTTCACCTACAAGGCGACGGAGTGGCGGATCGCGATCCGCCGCCGGATGAACGCCTCCGACACCGACGCCAACACCAAGGCGGTCGATTCGCTGCTGAACTACGAGACGGTGAAGTATTTCGGCGCCGAGCGCCGGGAAGCGGCCCGCTACGACGAGTCGATGGCGAAGTACGAGAAGGCCTCGACGCAGACCTACGTGTCGCTGGCGGTGCTCAACGCCGGGCAGGCGGTGATCTTCACGCTGGGCATGACCGCGGTGATGTGGCTCGCCGCCCGGGACATCCTGGCGGGGCGCACCACGATCGGCGGCTTCGTGCTGGCCAACACCATGCTGGTGCAGCTCGCGATGCCTCTCAACTTCATGGGCATGATCTACCGCGAGATCAAACAGGCGCTGATCGACATCGACGACATGTTCCGCATCCTCGGGCAGAACCCCGAGATCGCCGACCGGCCGGGCGCGGCGCCCCTCGCCGTGGCGGGCGGCACGGTGCGGTTCGCGGACGTGCGCTTCGCCTACAATCCCGAGCGGCCGATCCTGCGGGGCGTCTCCTTCGAGATCCCGGCGGGCCAGACGGTGGCGGTGGTGGGTCCTTCGGGGGCCGGCAAGTCGACGCTCTCGCGCCTGCTGTTCCGGTTCTACGAGCCGTCGGCCGGCCGGATCAGCATCGACGGTCAGGACATCGCCGCGGTGACCCAGGCGAGCCTGCGGGCGGCGATCGGCATGGTCCCGCAGGACACGGTGCTGTTCAACGACACGATCGGCTACAACATCCGCTACGGCCGCGCCGACGCCACCGACGCGGAGCTGCGCGAGGCCGCCCGGCTCGCGCAGATCGACGGCTTCGTGTCGAGCCTGCCGGAGGGCTACGACACCCCGGTGGGCGAGCGCGGCCTGAAGCTCTCGGGCGGCGAGAAGCAGCGGGTCGCCATCGCCCGGACCATCCTGAAGGCGCCGCCGATCCTCGTGCTCGACGAGGCGACCTCGGCGCTCGATTCCTTCACGGAGGCCGAGATCCAGTCGGCCCTGGACCGGGTCAGCCGAGGCCGCACCACCCTGGTGATCGCCCACCGGCTGTCCACGGTGGTCAACGCCGACGCGATCCTGGTGCTCGACCACGGCCGCATCGTCGAGCGCGGCACCCATGCCGCGCTCTTGGAGGCCGGCGGCGTCTACGCGGCGCTCTGGGACCGCCAGCGGGAGGCCGACGCCGCCCTGGAGGTGCTGCAGCGCGCCGACGCGCCGGTGGTGCCGCCCCGGGTCGGGCGCGGCGCCGTGCCGGAGACAGAGGCCGCGGAGTAGGCGGGGACAAGCCGTCCCGGGGGCGGTCCTCAGGACGTCCGGTCCCGCGACCGGACCGTGACCCCGAGCAGATCCTCGAAGGGCAGCACCATCGCGCCCTTGTCCCTGTCGCCGTACCCCTGGCGCAGGGCCGTCTGGTAGGTGGCGGTGGCGGCCGCCGTGACCGGCATCGGAAAGCCGTTCTCCGCCGCGATCGCCGCCGCCGCGACGAGGTCCTTGTAGGCGGCCCCCATCGGATAGCCCTCCTCGAAGCGCCCCTGCAGGATCCGGGGCACGAAATACTGCGACGCGTAGCTCCGGCTCGTCCCCGTGGTGACCACCTGGGCGACCTGGTCGGGGTCGAGCCCCATGGCGACCGCCATCGGCAGCACCTCGGCCAGCGCCGCGATGTTGATGTCGTAGAGCACGTTGTTGATCGTCTTCGTGAGCTGTCCGGACCCGACCGGCCCCATGTGGAGGATGCTGGTGCCGATCCGCTCTAGCAGCGGGCGCACCTGCGCGACGGCGGCGGCGTCGCCGCCGCACATGACGGTCAGCGTCCCGGCCTCCGCGCCGGCCGGCGCCCCGGAGACGGGGGCATCGATGAAGAGCCGCCCCGCCGCCTCCAGGGCCCGGCCGATCGCCAGGGCCTTGGCGTGCGCGATGGTGCTGAGATCGACCACGACGGCCCCGGGCGCCAGACGCTCGGCGACACCGCCGGGGCCGAACAGGGCCGCCTCGACCACGTCGCCGTTCGGCAGGCACAGGAACAGCACCGCGGCGCCGTCGATCGCGCCCGGATCCGCCGTGGCGACGAGGCCGGGCGCGTCGAGTCCGGCGAGCCGGGCCGGATCGGCATCCACTGCGACGATCGTCTCGGCCTCGGATCCGCGCTTGGCCGCGAGGTTGCGGGCGATGGGATGGCCCATGGCGCCGAGGCCGAGGAGGGCGATGCGTGCGACCATGTCGGTGTCCCTGTCCTGGCGCCCGGCCGCGCGCTCCCGGCCGGGGCGGAGAACCAGCCGGGATCTCCGCGTCGGCGTGGCCGGTCGGTCTGCCCTAGGCCGTCGCCGCCGCTTCGTCGAGGCGGCGGCGGTGAAGCGGAGGCGTTTCGCGCCGCTCCGGAACCGACTGCGCGAGCGCCCGCGACCCTCGGAAAGTTGACGCCGGCCCGGCGGGCTGCCATCCGCGCGTCCGACCTGTCCGCCCGTCGCGGCGCCGTTGAGTCCGAAAACCCATGACAGACCTGATCGAGACGATCCGCCGGACGCTCGTGCCGATCCACAAGGAGGGCTACCCCTTCATCCTGATCGGCATCGTGCTGACGGTGCTGGCCGGCTACTTCTCGCAGTTCTTCGGCTGGATCTTCCTGATCCTCACTCTCTGGGTCTGCTACTTCTTCCGCGATCCGGAGCGCGTCACCCCGGTGGCGGACGGGCTGGTGATCTCCCCCGCCGACGGACGCGTGAACCTCATCGCCACCGTCCTGCCGCCGCCCGAACTCGACCTGCCGCAGGTGCCGACCCTGCGGGTCTCGGTGTTCATGAACGTGTTCGACTGCCACGTGAACCGGGTGCCGGTGGCGGGCCGGATCGGCCAGATCCACTACACGCCGGGCCTGTTCCTCAACGCCGAACTCGACAAGGCCAGCGACGACAACGAGCGCAACGGCATGGTCATCGAGACCGCCCATGCCGGCCAGCCGAAGCGCGTCGGCGTGGTCCAGATCGCGGGCCTCGTGGCCCGGCGCATCGTCGGCTTCGTCTCGGCGGGCGACGTGCTGGGCGTCGGCGAGCGGTTCGGCCTGATCCGCTTCGGCTCGCGGGTGGACGTCTACCTGCCGGCGGGGTCCACCGTGCTGGTGGGTCTCGGCCAGAAGGCGGTGGCGGGCGAGACGGTCCTGGCCGACCTCGGCGGCGGACCGGTCCGGGTCTTCAAGCGGATCTGAGGCGGCCATGGACGATCTCTTCCCGCCCTTCGCGCCCGATCCGAACGAGCCGCGCCCGCGCCGGTTCAAGCCGGTGCCGTTCCGGATGATCGCGCCCAACATGATCACCCTGATGGCACTCTGCCTCGGGCTCACCGCGATCCGCCTCGCCTTCGAGGGCAAGTTCGAGCCCGCCGTCATCGCCGTGGTGGTGGCCGGCGTGCTGGACGGCATCGACGGCCGGGTGGCCCGCCTGCTCAAGGGCACCTCGCGCTTCGGGGCCGAACTCGATTCCCTCGCCGACTTCGTGAATTTCGGCTGCGCCCCGGCGCTCATCCTCTACGGCTTCGTGCTGTTCCACCTGAAGTCGATGGGCTGGATCGTGGCGCTCATCTTCGCCATCGCCATGGCGCTCCGGCTCGCCCGCTTCAACGCGATGCTGGATGATCCGAACCGGCCGGAATGGAAGAAGGACTTCTTCGTCGGCATGCCGGCGCCCGCGGGCGCGCTCACCGCGATGCTGCCGCTCTACCTGCACTTCCTGGGGTTCGGCCTGGAGAGCTGGGCGGCGCCCGCGGTCCTGATCTACGTGCTGGCCATCGCCCTGCTGGTGGTCTCCACGGTGCCGACCTACTCGGGCAAGACCATGGGCAAGCGGGTGCCGCGCAGCCTCGTCCTGCCGATCTTCCTGTTCGGGGTCGCGGCCTTCGGCCTCCTGATCAGCTACCCCTTCGAGGCGCTGGTGGCGGTGAGCGGCGGTTACCTGCTGACCATCCCGGTGGTTGCCGCCCAGTACCGCCGACGGCTCAAGGCCGAGCAGGCGGCCGTCGCGGGGGAGCGGCCCGCCGCCGGCCTGCCGGCCGGATCGGAGTAGGGCCGGTCCGTCGGCCGAGCCGACTCCGCGCCCTCATGGGACATGCCCGCGTCAGCGGGCCTCGAGGGAGGGCTCCCGGGATGGCGCGCCTGGCCGGAAATCTCCCGCGCGGCCTCCGCTGCGCCCCGGCGCCTCAGGACGGGCCTCAGGACGCGGCGCGGGTCGGGGCCCGGGCACCGGGCGCGGCGCTGACGATAGCCGGCCCGCCCAACAGGCCGCTGGCCGTCACCGAATCCTCCCCTACCTTGGCAGCATTCGACGGGGGGATTCGCGAATGCTCGAGGAATTCAAGAAGTTCGCGCTGCGCGGGAACGTGGTCGATCTCGCGGTCGGGGTGATTATCGGCGCGGCCTTCGGGGCCATCGTCACTTCCGCGGTGCAGGACGTCTTCATGCCGGTGATCGGCGCGGTCACCGGCGGGCTCGACTTCTCGAACTACTACATCCCGCTCTCGTCGAAGGTGCAGGCCGGCCTGCCCTACGTGGATGCGAAGAAGCAAGGCGCCGTCATCGGTTACGGGCAGTTCCTGACCCTGACGCTGAACTTCCTGATCGTCGCCTTCGTGCTGTTCCTGGTGATCCGGGGGATGAACCGCCTGCAGACCGCCGAGGCCAAGAAGCCCGACGAGGTGCCGGCGGACGTGAAGGTTCTGACCGAAATCCGCGACATCCTGGCGGCCAAGCCGCGGGTCTGAGGTTCAGCCCCCGCGCCTGTCGGTCTCGTCGGGGTTGACGCCAAGGGCGTCGAGGATCTGGTCGAGGGCTTGGCCGACGGCGCCCGTCCCCTCCTCGTGGGTCTTCAGTCGCGTCTCCAGCCGGCGGATCTGCGGCTCGAACACCTCCGGCACGGGATCGTCGCCGAGGAAGCGAGGCTTGTCGGCCTCCACCGGCAGGACTCCGCGGAGCTGCTGGCCGAGGTGATCGCGCACCGGCTCGGGCAGGGTGGCACTCGGTTCGGTGGGATTGTCGCTCATGATCGCCTCACAGGTCGAACGGCATCTCAACGGCCGGTCGGATGAAGCGTTGCGCCGGCGCCGGACGCGGGAGACAGAAGGGCCCCGGAGCACGGCTCCGGGGCCCGCCGGGCCGGCACGAGGCCGGCCCGTCAGATCAGTCGATCACCTCGACGATGCGGTGGCCGCGGTCGACCAGCACCGGACGGTCGTTCACCACGGTGTAGCGGTAGCCGGGCTGCACCCGGTACTCCGACGGCACGTCGTAGTAGGTGACGCCCGAGGACGGCAGGGCGGTGCCGACGGCGACGCGGCCGTCGTAGTCGTACGAGCGGACGTTGCGCTCGCGGACGTAGCTGCGGAAGCGCGGGGCCATGTCGACGCCGAGGATGCCGCCCACCGTGCCGGTGGCCGCGCCGACGGCGCCGCCGACGATCCCGCCGATCGGGCCGGCCGCATCGGCACCGGCGGCCGCGCCGCGCTCGGCACCGGGGATCGTGCCCTGGGCCTGGGCGGCCAGCGGCAGCGACAGGGCGAGGACCGAGGCGGCGATAAGGGTCTTGAAGGTCATGCAGGACATCTCCGTTCCGTGACGTTCCGCCGCGTGGACGCGGCGAAGCTCGGGCCGGTAACGCCCGATCTCCGGAATCGGATGCATGCTTTTTTGCAGCGCGTCGGCTGACGGCTGGCGCCGTCCTACGCGTCCTTGGGCATGGCCGACTGGATGAACCGGTCGGAGCCGAGATCCTCCTCGTCGTAGCCCAGCAGTTCCGCCAGCCGGCCGCGGGCGCGGCTGACGCGGCTCTTCACGGTGCCGACCTTGCAGCCCATGATGGCCGCGGCCTCCTCGTAGGAGACGCCCTCGGCGCCGACCAGCACCAGGGCCTCCCGCTGGTCCGGCGGCAGCTTGGCGAGCGCCGATTGAAGGTCCTCGACGTCGAGTCGGTCGCCCTGATGCGGGGCGGTGGCGAGCCGGGCCGCGTAGGACCCGTCCTGATCCTCGACCTCGCGCACCCGCTTGCGGTGGTCCGAGTAGAAGATGTTGCGCAGGATCGTGAACAACCACGCGTTCAGGTTGGTCCCGGGCTGGAACCGCGCGCGGTGCTGCCAGCCCTTGAGCAGGGTGTCCTGGACGAGGTCGTCCGAGCGGGCGGGGTTCGAGGTCAGCGACAGCGCGAAGGCGCGCAGGGACGGGACCGCGGCCAGCAGGCCGTTGCGGAATTCCGGCTCGATCGCCTCGCCCCGGGCGCGCAGAGCCGCCTCGAGCTTCTCGATCAGATCGGCGAAGCGGGACGGCAGCGTCTCCTCGCCGATCCGCTCGTAGACGGTGCGCAGGTGCTCCCCGAGATGCGTGCGGATGCCGGGGGCCAGGTTCGGGCGGCCATCCCGCGTCCCGTCCTCCTGGGACAGGACGGTGTCGGTGTCGTCGCGGGTCATGCGTATCGCGCTCGTCAACTCATCGTGGCTCGACCAGTGGTCCCGAATGGGTCGAGGCGGATCGCTTACCGGCCCGAACCAAGGGGAAGGCCCGTTCGATGCGCTCCTGTTACGGGCGTTCTAGCGCATCGGCGGCGGGCATGCACCCTCGGGCAAACTACACTTAAGCTAAGTTTGCCGGTCGCAACAGGCGCACCGCTCCGTCCCGGAGGGTCAGAACGTCGCCGCGGGCGAGGTCGGTCCAGCACTCGTCCCGGGTCAGCGCCTGGGTGGCGATCACCGTCACCACGTCGTGCTCGGTGGTCTCCTGCGCGAAATCGACCTGCCAGTCTTCGTCGATCAGGGTGGCCTTACCGAAGGGCGCGCAGCGGGTGAGGTAGCAGAGCCGCTTGCCGCAATGGGCGTAGAGGGTGCGGCTGTCGGTGAGCAGCATGTTGAACACGCCCAGCGCGTGCAGCTCGCCCGCGAGGTCGGCCACGGCCCGGTCGAGGGTCTCGGGCCGGGGCAGGGCCTTGTACCGGGCCTGGAGGCGACCGAGCATCCAGCAGAAGGCGTGTTCGCTGTCGGTGGAGCCGATCGGCATGAAGCCGCCGAGCGGCAGCCGCTTCACGCCCTTGAGCTGGCCGTTATGCGCGAAGGTCCAGCGGCGGCCCCACAATTCCCGGGCGAACGGGTGGGTGTTCTCCAGGCTGACCCGCCCACGATTGGCCTTGCGCACGTGGGCGACGACGATCCGGCTCTTGATCGGCATGTCGCGCAGCAGCCGGGCGAGCTGGGAGCGCGAACTCGGCTCGGGCTCGTGGAAGCTGCGGCAGGTGCGGCCGTCGTAGAAGCTGATGCCCCAGCCGTCGGCGTGGGGTCCGGTCTCGCCGCCGCGCCGGGCGAGCCCCGCGAACGAGAAGCGGATGTCGGTCGGCACGTTGGCGCTCATGCCGAGCAGTTCGCACATCGGGTTTCGACCGGGGCAGGGCGGGGGAGCGGCGACGTTTAGGAGTGTTCGGCCGCCCGGACAACGGATTTCGCGCGGTTCAGCGCGCGAGATAGTCGGTCAGGGTCATCCCGAACAGGATGGCGACCCAGAAGAAGCCGAGCCCCGAGAACAGCCGGATCAGCGGCGGCTCGTGGATCACCTCCATGGAGACGAGGAGGATCAGCGCCACCATCACGGCGACCACGCCGAGCTCGACGATCCAGACTTGCGCGAAGGGCAGGGTGGCGCCCAGCGTGACGTTCACGGCGAGCAGCGCGAGCAGCGCCAGGAAGGTGAGCACGGGGGTGCGCAGGCGCTTCCGGAGCTGGGCGCGGTCGTCGGCACGCAGGGCGGCGAGGGGATTGCGCATCCTACCGGTTCACCACGTAGAGGATCGGGAAGGCCAGGATCCAGACGAGGTCGATGAAGTGCCAGTACAGGCCGTAGATCTCGATCCAGTTCTGGTGCCGGGCGAGGAAGCCGGCCTTGGCGGCCATCCAGGTCATGCCGAGCAGCAGCGCGATGCCGGTGAACAGGTGCAGCGCGTGGAGCAGCGTGGCGACGTAGTAGAGGTTCACGAACAGCCGCGCGGCCGGCGTCTCGGCGAGCGCGAAGGGGCGGCTACTCAGGAACGGCATCATGTGCTCGTCCCAGTCGGCGTAGTACTCGTAGCCCTTCAGCACGAGGAACAGGCCGCCCAGCGCCGCGGTCGCCAGCATCGCCCGGACCATGGCGCGCTGCCAGCCCATGCGGGAAAACTCGATCGCCATCGACATGGTCAAGCTGGAACAGATCAGCACCACGGTGTTGGTGGCGCCGATCCAGAACTTGAGGTGCTTGGCCGCCGCGACCGTCGCCTCGGGATGCTGGATGCGGGTGATCAGCGCCACCAGGAACAGGGCCGAGAACAGCAGGAGCTCGGTGATCAGCCACGCCCAGATGCCGAGCGTCGCCGCCGCGCGCTGCTGGGCGATGCTCTCGAAATGCTCGGCCCGCGCGACGCCGACGCCGTCCGCCAGGGGCTGGCTCATCCGTGCTGGTCCCGGGATTCCTGGGCCTGGATCGGGTAATCGTAGGGGATGCGCGGGACCTCCGGGGGCGTGAGGAAATTGTGCGTCGGCGGCGGGGAGGCGGTCTCCCACTCGAGCCCCTTCGCGTTCCACGGGTTGGCGGGCGCCTTCCGCCCGAACCACAGGGAATAGACGAGGTAGAGCATCGGGAAGATGTAGCCCGCCGCCAGGATGGTGGCGCCCGCCGAGGACAGCACGTTGAGGAGCTGGAACTCGGCCGGGTAGGTCGCGTAGCGCCGCGGCATCCCGAGATAGCCGAGGATGAACTGCGGGAAGAAGGTCACGTTGAAGCCGAGGAAGATCAGCATCGCCGAGACCCGGCCCCAGGGCTCGCTGTACATCCGGCCGGTGAATTTCGGCCACCAGAAGTGCAGGCCGCCGAGGAACGCCAGCACCGTGCCGCCGACCATGATGTAGTGGAAGTGGGCGACCACGAAGTAGGTCGCGTGAATGTGCTGGTTGATGGCGAGCGTCGCGAGGTAGAGGCCGGTGAGGCCGCCGAGCACGAACAGGCCGATATAGCCCATGGCGTAGAGCATCGGCGTGTCGAGCCGGAGCGAGCCCTTATGGATCGTGGCGGTCCAGTTGTAGACCTTCACGGCCGAGGGCACCGCCACCGCGAAGGACAGGGCGGAGAAGACCAGCGAGGCCAGGTCGCTCTGGCCGTTGACGAACATGTGGTGGCCCCAGACGAAGAAGGTCACCGAGGCCAGCCCGATCGACGCGTAGGCGACGAAGCGGTAGCCGAACAGCTTCTTCTGCGCGAAGGCCGGGACGATCTCGGAGATCACCCCCATGCCGGGCAGGACCATGATGTACACGGCCGGGTGCGAGTAGAACCAGAACAGGTGCTGGAACAGCACCGGGTCACCGCCATAGGCCGGGTCGAACACGCCGATGTGGAAGGCGCGCTCCGCGATCAGCAGGATCAGCGCCGTGGTGATGACGGGCGTCGCCAGCAGGAAGATCAGGCTCGTGGCGTAGTGCGCCCAGACGAAGATCGGCAGCTTGAACCACGTCATGCCGGGGGCCCGCATGGTGTGGATCGTGACCACGAAGTTGAGGCCCGTCAGGATCGACGAGAAGCCCACGATGGTGACGCCGATCAGCGCCGGCAGCACCCAGGTGTTCGAGAAGGCGGTGGAGAGCGGCGCGTAGAAGGTCCAGCCGGTGTCGACGCCGCCGAGCACCACCGAGACCAGGGTGAACAGGGCGCCCGCCATGAACACGTACCAGCTCGTCAGGTTGAGCTTCGGGAAGGCGAGGTCCTTGGCCCCGATCATCAGCGGGATCAGGAAGTTGCCGAAGGTCGCGGGGATCGACGGGATCAGGAAGAACCAGACCATCACCACGCCGTGGATGGTGAAGGCCTTGTTGTAGGTGTCGTTGGTCATGATCGCGCCGTTCGGCACGACGAGCGCGAGGCGCACCACTCCGGCCGCCAGGGCGCCGATCACGAAGAAGCCGGTGATGGAGACGAGGTAGAGGATCGCGATGCGCTTGTGGTCGGTGGTGAGGAACCACGAACGCAGGGTCGATTCCGCGTGCAGGTAGTCGGCCTTGCGGCCGATCGTCGATTCCGGGGTGTGAGGTTCGCGGCGGGCGGTGCCGCCGATGCTGCCCGATGCGCTCATCGTGTCGCCCTCGGTCGCCTTGGCGAATGTCTAAGGAGGCGAAGCGGCCGGACGATCACGCGGGTCTTCCTTCCAGCACTGCGGGGGGAGGGAGAGCGGCGCGGCCTGCAAGCCGACCCCTGAATCTCCGAGGTGACGCCGGTCATCATCGTGTCGCGTCCGCGGCCCTTGGAGCCGGATAGGCTTTCAGGAAATCGATCAGCCGTCCCAGTTCGTCCTCCGGGATCCGCCCGGCGAAGCTCGGCATGACCTGCTTGTACCCTTCGGCGAGCCGGTCGCCGTTCGGGTTCAGGATCTTCTCGCGCAGCCATGCCTCGTCGGCGGTGACGGTACGGCCGTCGGCGAGCTTCACCGAGGAACCGTAGAGGCCCGCGAGGCTCGGTGCCCTCACGGACGAGCCGGGCTCGTGGCAGCCGGCGCAGCCGAAGGCCTCGTAGAGCGCCCGACCGGCCGCGACCTTGCCCTGCTGCGCTCCGGCATGGGTCAGCCAGTCCTGATAATCGCCGGGGTTCATGAAGGTAACCTCGCCGCCCATCACGGAATGGTCGGTGCCGCAATATTCCGAGCAGTAGAGGTGGTAGGTGCCGGTCTTGTCGGCCTTGAACCACAGGTCGGTGTAGCGGTCGGGCAGGGCGGCGACCTGCAGGCGCACCGCCGGGAGGTAGAGGGCGTGGATCACGTCCTGGCTGATGATGCGCAGGCGGATCGGCTGGCCGATCGGAAGATGCAGGTCGTTGATCTCGGACTGGCCGGTGGGATGCTGGAACTTCCACATCCACTGCCGGCCGATCGCCTCGACCACCATGGCGTCGGGAGGCGGGTTCTTGGAGTGGATGTACAGCCGCGCGCCCCAGACGAAGAAGATCAGCGTCAGCAGGAACGGGATCAGCATCCAGCTGATCTCGATCAGGTTCGAGCGGATGCCCGACGGGCTGCGGTCCGCCTCGGAACCCTCGCGGTAGCGCACCGCGAAATAGGTGATCGCCAGGAAGACCGGCACGGTCAGCAGCAGCGTCAGCACCGTGAAGGCCAGGATGAGCACGTCCGTCTCGGTGGCGGTGGCGGAGACCGCGGCGGGCCAGAGCTGGAGGGAATCGTGGCCCGGGGTCATCGGTCTCCGGGCTCCGCCGCGTCGAGGGGGCGGCCGACGATCAGGTCCATGGCGCGTCCGATCGGGATGCGGGCGCGGGTTCGGGCCTCGTCCCGGTAGCCGTAGCCGTCCAGATGCGCCTCCGTCGCCGCCCGCTGGCGGTTGAGGTCGGCATACGGGTCGGCCTGCAGGTTCGGGGGCGGCGGCACGAGCCGCGTGGTCTGCTGGGGCGTCAGCGCGGGCAGCGCTTGGCGCTGACCGGCCGCGAAGGTGCTCATCATCCAGATCATCGTCCCGACGACCGTCAGCACCGCGAGCGCGAGGCCGGCCATTACCAGGGCGGTGTTGCGGACGTCGACGTCGCGGGTCTCGTGGCCCGGCCCGTCGGGCTCACGGGGGGCGTTGGCGGCGGGCTTCTGCGGCCGCCCGGCCAGGAAGCCGCTGCCGCGCAGGGTCAGGCCGGCCAGGATCGCGGGGATCAGCCCGGAGGGTCCGCCCGCGCTCATGCCGGCCTCCCGGCGCGGCGGGCCTCGGAGGCCGCCCGGTCGGCACTCGGCCGCAGGACCGGCCGGAGCGCGGCGGCGAGGCAGGCCACGGCGCAGGCGGCGAGCACGTCGCTGGGCCGGAGGACGAAGCGGTCCCGCAGGGCCGGGGTGACCAGCCAGAACATCTCCAGGGCGTGGACCGCGAGCGCCGCGCCGGCCAGGATCCGGGTGGTCGGGCGTCCCGGCCGGAGGGTCGCGAGCCCGGCCAGCACCACGACCGCGCCGGCCACGATCGCCAGCGCCCGCCCGAGCCAGCCGCCGCGGGCGAAGTACCACGACACCTCGGGCGGCAGGTTCGCCGACCAGACGATCAGGAACTGCACGAAGTGCAGGTAGGCCCAGAGCCCGAGCAGCACGACCAGGGGCACCAGCCGGCCGCGGCCGGGCGCGGTCCGGCCGCGGCCCACGGGTTCCGGCTCCTCCCAGGCGAGCAGGATCGCCGCCGCGAAGGCGAGGCCGCTCCAGGCCGTCATCACGAGCAGGCCGAGGAGGGTGGAATCGAGCCGCGGGTCCAGGGAGGCGACCACGTCGGTGACGAACAGCGTGCCGATGACCGCGTGCAGCCCCACCGCCGGCACGGTCCGCCCCTCGCCGGGCGCGTCGAACGGCCGGGCGAAGCGCAGCGCCAGCCAGGTCCAGGTGCCGAGATAGGCGACCACCCGGATCGCGAAGAACGGCACCGTGAACCACAGGCCGGCCAGAGGCGTGCGCGCCGGGGCCGCCACCCACGGGTAGAGCAGCGACACGGCGGCCAGAACCGGCAGCGACAGCAGGGCCGCGACCGGCATCAGCGCCATCAGCCGGCGCAGGCCCGCCAGCATCTCGATGCCGCCGCGGGCGCGGACGCGCGCGCCGAACCGCTCGGCCACGATGACCACCGGCAGGGCGCCGACCGGCAGGGCGAGGAGGACCAGCCAGGCCGCGAGATACGAGGCCGTCGCGCCGCGCCAGCCGCCCGCTGTCAGGCAGCAGGCCAGCAGACCGAGCCCGGCGAGGCCCAGGAGGGCGCGGCGGCTCACGGCTTGGCCTCCAGGCGGGCACGATCCTCCGCGGCCAGGCTCGCCACGGCGGCATCCTGGCTGAGCTGGAGGGCGCGGACGTAGGCGACGATCGCCCAGCGGTCCGCGGAGGGGATCATCTGGGCCATGCCGAACATCGCCTTCCGGCCGTTCGCGATCGCGTCGTAGATCTCGGCCGCGGAGGCCCTGCGCAGGGGCTCGGCCGTGAGGTTGCCGGCGGACGGGAAGCCCCGCGCGACGATCATGCCGGCGCCGCGCCCGTCCTGGCCGTGGCAGGGCGTGCAGAACACCCCGTAGCGCTCCCGGCCCCGGTCGAGCAGGTCCCGGGTGATCGTCGCCGGCTGCGGCGCCGCGCGGGCCGGATCGACCCGCGGCACGGTGCCGGCCACCGGCTGGCGCATGGTGATCTCCCGCGGGAAAAACGGGTTCTTGTCCCAGGTCTTGGCCCGGGCCTGATCGGCCATGTCGGCCTCGCCGCAGGCGGCGAGGGGGGCCAGGGCGAGGAGGGCGAGCGGCAGGGTGCGGAGGACGGCGCTCCTCATCGCGGGATCCGCCGGATCTCGAGGGGACGCCCGGCCTCGGCCGGCAGGGCCGCGAGCCGCCGCTCGATCCGGCCCGCGTCGAACCGGTCGCCGCGCGCCTCCGCGGAGAGGAAGAACCGGTCCTCCGAGGCCCGCAGGAAGCCCGGGATGTTGAAGGCCGGGTGGTTCAGGCGGGGCAGGCGGTTGAGCACCAGGAGCGCGAGGTGGATCGCCCCGCAGCCCGCCATCATCGCGAAGGAGACGCTCGGCACCACGAAGGAGGGCCAGGACAGGCGCGGCCGTCCGCCGATCAGGAAGACGTAGTCGTAGGCCGTGGCGTAGATGCACAGGGCGAAGAAGCCGGTGCCGCCGAGCAGCGCACCGGCCAGGGCGTAGGGCAGGATCGAGCGGCCCTCCAGACCCAGGGCGCGAAGGGTGCGGGGCATCGGCACCGGGCCGTGCCCGTCGAGATGGACGTGATCCGGGCTGATGCCCGAGACCGCCTGGAGGGCGGCGGCGAGGTCGCCCTGGCTCGCGAAGGTCGCGGACACGCCCCACAGGGGCGCGGAGACCGCGTTCTCCTCGGGCCGCGCGGCGGCCCGGGACGCGGCCGCGCGGGCGGCGTCCTGCGCGGCCGGCGAGGCCGTCAGGGCGAGGCGGCGGCTCTCGACGATCGAGACGGCCGGCAGGTAGCGCAGGAACAGGAGCAGCAGGGTCAGGAACAGGCCGACGGAGCCCGCGAAGGTGGCGATGCCCCAGACATCCGTCGTGTAGGGCAGCTTCGAGGACGGCAGGAAGTCCTGGGTCAGGGTGACGACCAGGACCATGACGTGGTCCGCGTAGGCGCCGACGGCCACGAGGAGCCCCACCGCCGCGATGGCGAGCGGCGCCGCGCGGGCGCGCGCCGACCACAGGACCTGCGCGGGGAGGACGAGGCAGAGGATCGCCGTCCAGGAGACCAGGGCGTGGGCGCCGGTCACGCGCCGGACCAGCACGGCGCGCGCTTGCGCGTCGCCGTTGAGGAGGGTGTCGAAGGACTCGGCCGCGTAGCAATAGGCGCTGGCGCAGCCGAGGCAGAGCAGCAGCCGCCCGAGCACGTCGAGGTGGCGGGCCGTCACCAGGCCGTCGAGGCCGTAGACGAGGCGGATCAGCATCACGATCACCGCCGTGACGCCGACGCCCGAATAGACCGCGTTCACCAGGAAGCTCACCGGCAGCAGCGTGCTGTGCCAGCCGGGCATCAGCGAGCCCGCCAGCATCACCGACGCGCCGGTCTGGACCGAGACCACCAGCAGCACGCCGAGGAGCGCCACCGTCCGGTAGGCCTGGAGCCAGATCTGCCAGTGGGCCGCAGACCCGCGCCAACCCGAGGCGACGATGCCGTAGACCTGCGCGCGCAGCAGCGCGAGCTTGCGGGTCGGGGCCTTCGCGTCGGCCTGGCGCATGGCCTCCGCGAAGGCCCGGTCGCGCAGGGTGGCGAGGTCCGGCAGCAGGCCGATGAACCACAGGCTCACGCAGATCACCAGGAACGACACGATGTCGATCGCGTCCCAGAGCAGCGGCGAGCGGAACTGCGGCCAGAGGTCGTAGGTGTTGGGGTAGGGCAGGTTCCAGAAGAAGAACCACGGCCGCCCGAGATGGATGATCGGGTAGAGTCCGGCCGCCGCGGTGGCGAGCAGCGCCAGGGTCTCGGCGACGCGGTTCACCGCCCCGCGCCACTCCGCCCCGAGCAGGAGCAGGATCGCCGAGACCAGCAGGCTGCCGGAGGCGACGCCGATCCACCAGTCGTAGCTCGCGATGTCCAGCGCCCAGACGACGGCGTTGTTGTTGGCCCAGATCCCGGGCCCCGCGTAGAGCAGGTAGGCGAGGGTGAGGGCGAACAGGCCGAGGAGCGAGGCCGACCCCGCGAAGGCGATCCACCAGCGCCGGTTGCCGGGATGCGTCAGCGGGATGGCGGCGACCGCGCCGCCGATGCCCTGGAGGGTCGCGTCGGGCCGGATCAGGGCGCCGGACATGCTCAGCCCTCCCGTCCGGCCGGGGCCGCGGCGGGGGCGAGCCCGGCGAGGTAGGTGGTGCGCGGCCGCGTGTTCAGGTGGCCGAGCAGCGCGTATTCCCGCGGGTCCCGGCGGGCGGCCGAGACCTGGCTGCCCGGGTCGGCGACGTTGCCGAAGGTGATCGCCCGGGTCGGGCAGGCGCCCTGGCAGGCGGTCTCGACGGCGCCGTCGGGGATGGGGGCGTGGGCATCCTTGGCCGAGGTGATCCGCGCCGCCGTGATGCGCTGGATGCAGTAGGTGCACTTCTCCATCACGCCGCGGGCCCGGACCGTGACCTCGGGGTTGCGCTGCTGCTGCTCCACCGGGGTCATGCCGCCGGTGTAGTCGAGGTAGTTGAAGCGGCGGACCTTGTAGGGGCAGTAGCTCTGGCAGGTCCGGGTGCCGACGCAGCGGTTGTAGACCTGCAGGTTCAGGCCCTCGCTGTCGTGGAGCGTCGCCTCCACGGGGCAGCCGAGTTCGCAGGGCGCCTGCTCGCAATGCATGCAGGGCACCGGCTGGAAATGCGTGCTCGGCGCGTCGAGTTCGCCCGCGTAGTAGCGGTCGACCCGCAGCCAGCCCATCCAGCGGCCCTTCTCGACTTCCTCGCGGCCGACCACCGGGATGTTGTTCTCGGCCTGACAGGCGGTGACGCAGGCGTTGCAGCCGATGCAGGCGTCGAGGTCGATCGCCATGCCCCATTGCGCGGCGACCCATCGATCCTGGCTCTCCGGGGGCGGATAGAACGAGGCCGGCGCCGGCGCGCCCTTCGGGTCGCCCACGGGCGCGGCGCCGAGCGCCTGGACGCGCACGAGATCCTGCCCCTCCATGGTGCCGAGGTGCTGGGTGGTGACCGGCATGCGCCGCTCGCCGGTCTTCGTCAGCTTGGCGCCGGCGAGCCGCCAGGGGGAACCCGGCGGGCGCAGGGGGGCGGCGTCGTAGCCGAGGCCGCGGGCGAGGTGGTCCGGCACGTCGCGGCCGTAGCCCAGGCTGAGGGTCACGGTGTCGTCGGCCTGGCCGGGCAGGATCCAGGCCGGGCCCTCGACGGCACGGCCCTCCGCCTCCACGCGCAGCACGTCGCCCGTGGCGATCCCCGCGCGCTCGGCGAGCCGCGGGCTCACCGCGACCACGTTCTCCCAGACCACCTTGGTCAGGGGCTTCGGCAGTTCCTGCAGCCACGCGAGGTCGGCATGGGTACCGTCCCAGATGGTGGGATCAGGGCGGAACAGCACCTCGACTCCTGCCGGCGGCGCGGGAGAGGGGGAGGGGGGCACGGACTGCGTCAGCGCGACCGGCTCGGCCGGATGCGCGCTGTCCACCCAGAGGCCCCGGCGCAGGGCCTCGGAGAAGCGGGCCTGGAACGCAGCGTCGTCCTCGCCCGCGTTCCGCCACTGCGCCTTGAGGAGGTCCAGCCCCTCCTGTCCGCCGCCCCCGCCCGCGCCGGCCAGGAGGGCCAGCATCTCCGGCAGGGTCCGGCCGTTGTACAGGGGGGCGATCGTCGGCTGGATCAGCCCCACGGTCCCGTCGAGGGACCGGACGTCGCCCCAGGATTCCAGCGGATGGGCGGCGGGCAGATGCCAGTCGGCATGGGCGCCGGTCTCGTCGTAATAGAGCCCCGCATGGATCTTGAGCGGCACGCGCGCCATGCGGGCGGCGAAGTCGAGGGCGCCGGGCGCCTCGTAGACCGGGTTGGCGCCGAGCACGATGAGGGCCCGGACGGCGCCGCGCCCCATCGCCTCCGCGAGATCCGCCAGGGTGCCGGCACCGGTCTCCGCCGCGGGCGCCGTGTGGACCAGGGTCGTTCCGGTGTTGCCGAGCGCGCCGTTGAGCCGGTGCACGAGCTCCTGCAACTCCGGGCCCGCGCCCAGGCCGGCGGTGACGATGCCGGCGCCCCGGGCCTGGTTGAGCGCCGCGCCGGCGTCCCGCGTCCAGCGGGACACGGGATCGTCGCCCGCGGGAGCGGCGCCGTCCGCGGCCAGACCCAGGAGGTCCCGGGCCAGAGCCTCGAGTCGGCCGGCCGGCACCACGACGCCGCGATCCGCCTTGGCGCTGGTCAGCGTCGGGGTCGGCGCCGCCGCGTGGAGGGTGAGGAGACGGCCCTCCGCGTAGGCCGCGCGCCGCGCCTCGATCCAGCGCCGGGACAGGCCGACCTGACCGGGGCCGAGGTCCAGGAAATCACCGTCGAGCGCCACGATGGTGCGGGCGCGCCCGAAATCGGGATGGGTCTCCAGCGGCCGCCCGTAGGCCCGGCGGGCCCCCTCGTAGATCCCGTCGCGGCCGGCCCCGGCGCCGACGTACCAGCGCAGCGCCGGATAGGCGGCCCGCAGCCGGGCGATCTGCGCCGCGAGGCTGGGCGAGGTCACCGGGCCGGTGAGCAGGGCGAGGCCCTCGCCCCCGGTCTGGCGCCACCCCGGCAGCCGCCCCTGCAGGTCGGACCGGAACGCCGCCCAGGAACTCGGCCGCCCGAGATGCTGCACCGCCTGGGAGCGGAACGGGTCGTAGAGCCCGAGCACCGAGGCCTGGGCCAGCACGTCGGTGCCGCCGCGGCTCCAGGGATGCTCGGGATTGCCCTCGACCTTCAGGGGGCGGCCGTTGCGGGTGGTGACCTGGATGCCGTTGCCGAACCCGTCGAACAGCGCCGACGAGGCGTAGGACAGGTCCGTGCCCGGCACGATCCGCTCGGGCTGGTTGACGTACGGCACCTCGTAGTCGCGCCCCCCGCCCCCGCCGCAGGCGGTGAGGCCGCCCAGGGCGAAGGAGGCCGCCATCAGCTTCAGGAAGCCGCGGCGCTCCGGCGCGGCGGCGAGCCGCGACGCGGAGGGGAACTCGGCCGCGAGGTAGGCGCGGAACTCCGCGCTGTCAGCTACGGCGTCGAGGCTGCGCCAGAAGCGCGGGCCGTCGCCGCCGGCCAGTCTGGCGCGCAGGGCCGCAAGGTCGGGAGCGGCCGTCATCGGTGGCAGATCCCGCATTCGGTCAGCCGCTCCCCGCCGCGGATATGGTACTGCGCCACGAGCTTCGGGCCCAGGGTCGCCTGATCGGCCGGCGGCTTCCAAGTCATGTTCCAGACCTGATCCGGCGTGCGGACGTACTTCTCCGGCGCCCGGTGGCAATCGAGGCAGAACTGCATCTCGAAGGCGTTGGCCCGGTAGGTCATCTGCATCGACGTGACGTCGCCGTGGCAGGTCGAGCAGCCGATCCCCTTCGTCACGTGGACGGAGTGGTTGTAGTAGACGTATTGCGGCAGCTTGTTCAGCCGCACCCATTCCAGGGGCTTGTCCTGCGCGTAGCTGTCGCGCACCGGCTTGAGCATCTCGGAGCCGGTCCAGATCTGCGAGTGGCAGGTCATGCAGGTATGCGTCGGCGGGATGCCGGCGGTGGCCTCCCGGTCGACCGTGGTGTGGCAGTAGCGGCACTGGATGCCCAGTTCGCCGGAATGGTGCTTGTGGCTGAACGGCAGCGGCTGGGCCGGCGCGATCCCGACGCCCGTGACGTAGTTCGAGCGCACGATCCCGGCCGCCAGGACCGGAAGCCCGACGAGGCAGGCCACGCCGGTCATCAGGGCCAGGCGGTAGAGCGCGTCGGCACCGGGGGTGAACAGCTGCGCCATCAGGCGACCCCGGGCATCGGGCCGGCCGGGCGGCATTCGGTCTGCTCAGCCCCTCGCCGCACGCGTCGCCTCATCCTCTGATCCCGGCCGAAAACGTACTGCGCCGGCTGGCCCGCCCAGTGCGGCTCGGACGGACGCGGCAGCCGGACCGCTCGACGGTACCGGGGGCCGCGCCGTGCGCACAGGGCCTAACCTAGAGCGCTCCCAGACTGGGGCCAGAACTTGAATCAGTCCGGCCGACATGTCGCACGGGGCCGGACCGCACGCATCGCCCATCCCTCGGCCTTTCCCGCCGCCAATCCTACCGCCCTTCCCGCCGCGGGCGTGAAAGCCTATGCGCAAGGTTGCGGCCGACCCGCCCGATCCCCATCGGAGACGCATGGAATCCGATCCCCTCGTCCTGACCTGGCGCGCCGCCCGGCGTCTTCACGCCGCCGCGGCGGCCCTCGCGGTCGGAGTCGGCGCCCCGCTCTGCGCCCTGGCGCTGCTGTGCCTGCGCGACCTGATCGCGGTGCTGCCGCGGGACGAGGCGCCGGTGCTGCCCTTCCTGCGCCTCGCCGTGCCGCTGCCGGGCCGCGAAGTCGTGCTGGTCCCCGGGATGCCGATGCGTCCCGTCGAACTCGAGCTCGCGGCCTTCGTGTGCATCGCCGCCTGCGCGGTGGTCCTGGCCGCACTCGGCTGGAGCGTGGCACGCCTCTGCTTCAAGGCTCAGAACCGGGCCGCCGACACGGTCCGCAATGCGGTCCTGGCGACGATCCTCGACGCGCCGGCCGGAGCGCGGGACGAAGCGCGCAGCCTCGCCCGGATCGTCGGCGAGGTCCTGGCCCGGGCCGACCGGCTCCTCGCTGCCGGCATCGTGCTGCCGGCCATGACCCTCGCGGCCCTGATCCTGGCGCTCGGCTTCGCGGCGCTCGCCGCTCCCCGACTGGTCCCGGCTGCGATCGTCGGGCTCGGGGCGGTCGGCCTCGCCTACGGGCTGGTGCTCGACCGGGCGCGGGACCGGCAGGACCTGCGCCTGCGCTCCAGCGCGCGGGCGGAGGAGAATCTGAACGACCTCGTCCGACGGCTGCCGGCGGTGCGCAGCCACGGGGCCGCCGCCCTTGAGCGGGGGCGCATCGCGGCGCGCGTCACCGCGATGCGCACCAACGTGGCGCGGGCCGAGGCGCGGCTCGCCTACGCGCGGGCCCCGGCTCTGGCGCTCGCGGTGATCCTGCCGGCGATCGCGGTCGGGACCGCCCTGTGGCGCTCGTCCGGGCCCGACGCCGCACCGGTCCCGGCGGTGGATCCGGCCGCGCTGCTGGCGGCGACCGGCGCCTTCGGCCTCGCCGGCTGGCTCGCCGCCGTCTGCGCGCGGCTCTGGACGGTGCGCAGGGCGGTGCGCCCCCGCTTCCGCGACCTCGCCCGCATCATCGCGTCCCTCGAAGGCCGGCAGGCGCGGGCAGGCCGGACCGGGGCCGCCTCGCCTCTGCCGCGATCGGGCATCCTGGCGACGGAGGGCGTCGGCGCCTTCGACGCGGCGACGGGCGAACGCCTGACCGGCGTCGACGTGGCCCTGGCCATGCCGGGGCATGTGGCGATCACCGGCAGCCGCGGCAGCGGCGCCCGGGCGCTGGCCGCCGTCCTGGCCGGCCAGGTGGAGCCGACCGCCGGCGCCGTCACCTACGCGGGCACGGACCTGCGCGGCTTCGACGCCGCCGAACGCGCCCGCCGCATCGCCTTCGCGTCCGGTGAGGCGATCCTGATGGCGGGGTCGCTCCGCCAGAACCTGCTCTACGGCACCGACCCGGTGAGCGCCCCCGACGATATCGCGCTGATCGGGATCAGCCGGCTCACCGGGCTCGACGGCTTCGTCTACGCTCGCGGGCTGACCGGGCAGCTGGACCCGGCGGCGCAGCCGCGTCTGGCGGCCGCCATCGTCACCGCGCGCCGGACCATGCGCCAGGCGCTCGCCGCCAAGGGGGCCGAGCGCCTCGTGGAGCCCTTCGACCCGACACGCTACAATCATCAGGCGAGCGTCGGCGAGAACATCCTGTTCGGCGAGCCGGTGGGCGGCGCCTTCGCGCCCCTGCGCTTCGCCCGCCACCCCTACCTGCGGGCGGTTCTGGAGGCCGAGGAGCTGGTGCGCCCGCTCACGGAGATCGGCCTGTCGGTGGCCCGCAGCACGGTGGAGATCTTCGCCGACCTGCCCAACGACCACCCGCTGTTCGACGCCTACTCGCTGTTCCAGGCCTCGGAGCGCGGGTACTTCGAGGATCTCGTGGTGCGGCTTCCCGATGCAGTGCGCCTGCGCCGGGGGCCGGCGGGCCAGCGGGACCGCACGCGGCTGATCGGGCTGTCCCTGCGCTACAGCGAGACCCGCCACCGCTTCGGCCTGATCGACGCCGCCTTCGAGGCCCGGCTGGTCCAGGCGCGCCGCTCCTTCGCGCGGATGCTGCCCCCCCACCTCGCCGGGGCGGTGGAGTTCCACGATCCCACCCGGGTCAATCCCGCCGCCAGCCTGGAGGAGAACCTGCTGTTCGGCCGCATCAGCCTCGGCGAAGCCAATGCCGAGCCCCGGGTGCGGGAGCTGGTGCGCCGCATCCTGGCCGACGAGGGCCTGGAAGCCGCGGTCTACGGGCTGGGGCTCGACAGCAAGGTCGAGATCCAACCGAGCACCGGAGCGCTCGCGGACGGCGCGATCAACGCCCGCGAGCGGGTGGCGATCGAGCTGAGCCGCTGCCTCGCGCGCGATCCCGACATCCTCGTCGTGGCCATCGCGGCCGACGAGCGCAAGGCCGAGGGCCTGCGCGACCGCCTCGCCCGCCTGCGGCAGGTACGGGCCGGGCGCGGCCTCATCGTCTGCCTGCCCGAGACGGGGGTCCCGGAGGGGGTCGAGCCGTTCGACGCGGTGATCGCGGTGGAGAACAGCGCGGTGGTGGCGCCCGCCACGGCGGCCGCCCCCCGGGAGGCGGTCCCGGCGGGTTGAGCGAGGCGGCCGGGCCGCGCCGCACCGGATGCCGTCGCGCCGTTCCGGGTCGCTTGGCCGCGCGCAGACGCGATGGGTCGGACCGCCCCTTCTGCCCTGGACGGGGCGGAACCGCAGCCTCACGGCCGCCGCAATATTCCGTCAGCTCGGGGGACCGTGCCCGTCCGGCGCCATCCCGGCGAGTGAGCCCGCCGTGTCAGCCCGGCCGAGTCAGCCCGGACGGTTCATGCCCCGAACGCTCCTGAAAACGCTCGCCGCCGGTCTCGCGCTGCTGGCCCTCGCCGGTCCGGCGGCCGCGCAGGCCGGGAAGGCCGAGGCGCCGATCCCGGCCGCGACCCTCGCGCTGATGGCCCAGAAGGGCGTCACGGCCGCGTCGCCGGTGCTGTTCCGGGCCTACAAGAAGGAATCGGAGATCGAGGTCTGGAAGAAGGGTTCGGCCGGATACGTCTTCATCAAGACCTACCCGATCTGCCGCTGGTCCGGACAGCTCGGCCCCAAGCGCAAGACCGGCGACCGGCAGACGCCGGAGGGGTTCTACACGGTGCCGCGGCGTCAGATGAACCCGAACTCGCACTACTACCTGTCCTTCGACGTCGGCTATCCCAACGCCTACGACCGGGCCCACGGCGGCACCGGCTCCGCCGTGATGGTGCACGGCATCTGCTCGTCGATGGGCTGCTTCGCCATGACCAACGCGACCGTCGGCGAGATCTACGCCATCGCCCGCGATGCGCTGAACGGCGGCCAGGCGGCCTTCCAGTTCCAGTCCTATCCGTTCCGGATGACCGCCGAGGCCATGGCGCGGCACCGGACCGACCCCAACATCGCCTTCTGGCGCGAGCTCAAGGCCGGCTCCGACCGGTTCGAGGCGAGCCGCGAGGAGCTCCAGGTCTCGGTGGCGGCGGGCCGCTACGCCTTCGCACCGTCCCGGGTCCCGGCGATCGAGGCCGCCGTGACCACCCGCCGGGCCGTGGAGGAGGCGCGGATGACGGCGCTCGCCGAGGCGGGGGAGCCGGCCGTGCGCACCACCTATTCGGACGGGGGGCAGCACGCCTTCTGGGCGGCCTACACGGCCCGGGGCGGGGCGGTCGGCGACATCAGCCGGCCGGAGGCCCTGGCCTTCGCCGGGCAGGAGGTGGTGGTCGTGCCCGGACACCGGGCCGCGCGCCCCGTGCCCGAAACCGTCTGGGCGGCCTGGGCGGCCCCCGATTCCGTCCTCTCGCCGCGCCGGATGGCCGGCTTCGTCCCGGTCTACGAGCGCCCGCGCGACCTGTTCGGGGGCCTCACGACCCGATTCCTGACGCGCTACGGCGATGGGCTGCCCACGTGGCTGGCGGCGAATCTCGCCGGCGGAACCTCGGGCGGGACGGACCCTCACGGCTCGGCCTTCGGTCTCCGGGCCGCGAGTCTTCTGGCCCCGAGTCTTCTGGCCTCGGCCGAGAGCCTCTAGGCATGCAGTGGCCCCCGGCAGAGGCCCGTCCGTGTGCGCAGCCGCACATCACGGCAGTCCCCGGCACACCAATTCATGATACGGCAGGGGACAAGCGATACTTTCGCGACGTCGGCCTGCCGTATTCAGAGCACCCTTCCCGGAACGGCGACGGGGTTTCGATCATAACCGATCGGGACTGCCCGTCCGCAGATTCGTGATCGCCATGTCCAACAGTTCCAAACCGGCTCGTCCGGCGGCCGATCAGGACCTCGTCCTCCGCTTCTGGGGCGTCCGCGGCTCGACTCCCGTCAGCGGCCCGCAATACGCCGAGTTCGGCGGCAGCACGCCCTGCCTGGAGGTGCGCTGCGGCGATCGGATGTTCATCGTCGACGCGGGCTCGGGCATCTACAATCTCGGACAGGGCCACCGGACCGACCTGCCGCAGGAGGTGGACCTGCTGTTCAGCCACCTGCACCTCGACCACACCGCGGGCCTCCCCTTCTTCAAGCCGGCGGTCCTCGACTCCGACCGGGTGATCAACACCTATTGCGGCAATCTCGGCGGCGAGTCGGCCGGACCGACCCTCGACCGCCTGTTCGCGCCGCCGCTGTTCCCGGTTACACTCGACAAGCTGTGCTGCACCTTCCACCACCACGGCTTCGAGGCGGGCCAGACCCTGACCTTCCCGGACGGGACGCAGGTCGGGACGATCCCGCTGAACCATCCGCAGGGCTCGGTGGGCTACCGGTTCGAGCATGGCGGCCGCCGCCTGTGCCTGATCAGCGACATCGAGCACAGCGATCCCTGGCCGGATCCGGAGCTCGCCAAGTTCGTCGAGGGTGCCGACCTGATGGTCTACGACGGCATGTTCACCGACTGCGAATATCCCACCTGCCGGGGCTGGGGTCACTCGACGTGGCAGAAGGGCGTCGAGCTGGCGCGGATGGCCGGCGTCAAGGCGCTGGCCATCATCCATCTGCACCCGGCCCATTCCGACACGGCCCTGCGCGACATGGAGGCCGACCTCCAGGCCGAGATGCCCGGCGCCTTCATCGCCCGGGAGCGTCAGAGCATCACGGTCGGCGCCCCCCGGTCGGTGAGCCGCCGACCCGGAGGCCGCCCCGCGGTGGCGCGCGAGTTGCGCCGCCGGATCAAGGTCGCCTGAACAGAGGCCGACCCGGCGGCCCGCTCAGGCCGAGCGCGCGGCGGACCGCGCCTTGCGCGAGCGGTTGAACCGGCCCGCCGCGAACAGCACGAACAGCGCGACGCCGATGATCAGGATGCTCCAGCCGTAGGTGCTGACGAGCTGGGCATCGATCGGGTGGCCGATGCGGCCCAGCGCGACGAGGAGCCCGAACACGGCGATCCCCGCGGAGATCAGCATACCAACGATCATGGTGAAGCTCCGGCGCGGCGAGAGGGCCGGAAAAAATGCGCGGGTCCCGCACCTGTTCCCGCCTCGCGCCGCGGTCAAACCCGAAATCTTCGGACCTCGCCTGATTGCAACGCCCTCGCGCGCCGCACTAAGTAGGCGCCTGTACGGCGCCCCGGTGCGCGCCAGGAACCCGAGACCACGGCGATGACCGGCCAAGAGACCACCACCGCGCGGACGACGCAGGACAGCGGGCCCACTTCCGTCGCCGGGCCGGGCCCGCTGCGCCCGCAGGACCAGCTCGTGACGATCTACGGCGGCTCAGGCTTCCTGGGCCGGCACGTGGTGCGGGCGCTGGCCAAGCGCGGCTACCGGATCCGCGTCGCGGTGCGGCGGCCGGACCTCGCGCTGTTCCTGCAGCCCTTGGGCAAGGTCAACCAGATCGTGGCCGTGCAGGCCAACCTTCGCTACCCGGATTCGGTGACCCGGGCCGCCGAGCGGTCGGACGTGCTGATCAACCTCGTCGGCATCCTGCAGGAGACCGGCTCGCAGAGCTTCGCGCGCCTGCAGGTCGACGGCGCCGACGCCATCGCCCGCGCCGCGGCCAGCCAGGGCGCGCGGATGATCCACGTCTCGGCGATCGGGGCCGATCCGGCCTCGCCCTCGCTCTACGCCCGCTCCAAGGCGGAGGGCGAGGCGCGGGTCTTCGCCGCCTGCCCGGACGCGGTGGTGTTCCGGCCCTCGCTGCTGTTCGGTCCCGGCGACAGCTTCTTCAACCGCTTCGCCAGCCTCGCCCGGGCGCTCCCGGTCCTGCCGCTGGCCGGCGGCCAGTCGCGCTTCCAGCCGGCCTTCGTGGGCGACGTCGCCGAGGCGATCGCCCGGGCGGTGGACGGGACCGTGGCGCGCGGCAAGGTCTACGAACTCGGCGGCCCGGAGGTGGGCACGCTGGAGCATTTCGTGCGCTACATGCTGAAGACGATCCGGCGCAAGCGCGCGATCGTCGACCTGCCGCTGCCGGCGGCCAAGCTCCAGGCCCGGCTCCTGGAGATCGCCGACACCCTGACCTTCGGTCTCCTGCCCGACGCGCTGAAGCTGACCCGCGACCAAGTGATCCTCCTCCAGAACGACAACGTCGTCTCGGAGACCGCCCGGGCCGAGGGCCGGACCTTCGAGGGGATCGGGATCACCCCGACCGCCGCCGAGGCGGTGGTGCCGGGCTATCTCTGGACGTTCCGCAAGGCCGGTCAGTTCTCCACCGAGCGGGACGAGGAGCACCTGTCCGAGGTGCCCGACATGCTGGCCTCGACGCCCATGGCGGCCAGCTCGCAGCACCGGCCGCAGACCGCCTCCGGACCGGCGATCGGCGCCGATGCCGGCAGCTCGCCGAACCGCGGCGCCCCGCGCTGGGGCACCCGGAAATCGGGATAGGTGCCGGCCCCTCGCCCGAGCGTGGCGCTGACCACGCCGTCAAACCAGGGATCGGCGGACCGGACGTGAGACGCATCCTCGTCACCGGCGCGGCGGGCTTCGTCGGCGGCCACGTCCTGCCGCTCCTGGCGGAGGCGGGCGACCGCGTGGCGGGGATCGGACGCGGGGAGCCACCCGCCCTGCCGGCCGGCGTCACCTACGAGGCGATCGATCTCCTCGACGAGACCGCACTCGCCGCCTTCGTGGGGCGGTTCCGGCCCACCGAGATCCTCCACCTCGCGGGCCTCGCCTCGGTGGCCGATTCCACCAGCGGGCCGGGGCAGACCTGGCGGGTGAACGTCAACGGCCTGATGAACCTCGTGGCGGCCGTGGAGGCGGTGCCGGGCTGCACGTTCTTCTTCGTCAGCTCCGGCGAGGTCTACGGCAGCGCCTTCCTGGCCGGGCACGCCCTCACGGAGGCGGCCGAACCCCTGCCGCGCAACACCTACGCCCGGTCAAAATGGGTCGGCGAGCAGTTGCTGCGCGACCTGCTGCCCCGGATCGGCGTGAAGCTCGTCGTGCTGCGGCCGTTCAACCATATCGGACCGGGCCAGGACGAGCGCTTCGTGGTGGCCTCGTTCGCGGGCCAGATCGCCCGGATCGAGACCGGGCTGGTGCCGCCCTGCCTGGAAGTCGGCAACCTCTCCTCCTACCGCGACTTCCTGGACGTGGCCGACGTGGCGGCCGCCTATGCCGACCTCATCGGCCGGGCCGCGGCCCTGGCGGAGGGTAGCGTATTCAACATCAGCTCGGGCCGGCCCCGGACCATCGCGAGCGTGCTCGACGACCTGCGGGCCCTGGCACGGGTGCCGTTCGAAATCCGGGTCGCTCCCGAGCGGGTGCGGCCCGCGGAGATCCCCCTGGCCGCGGGTGACGCCGGCCGGCTGCACGCGGCCACCGGCTGGCAGCCGCGGATCGCGTGGGAAGCCTCCCTGACGCGGGTGCTGGACGATGCCCGCGCGCGGCTGGCGGCTTCGCACGGCGCGGGATGAGGCGGGTTCCCGATGGCGTGCGGGCCCTCACGTTCACGCAACGCGGTTCGCGAACGGGAGACCGGCTCCGCGGCACGCCCTCCCCGTCCGCGGGCTCGCAGATCCCCATGTCGGGTTTGAGATCCCCGTTCGGTGGTAGGTGTGGGGGGCGAGACTTCCCCTGCGCACGCCCCTTCGCGGGGGGAAGAAGACGCGCGGAACCGTCGCCGACCCGCCGAAGCTTGCCCGTTCCGCCCCGCTTCTGCCAGGTCGCGAAGTCATGGCGTCGCCGCTACCGCACCACCCCCTTGGCCGTGAGCGCGTCCCGCTCGGCCTCCGGATAATTCAGCTCCTGGGCCAGGATCTCCGCGCTCGAAGCCCCGAGCCCCGGCGGCATGCGGCGCACCGGAAGCCTGCGGCCGTCGAGGCGGTAGGGTGGGGCGATGACGTGGGCGTTCTCGGGCGCAGCGACCACCAGCCCGGCCTCCCGGGCCCGGTCGCAGGTCAGCGCCTCGCGCAGGCCCATCACCTCGCCGCAGGGGATGCCGGCGGCCCGCAGGCGCGCGATCAGCGGCGCGCGCTCACACTTGGCGAGTTCGGCCTCCAGCACCGGGATGAAGGCGGCGCGGTTCTTGGAGCGGTCGAGGTTGGTGGAGAAGCGCGGGTCGGCGACGAGGTCCGCGCGGTCGAGGACCTGCTCGCAGAAACGGCGGTACTGGCCGTTGTTGCCCACCGTGATCACCACCGGCCCATCGCCGGCCTCGAACACGCCGTAGGGCACGATCGACGGATGGGCGTTGCCGTAGCGGGGCGGATCGATGCCCCGGGCCAGCGCCTCCAGGCCGTAATACGAGGTCAGCGCCACGCCGCAATCGAACAGGGCGAGGTCGATCGCCTTGCCGCGCCCGGTCCGCTCCCGCTGGAACAGGGCGGCGAGCACGGCCTGCGCGGCGAACTGCCCGGTGAACAGGTCGACCGCCGCGACCCCGAACTTCAGGGGCGGCCCGCCGGCCTCGCCGTTGAGCGCCATCACGCCGGACTCACCCTGGACGACGAGGTCGTAGCCGGGGCGACCGGCCTCCGAGCCGTCCGAGCTGTAGCCGGCGATGGAGCAGTAGATCAGCCCCGAATTCTCGGCCGAGAGCGCCCCGTAGCCGAGACCGAGCTTCTCGGCCCCGCCGGTCTTGAAGTTCTGGACCAGCACGTCGCTCTCGCGGGCGAGCGCCTTCACGATCGCCAGCCCCTCCGGCGTCGCGAGGTCGACGCCGATCGAGCGCTTGTTGCGGTTGACGCTGTCGAAATACGAGGTGTTGCCGGGGCTCGTCGGCACGCCCCAGTCGCGGGTGTCGTCGCCGCGTTCCGGGTGCTCGACCTTGATCACGTCGGCGCCGAGATCGCCGAGAACCTGCGCACACCAGGGCCCCGCCAGGACCCGGGACAGATCGAGGACGCGGATCCCCGCGAGCGGCAGGTCGGGCTGTTCGGTCGTCATCGTGTTCTCCACCATACCGGGGCGGACAAGACCGCCTGTCCCGACGCGTGCGCGGCGAGCGCGGCGCCGGCGCGACGGGCCCCGGATCGGGCCAGCCGCGGAGTCCTAAGCGCCCATCACGCCGTCGAGGCTGCGCACGGCGTCGATCAGTTTCGGACGCGCCACCTCCATGAGGAAGCGGGCGTCGGTGATGACGGTCGGGGCCCCGCAATTGACCGCCATCGGGGGCAGGCCGCCGCCGGGATGGAACCCCACCGCGATGGCGCAGACCGTCTCCTGCCACTCGCCGAACGAGGTGCAGCAGCCGAGTTCCCGGTGCTCGTCCACCGCCCGATCGAGCCCGGCGCGGAGCGCGGGCCAGGCCACGGGATCCAGCGCCTTCAGGTCCTCGTAGATGCCCGCGCGCTCGCGCTCCGGGCAGATCGCCACGTAGGCGCGGCCCATGGCGCTGCGCGCGAGCGAGATGCGCGAGCCGGTGTCGAGGTTGAGCGAGATCGCCGCCGGGCCGCGCTGGCAGTCGACGTAGCGCATGCTCAGCCGGTCGCGCACCCCGAGCCCCACCGAGGCGTTCGCCGCCTCCGCGACCGCCCGCAGGACCGGCCGGGCGATGGCGCGCACGTCGAGGCCGCCCAGAGCCGCAGAGCTGAGCGCGATGGTGGCGGTGCCGAGGCGGTAGCGGCCGAGTTCGGGCATGTGCTGCAGGTAGCCGAGCTTCGTCAGCGTGTAGGTGAGCCGCGAGACGGTCGACCGCGGCAATCCGCAGGCCTCCGCGATGTCGTGGTTGGCGAGGCTCGTGCGGCCCGGCCCGAAGCAGGCGAGCACCGCCAGCCCCCGAGCCAGGGCCGTGACGAAGTGGCGGTCCTCCTTGGCGCCGGGACCGGGGGCGTCGAGCCCGGGCAGGAGGCTTGTCTCCGCGTCGGTCATCGGCGCAGGAAGGCCGCGAAGGCTGCCTGCGCCTCCGGGGCGCGGCGCAGCGCGTGGAAGACCACCGCCTCCTCGTCGAGTGCGCGGGCCACGGCCTCCTCGTGGCCGCGCCGCAGGGCCCGCTTGGTGGCGGCGATCGAAGCCCGGGGCAGGGCGGCGAGGGAGCGCGCCTTGGCCATCGCGGTGTCGAGCGCCGTCCCGGCCGGGACGGCGGCGTTGACGAGGCCGGCCGCGGCGGCGGCCTCCGCGGTGAAGGGCTCGCCGAGCATCAGCAGCTCGGCGGCGCGCTTCGAGCCCGCCACCAGGGGCAGCAGGTAGCTGGACCCGCCTTCCGGGCTGAGACCCAGCGCGGCGAAGGGCAGGCGGAACCGGGCGCCGTCCCCCGCATAGGCGAGGTCGCAATGGAGGAGCAGCGTCGTGCCGATGCCGACCGCGTGGCCCTCCACGGCCGCCACCACCGGCTTCGGGCAGGTGCGCAGGGCCTTGAGGAAGGTCAGGCCGGGGCTGTCGCCCCCCGCTGCGACGTCCTGGAAATCCCTGAGGTCGTTGCCGGCGGTGAAGCAGCCGCCCGCGCCGGTGAGCACCACGACTCCCACGGCCTCGTCCTGGGCGGCGGCCGCGACGGCGGCGGTCAGGCCCGCATAGGACGCCCGGTCGAGGGCGTTGCGCCGTTCCGGCCGGTCGATGGTGACGAGCCGGATCCCGGGCTCCGGATCGGCGACGCGGATGCTCACGGGGCGGCCTCGCCGGCGAGGTCCGCACCGTATTCCGCCGACAGGCCGGCCGCCCGCGCCCGCGCCGCCGCGTATTCCCGGGCGAGCCGGGCGACGAGGTCGGCGGTGGCCGGCGCATCCGCGATGGTGCCGACGCCCTGGCCGGCGCCCCAGACGTCGCGCCACGCCTTCACGCTGGCGCTGCCGAAGTTCATCGCGGTCTTGTCGCGCACCGGCAGGGCCTCGGGATCGAGCCCGGCGGCCCGGATGCTCGGCGTCAGGTAATTGCCCGGCACGCCGGTGAAGTAGGGGGTGTAGAGGATGTCGGCCGCCGCGCTGCCAGCGATCATGTCCTTGTAGGCCGGGGCGGCGTTCGCCTCCCGGGTGGCGATGAACCGGGTGCCCATATAGGCGAGGTCGGCACCCATGGCCTGGGCCGCCAGGATCGCCGAGCCCGACGTGATGGCCCCCGAGAGGATCAGCGGCCCGTCGTAGAACCGCCGGATCTCGCCGACGAGGGCGAAGGGGCTCAGCGTCCCCGCATGCCCGCCCGCCCCGGCGCAGACTAGGATCAGCCCGTCGACGCCGGCTTCCAGGGCCTTCTCGGCGTGGCGGACGGTGGTGACGTCGTGGAACACCACGCCGCCATAGGCGTGGACCGGGCGGATCACCGCGTCCGGCGCCCGCAGGGAGGTGATGATGATCGGCACGCGGTGCCGGACGCAGGCCTCGACATCCTGCGCGAGGCGGTCGTTCGAGGCGTGGACGATCTGGTTCACCGCGAAGGGCGCGATCCTCCTCGCGGGATCCGCCGCCCGGGCCTCGGCCAGCGTTCGGGTGATCCGCGTGAGCCACTCGTCCAGCAGCGCGGCCGGACGCGCGTTGAGGGCCGGGAAGGAGCCGACCACGCCGGCGAGGCATTGGGCGATCACCAGTTCCGGCCCGGAGACGATGAACATCGGCGCGCAGATCACCGGCAGGGCGAGCCGGCCGCGCAGAGCCTCGGGCAGGCGCCCGGCCGGGATCCGTTCGGGACCGTCGCTCATCGCGCGATCTCCGCCGCCTGACCCCGCGCCGGACGGGCGCTCCCGGACCGCTGGTCCCGATCGATGCCGCGCACCGTGATCCTCCCCTGCCTCCGGCGGTCCGGCCCACGGTCACCCGGCGGCCACCGCAACCGAGTCCCGCCCGGGGCCGTTTTGATGGCATGGGCCCAGGGCGCCGGTCAAACGCCCGAACCGGGCTGTAACTGCAATGCAGAACGGATGTCCCGACACGGCGCGCGCTCCCGATACATCCTTGACGATCGTGAACCGGCAGACCAACATCCAGCCGAGATGCAGACTGTTGTTCTGCACTGCAGAATATGAGGGAGTCCTGAGTGGTTCGCCAGGAGGTCGACGGCGATGTGGCCGTGCTCACGCTCGCCAACCCGCCGGTCAACGCGCTGGGCGCCGCCCTGCGGGCGTCCCTCGACGAGGCCCTGGCGCAGGTCATCGCGGATCAGGCGATCCGCGCCATCGTGCTGGCGGCAGAGGGCAAGGTCTTCGTCGGCGGCGCCGACATCAGCGAGTTCGGGAAGCCGCAGCACCCGCCGAGCCTGCCGGATGTGCTCGAGCGGCTCGATGCCAGCCCGAAGCCGGTGGTGGCCGCCATCGGCGGCGCGGCGCTCGGCGGCGGCCTGGAGCTGGCGATGGCCTGCCACGGGCGGATCGCCGCTCCGTCCGCCAAGATCGGGCTGCCCGAAATCAAGCTCGGGATCATCCCGGGGGCGGGGGGCACGCAGCGCCTGCCCCGCCTGATCGGGCCCGACGCCGCCTTCGCGATGATGGTCACCGGCGAGCCGGTCTCCGCCGAGAAGGCGGCGGCGCTCGGAATCGTCGATTCCGTTGTGCTCGGTGACCTCGTGGCGGCGGCCCGCACTCGCGCGCTGGAGATCGCCGATTCGGGCACGCTGCCGCGGGTGCGCGACCGGTCGGACAAGCTGACACCGGAGGCGCGCGAGAAGTTCGAGGCGCTGGCCGCCGATGCGGTGAAGCGCGATCCCGACGCCACGAACGTCCACGCCCTGGCGCGGGCCGTGCGCGCCGGGCTGGAGCAGGACTTCGACACCGCCGTGGCGACGGAGCGGGCCGAGTTCCGGGCCCTGGTGGAGGATCCGCGCTCGCAGGCCCTGCGCTACGCCTTCTTCGCCGAGCGCGAGGCCGCGCGGGTGCCCGGCCTGCCGAAGGACACGCCCCGCCGCCCCATCCGGACGGCCGCCGTGATCGGCGCCGGGACGATGGGCGGCGGCATCGCCATGTGCTTCGCCAATGCCGGCATCCCCGTGACGGTGATCGAGACGGAAGGCGGCGCCCTGGCGCGCGGCCTCGACCGGGTGAAGGGCCTCTATGCCGGCTCAGCCAAGCGCGGCTCGATCACCGAGGCCCAGCGCGACGAGCGGGTCGGCCGGATCACCGGCGCGCTCGGCCTGGAGCAGGCCGGGGAGGCCGACATCGTCATCGAGGCGGCCTTCGAGGATATGGGCGTCAAGCGCGAGATCTTCTCGAAGCTCGACACGATCGCGAAGCCCGGCGCGATCCTGGCCAGCAACACCTCCTATCTCGACGTGAATGCCATCGCGGCGGTGACGAACCGGCCTCAGGACGTGCTCGGCCTGCACTTCTTCAGCCCAGCCAACGTGATGCGCCTCGTGGAGGTGGTCCGCGCCGAGAAGACCGCGCCGGACGTGCTCGCCACCGCCCTCGACCTGGGCAAGCGCCTCAACAAGCTGCCGGTGACGGTGGGCGTCTGCTTCGGCTTCGTCGGCAACCGCATGCTGGAGCGCCGCAGCCGGGCCGGCGAGCGCCTGCTGCTCGAAGGCGCTCTGCCCCACGAGATCGACGCGGCGGTCACCGCCTTCGGCTTCCGGATGGGGCCCTTCGCCATGGGCGACCTCGCGGGCCTCGATATCGGCTGGCGCTCGCGCAAGGATTTCGGCGGCCGGGCCCCGGTCGCGGATTCGCTCGCCGAGCAGGGGCGCTTCGGCCAGAAGACCGGGCGCGGCTTCTACCTCTACCCGGACGGCGCCCGGACCGGCACCCGCGACCCGGAGGTCGAGGCGCTGATCGCGCGCGTCGCCGCCGAGCACGGCGTCGCCCGCCGCAGCTTCACGCCGGACGAGATCGTCGCGCGGCTCATGTACCCGATGGTCAACGAGGGCGCGCGGATCCTGGAGGAGGGCATCGCGGCCCGGCCCGGCGACATCGATACGATCTGGATCAACGGCTACAACTGGCCCGCCTGGCGCGGCGGCCCGATGCACTGGGCCGATACGGTCGGGCTGAAGACCGTCGCCGAGGCGCTGTCGCGTTTCGCGTCCGAGACCGGCGACGACAGCCAGGAGCCAGCGCCGCTCCTGACGCGTCTCGCCGCTGAGGGCGGCCGCTTCGCCGGCCTGAAGAACGCCTGAGGGGGAGGGGGGATCATGACCGACGCGGTGATCGTTTCGACCGCGCGCACGCCGATCGGCAAGGCCCATCGCGGTGCGCTGAACCTCACCCGCGGTGCCGACCTCGCTGCCCACGCGATCCGCGGCGCCCTGGACCGGGCGCGCCTGGAGCCGGAGGCGGTCGAGGAGGTGGTGCTCGGCTGCGGCTATCCGGAAAACGCCACGGGCGGCAACGTCGCCCGGCACGCGGCGCTGGTGGCGGGGATCCCGGTGGGTTCGGCCGGCGTCACGGTCTCGCGCTTCTGCGCCTCGGGCTTGGAGGCGATCGCCAGCGCGGCCCGGCGGATCATCCTCGACGGCGTGCCGGTGGCGGTGGCCGGCGGCGTCGAGTCGATCAGCCTCGTCCAGCCGAAGGTCCAGCGGGAGCTGACCCGCAACGCGTGGCTGGAGGCGCACCTGCCGGCCATCTACATGCCGATGATTGAGACCGCCGACATCGTGGCCGAGCGGTACGGCGTCTCCCGGGAGGCGCAGGACCGTTTCGCCCTGGAGAGCCAGCGCCGCACTGCGGCGGCACAGGAGCGCGGGCTCTTCGACGACGAGATCGTCCCGATGAGCGCCGTCATGGCGGTGACCGACAAGGCCACCGGCGAGACCCGGGAGGTCGAGACCCGGCTCGCCAAGGACGAGGGCAACCGGCCTGACACGACGCTCGACGGTCTCGCCAAGCTCAAGCCCGTGCGCGGGGAGGGCGCCTCCATCACCGCGGGCAATGCCAGCCAGCTCTCGGACGGGGCCTCGGCCAGCGTGCTGATGTCGGCCGACGAGGCGGCGCGGCGCGGCCTCACGCCGCTCGGCACCTTCCGGGGCTTCGCCTCGGCGGGTTGCGGGCCGGACGAGATGGGCATCGGCCCGGTCTTCGCCGTGCCACGGCTGCTGGAGCGGCAGGGGCTGACGGTCGCCGATATCGACCTGTGGGAGCTGAACGAGGCCTTCGCGTCGCAATCGGTCTATTGCCGCGACACGCTCGGGATCGACCCCGACAAGGTCAACGTCAACGGCGGCGCCATCGCGGTCGGCCACCCGTTCGGAATGTCGGGGGCCCGGCTCGTGGGCCACGCCCTCCTGGAGGGCCGCCGCCGCGGCGCGCGCTATGCCGTGGTGACCATGTGCGTGGCCGGCGGCCAGGGCTGCGCCGGCCTGTTCGAGATCGCCCGGAGCTGAACCGATGGACCTGCGCTTCACCGACGACGAAATCGCGTTCCGCGACGCGGTCCGGACCTTCTGCCGGACGGAGATCCCGGCGGAGATCCGCAAGAAGGTCTCGGAGGGGCGCAGCCTCTCGAAGGAGGACTACGTCACCAGCCAGCGGATCCTCAACGCCAAGGGCTGGGCGGTGCCGCACTGGCCGCAGGAATGGGGCGGCCGGGATTGGACCCCGATCCAGCGCTACATCTACACCGAGGAGCTGTTCCAGGCGGCGGTGCCGCTGCCCCAGCAGTTCAACTGCTACATGTTCGGCCCGGTGCTGGCGACCTTCGGGCGGCAGGACCAGAAGGCGCGCTTCCTGCCCCGCGCCGCCAACCTCGACGATTGGTGGTGCCAGGGCTTCTCCGAGCCCGGCGCCGGCTCCGACCTCGCCTCGCTCAAGACCAAGGCGGTGCGCGACGGCGACCACTACGTCGTGGACGGCCAGAAGACCTGGACCACGCTCGGCCAGCACGCCGACTGGATCTTCTGCCTGGTCCGCACCGATTTCGAGGCCAAGAAGCAGCGCGGCATCTCCTTCCTGCTGATCGACATGAGGACGCCGGGCATCACGGTGCGGCCGATCCTCACCCTCGAGGGGCGGCACGAGGTCAACGAGGTCTTCTTCGATTCCGTCCGGGTGCCCGTGGAGAACCTCGTCGGCGAGGAGAACAGGGGCTGGGACTACGCCAAATTCCTGCTCGCCAACGAGCGCACCGGCATCGCCCGGATCGGCCTCACCAAGGAACGGATCGCCCGGATCAAGCGCCTCGCGCGGGAGATGCCGTCCGGGCCCGGCACGATGTGGGACGACCCGGCCTTCCGCGGCCGCGTCGCCGAGGTGGAGGTCGAGCTGAAGGCGCTGGAGATCACCCAGATGCGGGTGGCCGCCAAGCAGGGCCGGGCGGATTCGGTGGAACCGGATCCGGCCTCCTCGCTCCTCAAGATCCGCGGCTCGCAGCTCCAGCAGGCGGCGACGGAACTGCTGGTGGAGCTCGCCGGGCCCTTCGCGCTGGCGGCGCCCGCGCGCGGGGCAGGGGCCAACAACCTGCCCGGGGGCTTCGACTGGGTCGACGCCGCCGCGCCCAGCTACTTCAACAACCGCAAGGTCTCGATCTACGGCGGCTCGAACGAGATCCAGCACAACGTCATCGCCAAGGGCATTCTGGGGTTGTGAGCGACCGCCTCGTCCCGACCACGTCCTCATCCTGAGGTGCTGCGCAGCAGCCTCGACGGAGGGCTCCCGAGACCGCGGCGAGGTCTGAAAGCCTCCTTCGAGGCCTCCGCCGCGCTCCGGCACTCAGGATGAGGGATCTGGTGGGAGGGCCGGTGCCGGGCGCCCCCGACGATATCCGCGAGGGAACACCATGGATTTCGACCTGAACGAGGACCAGTCGCTCCTGCGCGACAGCGTCGAGCGGCTGGCCGCCGACCTCTACCCGTCCCTGGAGAGCCGGCAGGCGCGGCTCAAGGCGCCCCTGGGCTTCCCCGCGGAGGGCTGGGCGGCCTTCGCCGAACTCGGCGTCGCCGGCCTGCCCTTCTCCGAGGAGGAGGGCGGCCTCGGCGGCGGCCCAGTCGAGACCATGCTGGTCATGGAGGCGGTGGGCCGCAACCTCGTGGTCGAGCCGCTTCTAGCGAGCCTCGTACTGGGCTCGACGGCCCTGCGGCTCGGCGGCAGCGCGGCGCAGAAGGCGCGCTTGGTCCCGGACCTCGTCGCCGGCACCCTGCGCCTGACCCTGGCCCACACCGAGCGCCAGTCCCGCTACGACCTCGCGGACGTGGCCACGACGGCCCGGCGCTCGGGCGACGGCTTCGTGCTCAGCGGCGCCAAGAGCGTCGTGCCCAACGCCGACGCGGCCGGCCTGATGGTGGTCTCCGCCCGGGTGTCCGGGGAGCGGCGCGACGCGCACGGCATCGGCCTGTTCCTGGTCCCCGCCGACGCCGCGGGGGTCGCGGTTGAGGCCTACCCAACCCAGGATGGCGGCCGGGCCGCGGAGGTGTCGTTCTCGGACGTGCAGCTCCCCGGCGACGCGGCCCTCGGCGATCCCGAGGGTGGCCTGCCGCTCCTGGAGCGGGTGGTCGAGCACGGGATCGCGGCGCTGGCCGCCGAGGCGGTCGGCTCCATGGACGCGCTCCACAAGCTGACCGTGGAATACCTCAAGACCCGCAAGCAGTTCGGCGTCAGCGTCGGCTCATTCCAGGCGCTGCAGCACCGGGCGGTGGACATGCTGATCCAGCTGGAGCAGGCCCGCTCGATGGCGCTCTACGCCGCCATGATGGTCGATGCGCCGGATGCGCCGGCCCGGGCCGCGGCCCTCTCGGCCGTGAAGGTTCAGATCAACAAGGCCTGCCGCTACGTCGGCCAGGAGGCCGTCCAGCTCCATGGCGGGATCGGCATGACGCTGGAATATATTGGCGCTCACCACTTCAAGCGGCTCGCCATGATCGAGTACCAGCTCGGCGACACGGCCCACCACCTGCGCCGGATCACGCAGGACGATAACGGGCTGCTGGCGGCCTGAGGGGCCGTCCCACCCGCGGACCCCGTCCTGGGGTGCCGGAGCGCGGTGGGGGCCCGCGAAGGGGACCCCGGAGTCAGCGTCGGAGGCAGCCCCGAGGCGGCGTCCGGACAGCGTCGTGATCACCGGCCGCCCCCCTGCGAGGCCCGCTGCCGCGGGCACCTCAGGATGGGCGCGTGGGAGGGGTGGCCGGGCTCAGTTGAACAGCGAGCCCACCCCGCCCTGCACCCGGCCGAGACCGGCGCGGGCGACGGAGTTGTTGGGATCGATTACGGAGGCGCGCTGGTAGTTCTCCAGCGCCTCCTTGCGCTGGCCCGACTTCTCGTAGGCGAGGCCGCGGTACGCCCAGGAGGTCGCGTCCTTGTTGTTGACGTTGAGGGCCGCGTTGTAGTCCTCGATCGCCTTCGAGTACTGGTTCGTGGCGATCAGGCTCTGGCCGCGGGCCGCGTAGGGTGCGGACTTGAAGGGGTCACGGTCGATGGCGGCGTCGAAATCGGCGATCGCCTGGGTGTCCTGGCTCTGCTTCTGCCGCACGAGGCCGCGGGCATGGTAGGCCTCGGCCGATTCCGGCATCAGCCGGATTGCGACGTTGAGGTCGTTCAGCGCCTGATCGAGGTTACCCTGCGCGCGCTCGACATTGGCGCGGCCGATATACGCGGGGCCGTAATTCGGATCGATGCCGATCGCCTTGGTGAAGTCCTGCAGCGCGGGGCCGTCGCGGCCGACCTGGCGGCTGGCGAGCGCCCGGTTGTTGAACGCCGAAGCCGAGTTCGCGTCGATCTGGATCGCCTTGGTGAAATCCGCGATGGCGTCGTTGAATTGGCCGGCGCGGGCATAGGCGGCGCCGCGGGTGTTGTAGGCCGCCGCATCGTTCGGGTTGCGCTGCACGACCTCGGTCAGCGAGGCGATGTTGACGTTGGTGGCGCCGGTGGTGTCCGTCTCAAGCACCGCGTATTGCCGCGGGCCGGCGGCGCTGCCGACGGTCTCGCAGCCGGCCAGGGCCGCGGCCGAGAGCGCCGCCGCGCCGATCAGTGCAGACTTCCGTGCCAGCCCTTTGCGTACGATCATCGCCCCACTCTCCCCGAGGCGCGGCGCGCCCCGCGCCCACCCCGCCCCCGAATTCCAGTCGCCCACTGCGCGCCGGGCACGCCCGATCCGGGGCACCGTCGCTCATCACAGTGAAGGCCGGCTTAAGAAGCGCCGCGTCGTGAGCCAGCCCGTCCCTCGTCCCGGCAGGACGCCGGCGACGGGGCGAATCGACCGGACGCATTCGGCACCGACCAGGGTCCGGTGGAAGCGGCGGGATGTGGCGAAGGTATGGCCCGCCCGCGTCCCGGCGCCGGGTTCAGGCCTCCGACCCCCGCGCAGCAGCGCGGGTGTGTTCTCCGAGCCGCAGAAACGGGACTCGGTCAGACCCCCAGCCGGGTGACGTGCCCCATCTTGCGCCCGGGCCGGGCCTCGCCCTTGCCGTAGAGGTGCAGATGGGCGCCGGGCTCGGCCAGCAGCGCGGGCCAGTCCTCCACCTGAGCGCCGATTAGGTTGCGCATCTCCACCGGCAGGCCTCCGGTCCGGGCCGGGTCGCCCAGTGGCCAGCCGCAGACGGCGCGCACGTGCTGGGCGAACTGCGAGGTCAGCGCCCCCTCGATGGTCCAGTGGCCGGAATTGTGGACCCGGGGCGCGATCTCGTTGACCACGAGGTGCTCCGCCCCGTCCGTGCGCACCAGGAACATCTCGACGGCGAGCACGCCGACATAGTCCAGCGCGTCGGCGATGCGCTTGGCGATATCGAGGGCGGCGCGGCCGGTCTCCGGGCTCAGGCCCGGCGCCGGCACCCGGGTCAACGCCAGGATGTGGTCGCGGTGTTCGTTCTCGCACAGGTCGAAGGCCGCGAAGCTGCCGTCGCGCGCGCGCGCGCCCACCACCGAGACCTCGCGCTCGAAGGGCACGAAGCCCTCCAGGATCAGCGGCGCGCCGCCGAACTCGGCGAACAGCGCGTTGCGGTCGCCCTCTTCCCGCGCGCGCAGGATGCGCTGGCCCTTGCCGTCGTAGCCGAAGCGGCGGGTCTTGAGCACCGCCGGCAGGCCGATCACCTCGATCGCGCGGTCGAGGTCGTCGGGCGTGTCCACCGCCCGGAACGGCGCCGTGGGGATGCCGAGGCCGTTGATGAAGTCCTTCTCCGACAGGCGGTCCTGCGTGGTGGAGAGCGCCCGCGCGTTCGGGTGCAGGGGGGCGTGGCGCGCCAGGATGTCGGCGGTGGCGTGCGGGATGTTCTCGAACTCGTAGGTGACGACGTCGACGCTGCGGGCGAAGGCCGCGAGCGCCTCGGCATCGTCGTAGGCCGCGCAGGTGGTGCGGGCGGCGACGTCGAAGGCGGGGCTGTCCCGATCGGGCGCGTAGACATGCACCTTGAGCCCGTAATTGGCCGCCGCCAGGGCGATCATGCGCCCGAGCTGCCCGCCGCCGACGATGCCGAGGGTGGAGCTGGGGCCGAGGATCCTGTCCGTCACGCGAGAAACTCGTCCGTCACGATGATGCGTCCGACTCCGGCCGCTCGGCCACCGACGCGGTCTGGGCCGCGCGCCACGCATCGAGGCGTGCGGCGAGGTGCGGGTCGGAGAGCGCCAGCACCGACGCGGCGAGCAGCGCCGCGTTCACCGCCCCGGCCCGGCCGATCGCCAGCGTTCCCACCGGAATGCCGGCCGGCATCTGGACGATGGAGAGCAGGCTGTCCTGGCCCGACAGGGCCTTCGACTCCACCGGCACCCCGAAGACCGGCAGCCGGGTCATCGCGGCCGCCATGCCGGGCAGGTGCGCGGCGCCGCCCGCGCCCGCGATCACGACCTTGAGACCGGCCGCGACCGCGCCCTTGGCGAAGGCCACCAGACGGTCGGGCGTGCGGTGGGCCGACACGATCCGCGCGTCGTAGGGCACGCCGAGCGCGTCCAGCGTCTCGGCGGCGTGCCGCATGGTCGCCCAGTCGGACTGGCTGCCCATGATGATCGCGACCGGAGGCGACGCCATCGTTGATCCCGGCAAAAGAGGGCGCTTACAGGCGGTGCGGGCCGGGGGCAAGGCGGGTTCCGGCGGCGTCCACCGGCATCAGGCGATGATGTCGGGGGTGAGCGCGTCCTCGATGTGGAAGATTCGGTCGCGCAGGGTCAGCTTGCGCTTCTTCAGCCGCTGGATCTGCAGCTGGTCGCCGGCGACGCTGTGCTCCAGCGCCTCGATGGCGCTGTCGAGGTCCCGATGTTCCTCGCGCAGACGGGTAAGCTCACCGTGGAGGTCCGCCTGCGCATTCTCGCCCGACTCGTCCGCCATCGTCACCCGCGGGACCAAGGATCGCTCATCGCCGGAGAGCATGCGTCACGCCCTCCCGCGGGACAAGCCGGCCCGACAAGCATTCACCAAGCTTGACCGGAGAAAAGGCTTCAACTGGTGTGGCATCCTGTGTCAGTCTCAGCGTGTCGAAACGATGACAGGAGATACGACTCATGTCGCTGCAGACGCATCTGAGCCAACTCGCCCGGAAGCATGAAGCCCTCGAGCGCGAGATTCAGGACGCGATCCACAGGCCTTCGGCGAACGACCTCCACATCGCCGAACTGAAGCGACGGAAGCTGCTCCTCAAGGACGAGATCAAGCGGCTGCAGGCCGGCAACAACACGCTGCACTGAGCCCTGGCACGACCGCACGGTTGACATAGTCATGAACACGCCGCCGCATCGGAGACCCCGGTGCGGCGGTTTTGCGTTCGCCCCGGGTCGACGGGAACCGCCTTCGCGGCGCGCCACGTGCCGGGTCCCGGATCCGCTTCCCCCACGGCCTGCCCCCGGCGGGACGGTGGCGCCGCGCCCTGAACCGTCCGGACCCCGGCCGGGGGAACGAGCGCGGCACCCTCAGTCCACGCGATCACTCCACGCGATCGCCGCCGCCACGCGGACGCGTTTGAGCGCCCTCGGGCACAAGACCCGTCTCGCCTGCGCGGAGGAATGCGGTAATCTGGCGGTGCCGCCGGAGAGCGGTCCGCGAGGAAACGCCGAGCCGATGACGACCGTCAGCCTTCCGGGCCGCTACCCCGAGACCTACGAGACGGCCCGCCGCGACCCGGAGACCTTCTGGCTCGACGCGGCCCGGGCGATCGACTGGGCGCAGGCCCCGCGGCGCGCCTTCGCGCCGGAGGCCGGTCCCTATGGCCGCTGGTTCCCGGACGGCACGCTGAACGCCTGCCACAACGCGGTCGACCGCCATGCCGACGGGGCGCGGGCCGAGCAGGTCGCGATCCGCTACGATTCGCCCGTCACCGGCACGAAGCGCGCGATCACCTATCGGGAGTTGCGCGACGAGGTGGCGGTGCTGGCAGCCGTGCTGGCCAACCTCGGTGTCGGCCAGGGCGACCGCGTGATCCTCTACATGCCCATGGTGCCCGAGGCCCTGTTCGGCATGCTGGCCTGCGCCCGGCTCGGCGCGGTCCATTCCGTGGTGTTCGGGGGCTTCGCGGCCAACGAACTCGCCGTGCGGATCGAGGATGCGGCCCCGAAGGTGGTGCTCGCCGCCTCCTGCGGCATCGAACCGAACCGCGTGGTCGCCTACAAGCCGCTCCTCGACGCGGCCATCGCCGCCTCGCGCCACAAGCCCGATGCGTGCCTGATCCTGCAGCGCCCGCAAGGCGCCGCGACCCTCGCGCCGGAGCGGGATCGCGACTGGGCCGAGACCGTGGCGGCGACCCGGTCGGCGGGCCGGCGCGCGGCCTGCGTCCCGGTCGCCGCCACCGACCCGCTCTACGTCCTGTACACCTCGGGCACGACGGGCAAGCCGAAGGGCGTGGTCCGGGACACGGGCGGCTACCTCGTCGCCCTCGCGTGGTCGATGCCGAACCTCTACGGCGTGCAGCCGGGTGAGACCTACTTCTGCGCCTCCGACATCGGCTGGGTGGTGGGCCATTCCTACATCGTCTACGCGCCCCTCCTGCACGGCTGCACCACGGTGCTCTACGAGGGCAAGCCGGTGGGCACGCCCGATGCCGGCGCCTTCTGGCGGGTCGCCGCCGAGTACGGGGTGGCGTGCCTGTTCACCGCGCCGACGGCGCTGCGCGCCATCAAGAAGGAGGATTCCGCGGGCGCCCGGATCGCCGATCACGACCTCTCGGCCTTCCGCAGCCTGTTCCTGGCCGGGGAGCGCGCCGATCCCGACTCCGTCGCCTGGGCCGAGCGGGTGCTGGACCGGCCGGTCATCGACCATTGGTGGCAGACCGAGACCGGCTGGCCGATCGCCGGCAACCCCCTGGGACTCGGCGCCCTGCCGGTCAAGCACGGGAGCACCTGCGTGCCGATGCCGGGCTACCGGGTCGAGGTGCTGGACGAGGGCGGCAAGCCGGTCCCGGCCGGAACGATGGGCACCATCGCGATCCGCCTGCCCCTGCCCCCCGGCTGCCTGCCGACCCTCTGGGGTTCGGACGACCGGATGCGGTCGAGCTACCTCGCCACCTTCCCGGGCTACTACGACACCTCGGATGCCGGGGTGATCGACGCGGACGGCTACATCACGGTCCTGGGGCGGACCGACGACATCATCAACGTCGCGGGCCACCGCCTGTCCACGGGCGGCATGGAGGCGGTGCTGGCGAGCCACCCGGACGTGGCCGAATGCGCGGTGATCGGCATCCGCGACGCGCTGAAGGGGGAGGTGCCCTGCGGCTTCGTGGTGCTCAAGGCCGGCGTGGCCCGGCCGGTCGAGGCGATCGAGCGGGAACTCGTCGCCAAGGTGCGCGACGAGATCGGGCCGGTGGCGGCGTTCAAGCTGGCGCTCACCGTGCCGCGGCTGCCCAAGACCCGCTCGGGCAAGATCCTGCGGGCGACGATGAAGCGCATCGCCGACGACGAGCCCTGGACGATGCCGGCGACGATCGACGACGCCGCGGCCCTCGACGAGATCGGCGAGAGCCTCAAGGGTCGGGGCATCGGCGCCGGCTGACGTCCGGTCCGCCGATGCGGGCTCCGGCGACGGGTCTCCGGGGCCCAGGACCACGGCGCCACGCCCCGTTCACAAGAGCCTTCGACGGGTCTTCCTGAAAGGAGAGGCCTCCCCGCGGGCTTAGGTCGAACGTCTCGGCTCCACGAACGGCGAGAGGCTGGATCGCGACCTGAAGACCGGAGTGGCCCACGCGCCACGTGGTGGGTCGGACGGCGGGTTGGATGGCGTGTCCGGCCCCCTGGTTCCGGCGGGCCGCTTCCGGTCCGGGTCTCCCTCGCCGCCGGGCCATGACGGGGGCGCCCCTCACATCGTGTTCGCCCCCTCGGACGCCGGGACGTCCTTCCTGTATCGCCCGTGGCCGCACCGGGTCGAGGGCGCGAAATGCCCGAGCCGGTCCGCCCGGGAGCCGGGTGCGGCCGCGCGATCATCGATCATCCGACGACCGCCCTCTTGCGTCACAACATCCCAATACCATCTTCAGACCATCCAACCGGATGGCCTGGAGCATCTGACCGATGACCGACAACGTCCACGATCTCCGGCCGAAGGTGCCGGACAGCGAAAAGATCACGGTCAATCTCGGCTTCGTCGATCTCGGGCGGGTCGACCTGATGGTTCGCGACGGCTTCTACGCCAACCGGGCCGACTTCATCCGCACGGCGGTACGCAACCAGCTCGACCGTCAGGACGAGGCGGTTCGGCAGTCGGTGGCGCGGCGCCAGCTCCGCCTGGGCCTCTCGCACTATTCGCGGGCCGCGTTGGAGGCGGCCCGGGATGCGGGGACGCCGCTCACCATCCAGGTCCTCGGGCTCGCAACGATCGCTGCCGACGTCACGCCCGAGCTGGCCAGGGCCGCCATCGCCTCCGTGGAGGTGCTGGGCGCCTTCCAGGCCAGTCCCGCCGTGAAGGCGGCGCTCGCCGACCGGACCACCTGACCGCCCGCACGCCCCTCCGCCCGCCCAACGCCGCACAAGGATCGTCCCCATGTTCCGCTTCCCCAAACTCGACCCGTCCAAACTCGACCTCTCCGCGTTCGGGGTGCCGAAATTCGACCCCCGCGCCTTCGAGGCCGCGGCCGCGCGGACGTCCAAGGCCCGCGGGGCAGGGGACCGGGCGGCCCGGATGCAGGACGCGATGGCGCGGTTCCGCCGCGTCCAGGAGGCCGCCGCCGCGCAGTGGGCTGAGGCACGCCGCACCATGATCGACCGGCCCGACGCCGCCGGCCATCACGGGCCGACCCTCGACATGGAGGCGCCGACGGCGGCCGGCGGTGCCTGGACGGCGCCGGACCGGGCCGGTGGCTCGGAGCCGGGTCCGGACCTGTCGGCGATGATGCGCGCGCTGCGGGATCACCTGCCGAAGGCCCCTCCGGCAGGCCGCGGTCCCGCCGTCGACGTCCCGCCCGGCGCGCGGTTCGAGGAGCGCGTGTTCGCCGAGGCCGCCGGAAGCCGGCGCTACAAGGTCTACGTCCCGAGCGGCTACAGCGGTCAGGCCCTCCCGGTCGTCGTGATGCTGCACGGCTGCACCCAGAATCCCGACGATTTCGCCGCCGGGACCCGGATGAACGCGCTCGCCGAGGAACAGACCTTCCTGGTCGCCTATCCGGAGCAGCCGCAATCGGCGAATCTCCAGCGCTGCTGGAACTGGTTCACGGCGGGCGATCAGGTCCGCGAGGGCGGCGAGCCGGCGCTGATCGCCGGCATCGCGCGGGCGGTCGTGGCGGAATTCTCGGCCGATCCCGGTCTGGTCTACGCGGCTGGACTCTCGGCCGGCGGCGCGGCGGCGGCGATCCTGGCCGCCACCTATCCGGACCTGTTCGCCGCCGTCGGCGTCCATTCCGGGCTCGCCTGCGGAGCGGCCCGCGACATGCCGGGCGCCTTCGCGGCCATGAAGGGGCAGGGCGCGGCGCCGGGGCGCAACCGGCGGACGGTACCCACCATCGTGTTCCACGGTGACGGCGACCGGACCGTGCACCCCGTCAACGGCGATCAGGTGGCCGAGCAGGCTGCACCGGCCCCGGGCCTCGCCGAGGCCGTCACCCGCGGCACGAGCCCGGGCGGCACGGCCTACACCCGGACGGTCCGCAGCGACGCGTCAGGTCGACCACTGCTGGAGCAGTGGGTTCTGCACGGGACCGGCCACGCTTGGTCGGGCGGCAGCCCGGAGGGATCCTACACCGATCCCCGCGGCCCGGATGCCAGCCGCGAGATGATCCGGTTCTTCCTGGCACAGGCTCCGGCGCGCGGCGCCTGACCGCGGCGCGTCCGCCGGCGCGGCGGACGCGCCGCGCCGACACCCCGTCAGTCGGCGTCCGGCGCGTCGCCCTCGTCGTCCAGGCCGGCGGAGGCTGTCGGGTCCGGCGCCGTCAGGTCGGCACCCAGGGCCGGACTGGTCGTGACCGACGCGGGCATGCTCCGCGGAGCGGGCTCGGACGGGATCAGCGTCGCGGTGGCCGCGACGAGGCCGGCGAGCGAGCGCAGGTTCTGGGACTGGCGCGGATCGCGGGAGATCAGCGCGGCGTCCCGCTGGAGGCGGAGGTTGCAGGCCGGCGAGGGTAGGCCGCCCTCCGGCGTGCAGGCGTCGTGGCGGGCACAGGCCGCGTCGAGGGCGTCGATGGGCGGCAGCGGGGCGTTGTTGCCCGGTCCGCAATAGTTGCCGTGGATGAGCACCTTGGGCCCGCCGAACGCGGCCGGCTGAGCGTAGGATGGTGCGGCGAGGGCGGCGCACCCCGCGGCCAGGAGGAACGGGGCGGCAAGTCTCTGGAACATGATGGTGATCTCCGGCGAATTCGCCCCCTCAGGCGGTTCGCAGCGGCTACCGCAATGCGGCAACAGCGCGAAAAACGGTGGGTCGCCGCCGCAAGTTCCCGCGCCCCGCCCGCAGGGCTGACCTGCCGCACCACGCTGGCGGTCGCGACGATCCTGCGCCAGATTGGTCTCAGAGCGCCGGAGCCATCCATGACATCGCCGAAGACCGCCCGCCTGTTCGAGCCGCTGACCCTCGATGGTCTCACCCTCGAGAACCGCATCCTGATCGCGCCGATGTGCCAGTATTCGGCCCGGGACGGCGAGGCCACCGACTGGCACATGATGCATCTCGGCCAGCTCGCCATGTCGGGAGCCGGCCTGCTGACCCTGGAGGCCACCGCGGTCTCCCCGGAGGCGCGGATCACCGCCTGGGATCTCGGCCTCTACAACGACGGCTGCGAGCGGGCGCTCGGCCGCGTGCTCGATGCCGTGCGCGAGTACGCACCGGTGCCGATCTGCATCCAGATCGCCCATGCCGGCCGCAAGGCGTCGAGCGAGGCGCCCTGGGCGGGCGGGCACCAGATCCCGCCGGAGCAGGCCTACGGCTGGCGCACGGAGGCGCCCTCGGCGGTGGCGCACGGGGAGGGCGAGGTCCCGCCCCACGCCCTCGACGCCGCCGACCTGAAGCGCGTCCGCGACCAGTTCGTCGCCACCGCCAAGCGCGCCGTGCGCCTCGGGATCGAGGCCGTGGAGCTGCACGGCGCCCACGGCTACCTGCTCCACCAGTTCCTGTCGCCGATCGCCAACAAGCGGACCGATGCTTACGGGGGCAGCCTCGAGAACCGCATGCGCTTCCCGCTGGAGATCTACGACGCGGTGCGCGACGTCGTGCCGGCGGGCAGCCCCGTGTGGCTGCGCGTCTCGGCCACCGACTGGGTCGAGGACGGCTGGGACCTCGACGAGACCGTCGCGCTGGCCCAGGCCCTCAAGCGCGCGGGCTCGCCCGCGCTCCACGTCTCCACGGGCGGCGTCTCGCCCAAGCAGGCGATCACCCTGGGGCCCGGCTATCAGGTGCCCTACGCCGAGCGGATCAAGGCCGAGACCGGGCTGACCACCATCGCGGTCGGGCTGATCACGGAGGCGCAGCAGGCGGAGACGATCCTGCAGGAGGGCAAGGCCGACGCGATCTCCCTGGCCCGCGCGATGCTGTACGATCCGCGCTGGCCCTGGCACGCGGCGGCCGAACTCGGCGCCGCGGTCCGGGCACCCAAGCAGTACTGGCGCTCGCAGCCGCGCGAGTTCAAGGCGCTGTTCAAGGATACGGCGTTCGGCCAGCGGTGAGGGCTGGTTCGGGCGCGTGCGGGGTCCCCGTCCGACGGCGGCGTTCCATGCGCGCCCTCATCCTGACGCGGCGCAGGGCGGCGGACGCCGCCTTGGAGGCGGCTTCGCGCGCATCTCAGGATGAGGCCGGGATCCGGGGCCGGGCCGGCTGAAGCTCAGCGCGGCAGCACCCCGACGAGCGGCCCGAGCGGCCGGCTGATGTCCGAGCGCTTGAGACCCGGCGCGTAGAGGCTCGACACCGAGCCGTCGAGGAACAGGGCGTTGCGGCAGCCGAGATCGTCCCGGAACAGCCGCGCGAAGGCGCCGAAGGTCACCGGGCGCTCGGAGATCGCGAAGATCGCCACGTGCCCGTCCGCCGGCACGCCGACGCCGTTGCGGATCTTCTGGCTCGGCCCATCCGTCGAGATCTTCGGATGGATCTGGCCGTCGATCACCAGCATCGGGCCGGATTGCGTGGCGTAGTCCGGCCGGATTTTCGCCCGCAGGTAGCGGGCGGTGTCGAGCACCCCCGCCGTCTCGCCCTTCACCCAGAAGACGCCGTTGGGCTTGAGGTGGAAGTTGCCGGGCCCGTCGGCGGTCGAGGCGCGCTTCAATTCGCGGCCATCCTCGACGTAGAGGCCCACCGGCGCCTGGTCCTTGTCGTACATGCCGGCATTCATCGCGAAGCTCAGGCGCCCCCCCTGCGTCTCCGCGAGGGTCCCGAGGGAGCCGTAGGGCCGCCCGTCCGCCTGGAGCCAGAACAGCCGCAGCCGCTGCCGCCGCAGATCGACCGCGCAGACCGTGAAGGTCTCGCCCTGCGCCTCGACGGCCCGGCAGGTCTCCGGAGCGGCCGGCGCGGCGGCCGCGCGGCCCGGCAGGGGCGGCGCGAGGAGCGCGAGGAGCGCGAGGAGCGCGATCAACAGGGCGTGAACGGGACGCATCGTCATCACTCGTTTCGTGCTGCGCGGATCCGCCGGGAAGCGGTCGCCGTGCCGCGTCTCCCTCCGGAAAACGGCGATTTTCGTGTCCGAGGCCGTGCCGGGGCTTGCGGGCCGCGTCAGCGGCGGCGCGCCGCGGCGGCAGGCTGGACCGTTTTGGCCGCTGGCGCGTTTTCTATTCAAGAGGGCGGTATTCCACGGAGACGATGATGAAGGGTGCAGTGCTCGGCTCGGCCCTGCTGGCGGCGGGTGCCCTGGTTCTGGCGCCGGCCAGCGCGGACGCGCGCGGCTTCGGCGGCGGCGGCTTCCACGGCGGCGGTTTCCATGGGGGCGGCTTCGGCGGGTTCCGGGGCGGCGGCTTCGGCGGCTTCCGCGGCGGCGGGTTCGGCGGCGGCTTCCGCGGCGCCGGCTTCCGGCCCGGCGGCTTCGGTTACGGCCGCGGCTTCTACGGTCGCGGCTACGGCTACCGCGGCGGTTACGGTTACGGCCTCGGCGGCCTGGGCCTCGGCGTCGGCCTGGGTCTCGCGGCCGGCGGCCTCTACGGCGGCTACGGCTATCCAGGCTACGGTTACGGCTACGGCGGCGGCTACGCCCCCGTCGGCTACGGCTACGGCGCCGATTACGGCTACGGCGGCGGCTGCTACACGGTCCCGCGGGTGCGCTGGACCCCCTACGGCTACCGCCGCGTGTTGGTCGAGCGCTGCTACTGAGCCGCGACGGCGCAACGAAAAGATCGGGACAGGCCGCCTTCGGGCGGCCTTTTCCTTGCCTGCGTTCCCGCAGCGTCCGATAGCACTGTCTAGGACGCTGATACCGGTATCGAACGGCGGGAGACGGCTATGAGTACGGCAACCGGGCAGGGGACCCCTGGTGTGGAGGCGGTCGAGATCCGCGACGCCAGCCTCGCGGCGTTCTACCGCTCCATGACGCCGCCGGAGCGGCACACCTTCTGGGCCTGCGCCGCCGGCTGGTGCCTCGACGGCATGGACTTCATGATCTACCCGCTGGTGATCGGGACGATCATGGCCCTCTGGCACGTGGATTCCGGCACGGCCGGGCTCGCCGCCACGGTGACGCTGCTGGCCTCCGCGCTCGGCGGCTGGCTCGCGGGCTTCATCGCCGACCGCATCGGCCGGGTGCTGACCCTGCAGATCACCATCCTGTGGTTCTCAGTGTTCTCCCTGCTCTGCGCCTTCGTGCAGAATTTCGAGCAGCTCCTCGTCGCGCGGGCGATCCTGGGCCTCGGCTTCGGCGGCGAGTGGGCGGCCGGCGCCGTGCTGATCGGCGAGACCATCCGGGCGGAGTATCGCGGCCGGGCGGTCGGCTCCGTCCAGTCCGGCTGGGCGATCGGCTGGGGGCTCGCGGTCCTGTCGCAGGCGGTGCTGTTCTCGATCCTGCCGCCCGAGACGGCGTGGCGCTGGATGTTCGCGGTGGGCGCGCTCCCGGCCCTGCTGATCTTCTACCTGCGCCGCTACGTCGAGGAGCCGCAGGTCGCCGCCGAGACCCGGGCGCGCGCCGCCGCCACGGGCGACCGGCCGCAGATCTGGGAGATCTTCTCCGGGCCGATCCTGAAGACCACGCTGCTGGCCTCCCTGGCGGCGGCGGGCTGCCAGGGCGGCTACTACGCGATCACCACCTGGGTGCCCCGCTTCCTCACCACCGAGCGCCACCTGTCGATCGTCTCCTCGACCGGCTACCTCGCGGCGCTGATCGTCGGCTCGTTCGCCGGCTACCTCGTGGGCGCCTGGCTCGCCGATCGCCTCGGGCGGCGGCCGCTGTTCCTGATCTTCTCGCTGGGCGCCATCGCGGTGGTCATCGCCTACACGCAGATCCCGCTCTCGAACGGCGTGCTGTGGGTGCTGGGCTTCCCGCTCGGCTTCTTCGCCTCCGGCTATTTCTCCGGGATGGGCGCGTTCCTGACTGAACTGTACCCAACGCGCCTGCGCGGCTCGGGGCAGGGATTCTGCTACAATTTCGGCCGCGGCATCGGCGCCCTGTTCCCCGCCCTGGTCGGCTACCTCGCGGAGCGCGCCGGCCTCGCCTCGGCCATCGCGATCTTCGCGGCCCTCGCCTACGGGATCTTCTTCGTGGCGGCCTTCGCGCTGCCGGAGACCCGCGGCCGGGTCCTGCACGCGGACACCTGATCATGCCCGAGATCCGCGACTGCCCCGCCCCGGACCCACATCCGGGCGGCCCGACCCGCTACGCCGTACCGGCCGGCGCGGTCGACACCCACGCCCACGTGATCGGCCTGCCGCCCGACTACCCGCTGGTGCCGGACCGCAGCTACACGCCCCCGGCGGCCCCGGCCGAGCGCTATCTCGCGATGCTCGACGGGACCGGCATGGCCAACGGCGTGCTGGTCCAGGTCAGCGTCCACGGCACCGACAACCGGCTGATGGTGGAGACCTTGCGCGCCAACCGGCAGCGCCTGCGCGGCATCGCGGTGATCCCGCTGGGCCTGCCCGACGCGGAGCTCGCCGCCCTCAAGGAGGCCGGGGTGGTCGGCCTGCGCCTCAACGTGCTGTTCGGCGGCGGGGTCGGGCTGGATGCGGTCGAGGCCTACGGGGCGCTCGCCCGCGAGATGGGCTGGCACCTCCAGTTCCTGCTCGACGCCCGGGATCTGCCGCCCATCGCCGGCCGCCTCGCGCGGCTGCCGGTGCCGCTGGTCTTCGACCATATGGGCCACATGCCGACCTCCGCGGGCGTCGACCACCCGGGTTTCCAGGCGCTCCTCGGCCTCGTCGCCGACGGCAACTGGGTGAAGCTGTCCGGCGCCTTCCGGGACTCGGTGACCGGACCGCCTTACGCCGACACGATTCCCTTCGCCCGCGCCCTCAACGACGCCGCGCCCGAGCGCTGCCTCTGGGGCTCGGACTGGCCGCACGTGGCCGCCTGGGACGGGCCGCCCCGGACCACGATGCTCCTCGACCTGATGGCCGATTGGGTGCCGGACGCGGACCGGCGCAGGTTGGTCTTCGTCGACAACCCGCGGCGGCTCTACGGATTCGGGGCTGGTGCGTGAAGGCGTACGGGCATGGCGACTGATCGTCCCGACAGGTCGACGAAGTCGGGGATCGATCCCGCCGTCTTTCCGACGCTCCCACGGTGCTCTCGACATCGCAATTCAACTTGCATTTGATCGAGGCCGATTTCCAAGTGAAGCCGCCGCTGCCCCGATTTGGCGGCCGGGGCAGGCCGCAGAGCCGGAAGCGTCTCCTGCACTGCGGACGTGCCTCACCCGAACACGTGGCCGCCGTTGATCCGCAGGCCGACCGGGTGACCCGCGGCGTAGCGGACGCCATCGAAATTTTCCACGGCAAGCACCCGCCCCTCGGCGTCCACCACCTCGATCCGCTGGCGTCCCTGCGTCCGGTAGGAGCTGCGCACGGTGCCGGAGAGATGCGCGGCGTCCGGCTCGGCGAGCTGCAGCTGCCACGGCCGGACGTAGAGCTTGACCGGGCCGATCACCCCGGGCGGCGCCGCCACCGGTGTCTCCCGGCCGCGCACCCGCACCCGGCCGCCCTCGGCGATCGCCTCGACCTCGACGGAATCGCCCAGGAACTTCATCACCGTGGCGGAGGCCGGGTTCTCCTGCACCTCGTCGGGGGTGCCGACCTGCTCCAGCCGGCCCCGGTCGAGGACGGCGACGCGGTCCGACAGCTCCAGAGCCTCGTCCTGGTCGTGGGTCACGAAGATCGTGGTCTGCCCGGTGCGGTCGTGGATCTCCCGCAGCCAGCGGCGCAGGTCCTTGCGCACCTGGGCGTCGAGGGCGCCGAAGGGCTCGTCGAGCAGCAGCACCCGCGGCTCGACGGCGAGCGCCCGGGCGAGTGCCACCCGCTGGCGCTGGCCGCCCGAGAGCTGTGACGGGTAGCGGTCGCCGAAGCCCGAGAGGCGGATCAGGTCGAGCAGGTCGCCGACCCGGCGCTTGACCTCGGCCTTGGCCGGGCGGTCGGCCCGGCGACGCGCGCTCAGCCCGTACGCGATGTTGTCGGCCACGCTCATGTGCTTGAACAGGGCGTAGTGCTGGAACACGAAGCCCACCGCCCGCTCCTGGACGGGCAGGCCGGTGGCGTCGTCGCCGCCGAACAGGATGCGGCCCCGGTCCGGCGCGTCGAGCCCGGCGATGATCCGGAGCAGCGTCGTCTTGCCCGAGCCCGAGGGGCCGAGCAGTCCGATCAGCTCGCCCGCCCGCACGTCGAGGGAGAGATCGTGCAGCACCGCCGCCGTGTCGAAGGTCTTCGAGACGGCCTCGATCCGGATCGCCGTGGAGGGGCGGTCCAAGGGCCCGTCAGTGCGCCCGCCCGCCCGCGAGCTCGCCGGCGAAGCGCCATTCGAGGACGGACTTGAGGACGAGGGTGATGAGGGCAAGGGCAGCGAGGAGCGAAGCGACGGCGAATGCGGCGACGAAGTTGTACTCATTGTAGAGGATCTCCACGTGGAGTGGGATGGTGTTGGTCAGGCCGCGGATGTGGCCCGACACCACCGACACCGCGCCGAACTCGCCCATCGCCCGGGCATTACAGAGGAGCACGCTGTAGAGCAGGCCCCAGCGGATGTTGGGCAGCGTCACCGTCCGGAACGCGTGCAGGCCCGAGGCGCCGAGCGTCAGCGCCGCCTCCTCCTCGGCGGTGCCCTGCTCCTGCATCAGCGGGATCAGTTCGCGGGCCACGAACGGGAAGGTCACGAACACCGTCGCCAGCACGATGCCCGGCAGGGCGAACAGGATCTGGACGCCGTGATCGATGAGCCAGCTGCCGAACAGGCCCTGGGACCCGAACAGCAGCACGTAGATCATCCCGGAAACCACGGGCGAGACCGAGAAGGGCAGGTCGATCAGGGTGATCAGCAGCGACTTGCCGGGGAACTCGAACTTGGCGATCGCCCAGGAGGCCGCGAGGCCGAACACCACGTTGAACGGCACCGCGATCGCCGCCACCGTCAGCGTCAGGCGGATCGCGCTCCAGGCGTCGGGCTCCCGGAAGGCGTCCAGGAACGCGGCGATCCCCTTCGAGAAAGCCTGGGTGAACACCGCGATCAGCGGCAGCACCAGGAACAGCGCCAGGAACGTCACCGCGATCCCGATCAGCACCGCGCGGGTGCCGGCGCCTTCTGAGGCGACCGGGGCTGGCTTGGCGGACGGCACGAAGGCGGGGGAGAAGATCTCAGACATAGCCGAACCGCCGCCGTGACCAGGCCTGGATGAGGTTGATGGCGAGCAGCGTCAGGAACGAGATCCCGAGCATGATCGTGGCGATGGCGGCCGCGCCGCCGTAGTCGAACTCGGAGAGCTTGATCACGATCAGAAGCGGCGCGATCTCCGACACGTAGGGCAGGTTGCCGGCGATGAAGATGATCGAGCCGTACTCGCCGACGCCCCGGGCGAAGGCGAGGGCGAAGCCCGTGAGCACGGCGGGGATCAGCGGCGGCAGCACCACCCTGGTGAGCGTGACGCGGCGCGTCGCCCCGAGGGTGGCGGAGGCCTCCTCGATCTCCCTGTCGATCTCGGCGATCAGCGGCTGCACGGTCCGCACCGCGAAGGGCAGACCGATGAACACCATGGCGATGAAGATGCCCACCGGCGTGTAGGCCGCCTGGATCCCGAGGCGCGCGAGCGGCGCACCCAGCAGCCCGTCCGGGGCGTAGAGCGAGGCCAGCGCGATGCCGGCGACCGCGGTGGGCAACGCGAAGGGCAGGTCGACGGCGGCGTCGACGAGCTTGCGGCCCGGGAAGCGGTAGCGCGTCAGCACCCAGGCCACGAGGAAGCCGAACACGGAGGCGACGAGGGCGGCGACCGCCGAGACGCCGAAGCTGATCCGCAGGGCGCTCGCCACCCGCGGATCGGTGGCGACCTCCCAGATCCCGGAGAGGCCGAGTCCCGAGGCCTTCACCACCAGCCCGGCCAGCGGCAGCAGGACGATCAGGCCGAGGCAGGTCAGCGTGTAGCCGAAGCTGATCCCGAAGCCCGGGATCACGCTCGGACGGCGGAAGGTTCGTCTGGGGCGCGGCGTCTCGACCATGATGTCCGCCTCAGCGGCCGGCCCGGCTCAGACGATCGAACAGCCCGCCGGCGTCGAAGTTCCGCTTCTGGATCTCGTCCCAGGAGCCCTGCAGGTCCTCGATCTTGAACAGCTTGATCTCGGGGAGCTGCGCGAGGTCGGCCTGGGCGGCCGCCTCCCGGCGGATCGGCCGGTAATGGTGCTTGGCGAAGATCGCCTGCGCGCGATCGGTGTAGAGGAAGTCGAGATAGGCCTGCGCGGCCTTCGTCGTCCCCTTGCGCTCGGCATTGACCGCCACGAGGGCCACCGGCGGCTCGGCGTAGATCGAGGTGGGCGGCGAGACGATGTCGAACTTGTCGGCGCCGAATTCCTGGAGCACGAGGTAGGCCTCGTTCTCCCAGGTGGGCAGCACGTCGCCGAGGCCGCGCTGCGCGAAGGTCACCGTCGAGCCGCGGGCGCCGGTGTCGAGCACCGGCACGTTCTTGTAGATCTGGCCCACGAAGGCGTCCGCCTTCTCGGCGTTCTTGTCCTGGTTGTAGGCGTAGCCCCAAGCGGCGAGGAAGTTCCAGCGCCCGCCGGCCGAGGTCTTCGGATTCGGGGTGATCACCTTGACGTCGGGCTTGACCAAGTCGGCCCAGTCCTTGACGCCCTTCGGGTTGCCTTTGCGGACGAGGAACACCACCGTCGACGTGTAGGGCGTCGCGGTGTTGGGCAGCTTGCTGCGCCAGTCCTCCGGGATCTTGCGGGTCAGCCTGGCGATGGCGTCGATGTCCGAGGGGATGCCGAGGGTGACCACGTCGGCATCGACGCCGTCGATCACCGTGCGCGCCTGCGCGCCCGAACCGCCATGCGACGCCCGCACCGTGATCGCCTCGCCGGTCTCGGTCTTCCACGCCTCCGCGAAGGCGGCGTTGATGTCGCGGTAGAGTTCCCGGGTCGGATCGTACGAGACGTTGAGGAGGGCGGTCTGCGCCGCCGCCGGCAGCGTGCCGGTCCACAGGCCGGTACCGGCCAGCAGGGACAGACCGATTGCCCGGGCCACTAGCGCCCGGCTCACAGCGTTCTTCATCACGTCCGATCCCCGTCCCTGGCGGCCGCCACGCAGGGGCAGACCGCCCCCATGACCGTGAAGATCGTTCTTTTTAACGAACAAAGTCAAGGCATGAACTCGCGGACGCCGGATCGTGCGCCGCGACCAAGATTGTCCGTCCCGATCAGAATGCAAGCCATTCCAGGGCGCTAGCTCGCGAGAAGACATGGATCTTCTCCCAGGCCGTTGCGCCATGGAAGAAATTCAGCCTCGCATCGGGTTTTATAGAACGAACGGTCTCATGTGCGCCGGCGCACGCGGTCTGACACGCCACGCGGCATCGCGAAGGCTTGGCGCCGGGGGTCGGCGGCAGCCGACCCGGGCGATGCGGGATGGCGCGGGCCGGGCGCCGCGACCACGCCACCGGAGGGCTGTGGGGCGGGGAGACGCGCTCGTCCGGCAGGACGGTGCCGTCCCGCCTGAACGTGCGGGTCCCGGCACCGGCGGCGATCTTGCGATCCGGGTACGTCTTCAGCACCCCGGAGGGACCGCCCCGAACCCGTTGGAGGCCGGCGCGCTGGATGTCGTGATCGATTGCGCGATGGACGTGGACGTCCGGCGGTCCCAGACCCGCCCCGGGCTCAGCGCTTCGCCTTGGCGAGCTGCGCGAGCAGCGCCTCGAGGCGCTGGGTCGGCGGTGCCTCCAGCGTATCCGCGAAGAGGACGCGCAGGTTCTGGCCGAGATGACGGCGGACCCCGGGCGTCAGGGGCGCGGCGTTCGTGTCCGCTCGGATATCGGCGGGTCGCTCCGGATTCGGCTTCGACATCGTCCGGGTTCTCCGCGCCTGCTGCCCGTCAGAATGCTCAAGCTTGGTTAAGGACCCGTGACCGGGGATGCCTCGCCGCCGCGGACCGGAACTGCCGCCGCGAGGGACACGTTGCCCGGCTGTTCCAACCCGCCGCCCGGAGTCTCGCCGTGTCCCGTCCCCTGTCCCTGTCCGTCCTGGCCCTGCTCGCGGCGACCGCGACCGGCTCGTCGGCGCTGGCGCAGACGAAGCCCGGCGAGATCAAGGGCATCGACGCCATGGGCGACAAGTCCCGCAGCGCCCAGGACGGCTGGAGCCAGGCGCCCGTGCCCCGGGAGCAATCGGCCGCCAAGGACGCGCCCGACCCGGGCGGCCACTCGATCAAGGAGAACGCCGACCGCCCGGTCCCGCCCGCCCAGCCCGGCGGCTCCACAGTTACGGAGCCGCAGGCTCCCCTGGAGCACCGCACGGCGAGCCCCTCGGGTATGAACCCCGCGGTTCCCAGCAAGTAGAAAAAGGCGTTCTCCCCCAGGATGATACCGGGGCGGTAAACGTGCCGAGCCGCGCCCGACACGGGGACTTGCTGTGTCACGCGACCACACTTGCCTGTGGCACGCTTTTTTGGGAGACCCTGGAACTATACCAAATCGCTTTATGGAGCGGAGATGACGGTCCAGGTCTCAAGGCGTGGCCTGCTCAAGGGGGCCGGCGCCGGCCTCGCGGGCGGCTCGCTCGGCGCGCTCGGGTTCGGCGGCCTCGAGCCCGCCATGGCCGCCGCAGTGCGGCCCTTCAAGCTCGCGCAGATGCGCGAGACCCGCAACACGTGCCCGTACTGCTCGGTGGCGTGCGGCGTGATCCTCTACAGCCTGGGCGACCGGTCGAAGAACGCGCGTTCCTCGGTGATGCACATCGAGGGCGATCCCGACCATCCGGTCAACCGCGGCACGCTCTGCCCGAAGGGCTCGGCGCTGCTCGACTTCGTGCATGCCGAGACCCGCACCAAGTACCCGCTCCACCGGGCCCCGGGCGCGACGGAATTCAAGCGCGTCTCGTGGGACTTCGCCCTCGACCGGATCTCGAAGCTCCTCAAGGAGGATCGCGACCGGAACTTCGTGGCCAAGAACGGCGACCTGACGGTCAACCGCTGGACCACGACGGGCTTCCTGGGTGCCTCGGCCACCACCAACGAGACGGCGTGGCTGACCTACAAGACAGTCCGAAGCATGGGGGCCCTGGTCTTCGACAATCAGGCCAGGGTTTGACACGGTCCGTCGGTCGCCAGTTTGGCGCCCTCCTTCGGACGCGGTGCGATGACCAACCTCTGGATGGACATCAAGCACGCGGACGTGATCACCGTGATGGGCGGCAATGCCGCCGAGGCGCACCCCTGCGGCTTCAAGTGGGTCGTCGAGGCGAAGGCCCATAACAACGCCAAGTTGATCGTCGTCGATCCGCGCTTCACCCGCACGGCGTCGGTGGCCGACCTCTACTGCCCGATCCGGCAGGGCTCGGACATCGCGTTCCTGTCGGGCGTGGCCAAGTACCTGCTCGACAACGACAAGCTGCAGCACCGCTACGTCTCCGCCTACACCAACGCCGGGTACGTGGTCCGCGAGGGCTACGACTTCAGCGAGGGGCTGTTCACGGGCTACGACGCGGACAAGCGCGACTACGACAAGACCACCTGGGACTACGAGATCGGCCCCGACGGCTACGCGGTGGTCGACGAGACGATGCAGCACCCCCGCTGCGTCATGCAGCTCCTCAAGAAGCATCTGGCGATCTACACGCCCGAGATGGTCGAGAGGATCTGCGGCTCGCCCAAGGAGACCTTTCTGAAGGTCTGCGAGCTGATGGCGACCACGGCGTCCCCCGAGAAGTCGATGGCCTCCCTCTATGCCCTCGGCTGGACGCACCATTCCAAGGGCTCGCAGAACATCCGCTCGATGTGCATCGTGCAGACGCTGCTGGGCAATATCGGCGTGCTCGGCGGCGGCATGCAGGCCCTGCGCGGCCACTCCAACATCCAGGGGCTGACCGATATCGGGCTGATGAGCAATCTCATCCCCGGCTATCTGAACATCCCGGTGGAGAAGGAGCCCGACTACGCGAGCTACATCGCCAAGCGGCAGTTCAAGCCGCTGCGTCCCGGGCAGACGAGCTACTGGCAGAACTACAACAAGTTCTTCGTCTCGTTCCAGAAGGCGATGTGGGGCGACAAGGCCACCAAGGAGACCGACTGGGCCTACGACTACCTGCCCAAGCTCGACGTGCCGACCTACGACGTGCTGCGCGGGTTCGAGCTCGCCAAGCAGGGCAAGATGACCGGCTACGTCATCCAGGGCTTCAACCCCCTGCTGTCGTTCCCGAACCGGGCCAAGATGACGGAAGCCTTCTCCAAGATGAAATTCATCGTGGTGATGGATCCGCTGAAGACCGAGACGGCCCGGTTCTGGGAAAACCACGGCGAGTACAACGACGTCGATCCGACCCAGATCCAGACCGAGGTGTTCGAGCTGCCGACCACCCTGTTCGTGGAGGAGGAAGGCTCGCTCTCGAACTCCAGCCGCTGGCTGCAGTGGCACTGGCAGGCGCAGGAAGCGCCGGGCGAGTGCCGCTCGGACATCGAGATCATGTCGGAAATCTTCCTCCGCGTGAAGGCGGCCTACAAGAAGGACGGCGGAGCCTTCCCGGACCCGATCGTCAATCTGAAGTGGGATTACGCGATGGCGGAGTCGCCGACGCCGACGGAGCTCGCCCGCGAGCTCAACGGCTACACGGTGGCGCCGACGCCGGACCTCAACGGGACCATCATCCCGGCGGGCAAGCAGGTCGACGGCTTCGCCCAGCTCAAGGACGACGGGACGACCGCCTGTGCGTGCTGGATCTACTCGGGCTGCTACACCGAGAAGGGCAACACCATGGCCCGCCGGGACAATACCGATCCCGGCGACCGCGGCATCGCGCCGAACTGGGCCTTCGCGTGGCCGGCCAACCGCCGCGTGCTCTACAACCGCGCCTCGTGCGACCCCGAGGGGCGTCCGTGGTCGGAGAAGAAGAAGCTCATCGAGTGGAACGGCAAGCAGTGGATCGGCTTCGACGTGCCGGATTACGGCGTGACGGTCGCCCCCGATAAGGGCGTCGGGCCGTTCATCCTGAACCAGGAGGGCGTCGCCCGCCTGTGGACCCGGGGCCTCATGCGCGACGGGCCGTTCCCGACGCACTACGAGCCGTTCGAGTCCCCGGTGGCCAACCTCGCCTTCCCGAAGATCAAGGGCGCGCCCGCGTCCCGCATCTTCAAGGACGATCTGGCCGATCTCGGCGACGCGAAGGACTTCCCCTACGCGGCGACGAGCTACCGCCTGACCGAGCACTTCCACGGCTGGACCAAGCACGCCCGGATCAACGCGATCCTCCAGCCGGAGGCCTTCGTGGAGATCTCGGAGGAGCTCGCCAAGGAGAAGGGCATCACCAAGGGCTCATGGGTCCGCGTCTGGTCGAAGCGCGGATCCCTGAAGGCCAAGGCGGTGGTGACGAAGCGCATCAAGCCGCTGATCTGCGACGGCAAGCCCGTCCACGTCGTCGGCATCCCGCAGCACTGGGGCTTCATGGGCCTGACCAAGAAAGGATGGCACCCGAACTCGCTCACGCCGGTCGTGGGCGACGCCAACACCGAGACGCCGGAGTTCAAGGCCTGGCTCGTGAACATCGAGCCGACCACGCCTCCGTCGGACGCGGTCGCGTAAGGGGGACGCTGAAACATGGCCGACTACAGCTCCCTCGACATCCGCCAGCGCTCCGCCTCCACGGAGACGCCGCCGGAGATCCGCCGCCAGGTGGAGGTCGCCAAGCTCATCGACGTGTCGAAGTGCATCGGCTGCAAGGCCTGCCAGTCGGCCTGCGAGGAGTGGAACGACCTGCGCGACGACATCGGCATCAATCGCGGTGTCTACGACAATCCCCACGACCTCACGCCGAAGTCGTGGACCCTGATGCGGTTCACCGAGTACGAGAACCCGGAGACCAACAACCTCGAATGGCTGATCCGCAAGGACGGCTGCATGCACTGCACCGAGCCGGGCTGCCTGAAGGCCTGCCCGTCGCCCGGCGCCATCGTGCAGTACTCCAACGGCATCGTCGACTTCATCGAGGAGAACTGCATCGGCTGCGGCTATTGCGTGAAGGGCTGCCCCTTCAACATCCCGCGCATCAGCCAGACCGACCACAAGGCGTACAAGTGCACCCTGTGCTCGGACCGGGTGGCGGTGGGGCAGGCTCCGGCCTGCGCCAAGGCCTGCCCGACCGGCTCGATCATGTTCGGCACCAAGCAGGCCATGCTCGACCAGGCCCACGACCGCGTGGACGAATTGAAGTCGCGCGGCTTCGACAAGGCCGGCCTCTACGATCCGGCGGGCGTCGGCGGCACGCACGTCATGTACGTGCTGCACCACGCGGACCAGCCGAGCCTCTATGCGGGCCTGCCGAACGACCCGAAGATCTCGCCGCTGGTGGCCTTCTGGAAGGGCGGCGCCAAGGTGTTCGGTCTCGCCGCGATGGGCTTCGCCGCGGTGGCGGGCTTCTTTCACTATGTGACGGCCGGCCCCAACGAGGTCGTGCCCGAGGAAGAGGAAGAGGCGGTCGAGTACGACGAGGCCAAGCGCCGCGAGTCCGGCGGCGAGGCGCGGCCGCACTGAGGGGGATCCCGGGCCGGCAGGCCGGCCCGGGCGACGCCGCGTACGCCCTCCTCCCTCAGGGGAGGGTGGCTCCCGGACGGGGCGTGAGGCGGGAGCGACGGGACAGGCGACGCTGTGCCCGCCACGCCCGCTCCGCCGCTTTCTGAGGCCGGGACAGACCTCCGGATCCCTGCTGGCGCAGGGGCCTCACTCTCCCATAGGGCGAGGGAGAGCCGCGCGGATCCGGAACCGACAGGGTGGAACCATCGAGGCCACGCCGCCCTACCGTAAGTTTCAAGGCCGATCCGCGCCGCGGCGTCGGCCCCGTCAGGCGAGTGAAGGCCGATGACGAGCCAGAACGATATCCGGGACGGCGATACCCGCCCCCTCCACCACGCCAAATCCGAGGCGCCGGAGGTGCTGTACGTCCCGCGCTACACGGGCGTGCAGCGCGTGAACCACTGGATCACCGCGATCCTGTTCACCCTGCTGACCCTCTCGGGTCTCGCGATGTTCACGCCCTACCTGTTCTCGCTCACCGGCCTGTTCGGCGGCGGGCAGGCGACCCGGGCGGTCCACCCGTGGTTCGGCGTGGCGCTCGCCGTCAGCTTCTTCTTCCTGTTCGTGCGCTTCTGGAAGCTCAACATCCCCAACAAGGACGATCTCGAGTGGTCGATGAAGATCGGCGACGTGGTCACCAACCGCGAGGACCGGCTGCCGGAACTCGGCAAGTACAATGCCGGCCAGAAGGGCGTGTTCTGGGGCCAGACCGCGCTGATCGGCGTGATGTTCGTCACCGGCCTCGTGATCTGGAACACCTATTTCGGCGGGCTGACCTCCATCGAGACCCAGCGCTGGGCGCTGCTCGCCCACTCGCTGGCCGCCGTGATCGCCATCGCCATCATCGTGGTGCACATCTACGCGGGCATCTGGGTGCGCGGCACCGGCCGGGCGATGGTGCGCGGCACGGTCACGGGCGGCTGGGCCTACCGGCATCACCGCAAGTGGTTCCGGCAGATCGCCGGCGGCAAGGCCCGCCATGGCTCTGTGGACAAGCGCGGATCCTGAGGACGTGGCTGGTTTCTTCAAGCGCAGGCCCGCGCAGGGCACGCCGGCCCCTCAGGCCGAGCCCAAGCCCCGCCGTCGGGATTTTAACGAGCTGAAGCCGGATCCCGACAAGATCGGCATCTCGGGCTCGGTGCCGTTCGTGCGCCTGCCCGACCCGACAACGCTGTTCGCCGACCGGGCCGCGCGCCTGTCGGAGGCCGCGCCCGGGCATCCGCTGGAGGCCTACCTGCGCTTCGTCGCCGAAGTCGCCCGCGCCCAGGCCCAGGTGCAGGCGGCGACCCGGGCGACGGGTCAGCCCGCCGCGCTCCCGGACGCCGCCGATCTGGCGCTTCGCAGCGAGCACGGCATGCCGCCCCTGTCGCGGCACAGCCTGGAGGCGGACCGGGGCTTCGACGCCTGCCTGCTGGCGCTCCTCGATGCCCTCGACCTCGCCACGGCGCCCGAGGCCTCGGCCGCGGCGCGCGCGAGCCTGCGGGCGGCGTCCCAGGAGGATCGCCGCGACCTCGCCCTCCAAGTCTTCGAGGGCGCGCTGCCGGTCGACCGGATCGCCGAATGCGTGTTCGTGTCGGCGGCCCTGCAGATCCGCCTCGCCGAGCAGGCCGCGCGCCTGGACACGAAGGTCCTGAAGCCGGTGGCGGACGGCGTCTGCCCGTGCTGCGGCGGCGCGCCGGTGGCGAGCGTCGTGGTGGCGTGGACCCCGGCCGACAAGGCCCGGTATCTCAGCTGCTCGCTCTGCGGCACGTACTGGAACCACGTCCGCATCCGCTGCACCGCCTGCGGCTCCGGCGAAGGCATCAGCTACTACGGCCTCGACGAGATCTCGAAGGACGTCCAAGTGGAGACCTGCACGACCTGCCACAGCTACATCAAGCACCTGCACCAGCACCGGGCTCCGGGCCTCGACCCCGTGGCGGACGACATCGCCACCTACGGGCTCGATCTGAAGATCGCCGAGGAAGGCTTCCGGCGGGCCGGGCTGAACCTGCTGTTCGTGATCTAGCGCCACCGCGGTCCGCCCGGCCGCGGCGCCGGGCGGCCACGCATTCGGCCCGCGTCCCGATCCCGGCGGGGCGGGCGGCATGCCCCCGCGGGATCGGCCGGCCTGCGCCCCTCAGAAGCTCGGCGGCGTGCAGGCGCTCACCACCTCGCAGGGGTTGGGGCCGACGCAGCGGAAGCGGTGCGGGCGACGGCTGTCGAAGCTGTAGGCGTCGCCGGGGCCCAGGATCCGGCGCTCCGCATCCACGGTGACCTCCAGGCGGCCGGAGAGCACGATGCCGCCCTCCTCGCCCTCGTGCGAGAGCGGCACCCGGCCGGTATCGGCGCCGGGCTCGTAGCGCTCCTTGAGGATCTGGAGCTTGCGCCCGAACAGGCTGTCGCCGACCTGACGGTACGAGATCGCCCCCTTGGCGGCCCGCCGGCCGATCTCGGTCAGGTCCTCGGCGGCGAAGAACGCCTTGCGCTCCGGCTCGGGCTCCAGGGCGAAGAACTCGGCCATGCCGATCGGCACCCCGTCGAGGATCCGCTTGAGCGCCCCCACCGACGGGTTCACCCGGTTGCCCTCGATCAGCGAGATCGCCGAGTTGGTCACGCCGGCGCGCTTGGCGAGCGTCCGCTGGGACAGGCCGTGGCGGGCGCGCACGAAGCGCAGGCGCGCCCCGACATCGATGCTCATCCGGACCGGACCCGTTTCAGCTGTTGCGGATCCCGCAACGGTGCCACCCGCGGCCCCATTCCTGCAAGGGGTTGGCGGCGATCAGAAAAGGACTTGTTGCCCGATCCGCGAAGGTGTCCCCTGATCGTGTCGCCCGATCCGCGCCGCCCGCCCCGGAGAGCCGCCCCATGACCGACCATCCGCTCCGCAACACGCCCGCGATGGACGCCTTCTGGATGCCGTTCACGGCCAACCGCCAGTTCAAGGCGGCGCCGCGCATGCTCGTGTCGGCGGAGGGCATGCACTACACCGCCGATGACGGCCGCACGGTCCTCGACGGCACGGCGGGCCTCTGGTGCGTCAATGCCGGGCACGGGCGCCGGGGGATCGGGGCGGCGGTGGAGCGCCAGCTCGCGACCCTCGACTTCGCCCCCACCTTCCAGATGGGCCACCCCATCGCCTTCGAATTCGCCGAGCGCCTCGCCGAGATCGCGCCGGGCGGCCCGGACCAGCGCCTCGACCGGGTGTTCTTCACGAATTCCGGCTCGGAATCGGTCGACACCGCCCTCAAGATCGCGCTCGCCTACCAGCGGGCGATCGGGCAGGGGACCCGCACCCGGCTGATCGGCCGGGAGCGCGGCTATCACGGCGTCGGCTTCGGCGGGCTCTCGGTCGGCGGCATCGTGTCGAACCGGCGGGTCTTCCCGCAGCTCAACGGCACCGACCACCTGCGCCACACCCACGATCCGGCCCGCAACGCCTTCGTGAAGGGCCAGCCCGAGCACGGGATGGAGCTCGCCGAGGACCTGGAGCGGCTGGTGGCGCTCCACGGGGCCGAGACCATCGCGGCCTGCATCGTCGAGCCGGTGGCGGGCTCGACCGGCGTGCTGATCCCGCCGAAGGGCTACCTCGAGCGCCTGCGCGAGATCTGCACGCGGCACGGCATCCTGCTGATCTTCGACGAGGTCATTTCCGGTTTCGGCCGCCTGGGTGCGCCGTTCGCGACCGACTTTTTCGGCGTCGTCCCCGACCTCGTGACCAGCGCCAAGGGCCTGACCAACGGCACGGTGCCGATGGGCGCGGTCTTCGCGAGCCGCGCGGTCCACGACGGGCTGATGCACGGCCCGGACGGGATCGAGCTGTTCCACGGCTACACCTATTCCGGGCACCCGGTCGCCTGCGCGGCCGGCCTCGCGACGCTGGACATCTACCGGGACGAGGGGCTGCTGACCCGCGTCACCGACATCGCCGACGACTGGGCGGCAGCGATGCACGACCTGCGCGGGCGCAAGAACGTCATCGACATCCGCACCATCGGGCTGATCGCCGGCATCGAGCTGGCGCCGCGGCCGGACGCGCCGGGCAAGCGCGCCTACGACGTGTTCGTGGACTGCTTCGAGCGCGGCCTGCTCACGCGGGTGACCGGCGACATCGTCGCCCTGTCACCGCCGCTGATCATCGAGCGCGGCCAGATCGGCGAGATCGTGGACGTCCTCGGCGCGGCGATCGACCGGGTCGCCTGAGCCCCACGCAGGCAAGCCCGGCGCCGCGCGCCCTTGCGGCGGGCGCCCGCCCGCCGCATCTCCCCGGACCCGGCCTCGGGCCGGATCTCGGGGGCGAGGGTTTGCAGCGAGGCTTTCCATGTCGAACACCGCCCTGATCGTCGGCGCCAGCGGGATCGTCGGCAGCGCCACCGCGGCGCTGCTCACCCAGGAGGGCTGGCGGGTCGCGGGCCTCGCGCGGCATCCGGTGGCCCAGGCGGGCGTCGAGCCGGTGGTCGGCGACCTGCAGGATCCGGCCTCCCTGGAGCGGGCGCTGGCCGACCTGGCCCCGTCGCACGTGTTCCTCGCGACCTGGCAGCGGCGCCCCACGGAAGCCGAGATGATCCGCGTCAACCGGGCCATGATCGAGAACGTCCTCGATGCCCTGCGCCCGAAGGGCAGCGTCCGCCACGTCGCCCTGGTGACCGGGCTGAAGCACTATCTCGGGCCGTTCGAGGCCTACGGCAAAGGCACCCTGCCGCAGACGCCGTTCCGCGAGGACCAAGGTCGGCTCGACATCGAGAATTTCTACTACGCCCAGGAGGACGCGGTCTTCGCGGCCGCCGGGCGCGACGGCTTCAGTTGGAGCGTCCATCGCCCCCACACGATCATCGGCAAGGCGGTCGGCAACGCCATGAACATGGGCACGACGCTCGCCTGCTACGCCACCCTGTGCCGGGAGACGGGGCGTCCGTTCGTCTTCCCGGGCTCGGCCGCGCAGTGGAACGGGCTCACCGACATGACCGACGCGCGGCTGCTCGCCCGCCAGCTGCTCTGGGCGTCGACGGAGCCGAAGGCCGCCGACGAGGCGTTCAACGTCGTGAACGGCGACGTCTTCCGCTGGAGCTGGATGTGGGGCCGGATCGCCGACTGGTTCGGGATCGAGGCGGTGCCGTTCGACGGCACGCACCGGCCGCTCGAGCCGCGGATGGCCCAGGACGGGCCGGCTTGGACCGAGATCGCGCAACGGTACGGCCTCGCCGAGCCGAACCTCGAGAAGCTGGCCTCCGCCTGGCACACGGATGCCGATCTCGGCCGGCCGATCGAGGTCGTCACCGACATGAGCAAGAGCCGGCGCCTCGGCTTCACCGCCTACCAGCCCACCGACGACGCCTTCTACGACCTGTTCGGCCAGCTCCGCGCGGACCGGCTCATCCCCTGATCCGAGGCTGTCCGGCAATCGTGCGTCGGTCTCCGCCGGCGGCGACGGGCTTCCGCGCCCGCAGGGGAGAGGGGACCCGCGCCGGCCCCGGCCCCTCGCCTGCCACCGTCACTTGGCCTTGCGCTCGGTCCCGCACCACTCGGCCACGAACAGCGCCATCGTGGTGGTGCAGCGCTTGACCGAGGCGAGGCTCACGCGCTCGTCGAAGCCGTGGATGTTCTGGGAGGTCGGGCCGTAGCAGAGGGCCGGCACCCGGTCGTAGAGGGCGTGCACCCGGGTATCGAGGTAGCCCGCCGTCATGAAGCTCTGCAGCGGTGACCCGATCGCCCGCTCGTGGGCGCGGCCGAGCACCGCCTCGGCCTCGGAGCCTTCCTCCAGTACGTAGCCCTCGGCGAAGAAGCCATTGAACACCACGCGCGGCGGGCTGTTGGCCAGGAACGGATCGCGCCGGGCGAAACCGGAGACGGCGGCCTCGATCTCGGCGGCGGCCTGCGCGGCACTCACGCCCGGGTAGAGCGCGACCCGGCAGTGGATCCGGCACCAGGCCGGCACCGAGGAGGCCCAGTCGCCGCCCTCGATCCGGCCGATGTTCAGGTTGATCGGGTGGTCCTCCCGCTCAAAATGCGGATGCGCGGCCTTCTCGGCGTTCCAGCGGGCCTCGACGTCGCGCAGGGCGCCGATCACCCGGTAGGTCGCGTCGATGGCGTTGGCGCCCGCGCCCATCTCGCGGACGTGGACCGGCACGCCCCGCACCTCCACGGTGAACCACAGCACGCCGGTATTGGCGCGCACGAGCTTCTCGTCCTCGGGCTCCGGGATCAGCACGGCATCGGCCCGGTATCCGCGCAGATGGGTCATCAGGGCGCCGTTGCCGGTGGATTCCTCCTCGACCACGGACTGGACCGTCACGGAGGCCGCCGGCTGGAGGCCGAGGCGGGCCAGGGCGTCGAGGGCGAACAGGTTGGCGGCGTGCCCGGCCTTCATGTCGCCGCCGCCCCGGCCGTACAGCCAGTCGCCCGCGATCACCGGATCGAAGGGCGGATGGGTCCAGAGGTCGAGGGGCCCCGGCGGCACCACGTCGACATGGGCCTGCAGGATCAGGGAGCGCCCGGTCTCGGTGCTCGGCCGGTGGTGGCAGACGACGATCGGCGCATCCGAATGGCGGGCCTCGTCGATCTTCGAGCCCCCCGGATGGGCCGCGATGGCGGCGCGGTCCATGGCGAAGCGCTCGGTGGCGTAGCCGCGGGCGCGGAACTGCTCGAACACGTAATCCTGGCAGGCGTGCTCTTCGCCGCGCAGGGAGGCGAACCGGACCAGCGCCTGCGTGTGGGCGACCTGATCGGCGAACCCCTCCGCCACGGCGGCTTCGATCTCGGCGGCGAGGGCAGGGTCGAGGGCCATGGAAACTCCAAACCGGTTGTGGCCGGAGGAAGCGCCCGGCCTCGGGCGACTGTCAACCGGCGGTTGTCGACGGCATATTCCATGCCGCGGACCGGGACGCCCGGTCACGCCGGAAAGGCTGTCCGGACCTGCTCGGCGAACCGCGCGAAGGCGACGCTCGGCTGTCCGTCGCCGCGATGGACCAGGACGGTTTCGGCGCGTCCGGCCCTGTCGGGCAGCCCGTGGACGGAGACGCGTCCCGCCCGGCGAGCGGGCTCGGCGACGACGCGCGGGATGAGGGTCACGCCCATCCCGGCCGCCACGCAGCCGAGGATGCCGTCCAGGGTGCCGAACTCCATGCGGCGCACGTGCACCAGCCCCCGGTCGGCCAGGAACGCCTCCAGGCGCCTGCGGTACGAGCAGCCGGCGCGGAAGACCAGCACCTTGGCCTCCCGGGCACGGGCCAGCCCGTCGAGCAAGTCCGCGAGCCCGGAGACGGACGGTGGGGCCACCAGGACAAGGTCCTCGGTCAGGACCGGGATCGCGGTGAGTGCGGCCTGCACCACCGGCCCGGCCACGAAGGCGCCCTCGAGGGACCGGTCGAGGACCCGGCCGATCAGCCATTCCGTCGGGCCGGTCTCCAGCTCGATGTCGACCTCCGGATGCCGGCCGGCGAAATCCGCCAGCGGGCCGGGCAGGCGCAGGGCGGCGGTCGTCTCCATGGCGCCGATCCGCAGCGGCCCGCGGGGCTCGCCCTCGGCCAGGACCGCGTGATGCGCCTCGGCCAGCAAGCGCCCGACCTGGATCGCGTAGGGCAGCAGGCGCTCCCCGGCCCGGGTCAGCGTGACTCCGCGGCTGCCGCGATGGAACAATGGCACGCGCATCGCCTGCTCCAGGGCGCGGATCCGGCCGGTCACGTTCGACTGGACCGTGTTGAGCCGCGCCGCCGCCCGGCCCATGCCGCCGGTCTCGGCCACGGCCGCGAAGAACATCAGGTCGGTGCTGTTCATGCCATCTGCTTTCCAGATGACTTCCTTCTGAAGGAATCGTTTTTCACGCGTCAAGCCATTCGCTAAGGCACGGCCGGGCGATGCGGGCACGGCGGCGCGCGCGCGGAGGAGGAAACCATGGCCCTGCGGACACGACTGACCGAGGCGTTCGGCCTCCGGCATCCGATCGTCCTCGCACCCATGGACCCCGCCGCGGGGGGCGCCCTCGCGGCGGCGGTGAGCGCGGCCGGCGGCCTGGGGCTGATCGGCGGCGGCTACGGCGAGCACGACCGGCTCACGCGCGAGTTCGCGGCGGCCGGCAACCAGCGGGTGGGCTGCGGCTTCATCACGTGGTCGATGGCCCGGGACCCCTCGCTCCTCGATGCGGCGCTGGCCCGCGCGCCGGCCGCCTTGATGCTGTCCTTCGCCGATCCGGCCCCCTTCGCGGACCGCATCCACGGCGCCGGCATCGCGCTGATCTGCCAGGTGCACACCCTCGCCCAGGCCCGGCGGGCCCTGGAGGTCGGGGCGACTGCCGTCGTGGCGCAGGGCACGGAGGCCGGCGGCCACGGGCTCACCGCGCGGGGCACCCTGGCCTTCGTGCCGGCCGTGGCCGACCTGATCGCCCGGGAACGGCCCGAGACCCTGCTGCTGGCGGCCGGCGGCATCGCGGACGGGCGCGGGCTCGCCGCCGCCCTGACGCTCGGGGCCGACGGCGCCCTGATGGGCACGCGATTCTGGGCGAGCCGGGAGGCGCTGATCCATCCCGCCGCGAAGCAGCGGGTGCTCGCGGCCACGGGCGACGACACGGTGCGGACGCAGGTCTACGACATCGCCCGGCAGCGGCCCTGGCCGGCCGCCTACACCGGACGGCTCCTGCGCAACGCCTTCATCGAGACCTGGCACGGCCGCGAGGACGACCTGCGCGCCCACGCCGCCGAGCGGGGGCGGGCGGTGACCGAGGCGGACGCGGCGGGCGACTACGATGTGGCCAACGTCACCGTCGGCGAGGCCGTGGGGCTGATCGACGACCTGCCGGAGGCCGGCGCCCTGGTGCGGCGGATCGCCGACGAGGCGGAAGCCTGCCTCCTGCGCAATGCCCGGTTGGTCGCGGCATCGTGACGGCTCTCCGCCCGGCGTGACTACGCATGACCCGGGCCGGCCGGAACCGCGCTGTTGCCAACGGCTTAGCGTGTGGCAAACCGTTGCGGTTTCTCGGTCGGGGTCGTTCATGCGTATCGGTCTGGTCTCGGTCCTGTCGGGGCTCCTTCTCTGGGCTGCGGTCCCGGGCGGCGCGTCGGCGGACGTGCTCGTCAGCGTCGACAAGGGCGCCCAGCGGATGGAGGTCTCGGTGGACGGCCAGCCCCGCTATTCCTGGCCGGTCTCCACGGGCGTCGCGAGCTACGACACCCCGTCCGGCTCCTATCGCCCATTCCGGATGGAGCGCACCCACTTCTCCCGGGAGTGGGACGACGCGCCGATGCCGTTCGCGATGTTCTTCACCAACCAGGGCCACGCGATCCACGGCACCAACCACGTCCGCAGCCTCGGGCGGGCGGCCTCCCACGGCTGCGTGCGGCTGTCGGTGCGGAACGCCGCGACCCTGTTCAACCTCGTGAAGGCCCAGGGCATCGGACGGACGCGGTTCGTCATCGAGGGTGCCGATGCCCCGGTGGAGGAGCGCGGGCAGCGCGGCATCCGCGTCGCCCGGCAGCGCAACCCCTACGCGGCGGACGATCTGCTGGCCGATGGCGACCAGATGGGCCGCCGGTCGCTGCCGGCCTATTACCGGCCCGCCGCCCAACCCGCCTACGCGCCGGCCGCCGGATACGGCTACCCGGCCGGCGCGGACGCGATGGACGGCTGGTAGGCCGGACCACGGCCGCCGGGCCGCGACCGCGTCGTCCGCGTGCGGACGTCACGCTCCGTGGGCCCGGCCCATTGCCGCGGGCGCCATCCCGGCCTAGCTCCCCCGCGGCCTTCAGAGCCTGCGCGGCCCCTGCCGCGACTTGAGACGGACGGAGACACCCCCACGATGCCCATTACTTTCTGCCGGTCCCTTCCCTTCGCAGCCCTGGCGCTCGCCGCCGCCACCGTGCCGGGCTACGCCCTGGAGGTGACGCGCTCGGCCGACATCGCCGCGCCACCGGCCAAGGTCTGGCAGACCATCGGCGAGTTCTGCGGCATCGGCGACTGGCACCCGGCCATCGAGAAATGCGCCCTGTCCGACAAGGACGGCATGAAGGTCCGCACCCTGAGCCTCAAGGGCGGCGGCACCATCAAGGAGGAGCAGGTCTCCCGGGACGACAAGGTGATGAGCTACACCTACACGATCCTGGAGAGCCCGCTGCCGGTCTCCGACTACAAGTCGACCCTCTCGGTCGCCCCGGCGGGCTCCGGATCCAAGGTGACCTGGACCGGGACCTTCAACGCCAAGGGCGCCCCCGACACCGTCGCGACCGACGCGGTTCAAGGCATCTACGATTCCGGCCTGAAGGCGCTCGGCGACAAGGCCAAGTAGTCCCCGTCACGATTTGGCGCGCGCGGCTGAAGCCAGATGGCAGCCGCGCGCGCCAAGTTCCTGCGATGACGAAACGATTTCGCCCGACCGGTTCCTCCCGCGTCCCGCGACGCCCCCAGGGGGCGTGTCGCGCCGACGATTGACGCACTGCCAAGCTCGGCCCAGAACCCTGCCGGCGCAGCACTCCGCGCCCCAACAGGAAGACCGCCGTGACCGCGTCCCGCCTCCCGATGCGCCTCAGCCTCGCCCTTGCCGCCGTGGCGGCACTCGGCGCCTGCCAGCAGCGCGCCGCCCCCGCGGTCGCGGAGCCCTCGCCCATCGTCCCGGCCCCCCTGGTCCTGCCCACGGGCAGCGGGTGCGGCCCCGAGATCGCCCGCACCCGGGCGATCGTGGCCAGCGACGTGGCCACCGGAAACCTCAACAAGCCGGTGGGCGAGCGCTTCGACGCCGACCTCGGGCACGCCGCCGCGGAATGCTCCGCGGGCAAGTCGGGCGAGGCCCTGCACCTCCTGGCCGCCGCCAAGAGCCGCTACGGCTACCGCTGAGCGCGCTGCGACGATCCCGCTCCGGACCGGGGGATCGGCCGCCGTCGCGCAATGAAGCGGTCCGCCCTGCGAGGATGCCCCTCCCGCGCCCCATCCCGAGGCGCGGGCGACGACGCCTCGTGGGAGGCATTCCTCTGGCTGGCCGCCTCGCGCGCGAACCCCACGGGGACGGCGGGGGTCGGGGGCGCCCACCCGTGACCGGCGCGCTGCCGCGTCCCTCCCGGGCATATTCCCGTCGCGGCAGGCGTTGCGGTGCCCCGGCCGAAAGGCGCATGCAGGGCCTCCATCTGAATTCATAATTCCACGCGAGGATCGATGGCCGTCACCACCGCAGCCCCGGCCGCCGGGCCCCGACAGAACCAGTCCGCCCGCGCGGCGCTCGCGGCCTTCGTGGGCACCACGATCGAGTGGTACGATTTCTTCATCTACGGCACCGCGGCGGCCCTGGTGTTCGGGCCGCTCTTCTTCACGGCGGAATCGCCCTACATCGCGACGCTCGCGGCCTTCGGCACCTTCGCGGTGGGCTTCCTGGCCCGGCCGCTCGGCGGCCTGATCTTCGGGCATCTCGGCGACCGGTTCGGGCGCAAGCGCGCCCTGGTGGCGACACTGGTGATGATGGGCATCGCCACCTCGTGCATCGGGCTGCTGCCGACCTATGCCTCCGTCGGGATCTGGGCGCCGGTGATGCTGGTCGTTCTGCGGCTGATCCAGGGGCTGGCGGTCGGCGGCGAATGGGGTGGAGCGGTGCTGATGGCCGCCGAGCACGCGCCGGCCGGTCGCAACACCTTCTTCGCCTCCTTCGCGCAGCTCGGCAGCCCCGCCGGGCAGATCCTGTCGCTGCTGGCCTTCCGGCTCGCGGGGCTCCTCGACAAGGAGAGCTTCCTGACCTGGGGCTGGCGGGTGCCGTTCCTGGTGAGCATCCTGCTACTCTTCGTGGGGTTGGCGATCCGCCTCGGCGTCGCGGAATCGCCGGCCTTCGAGAAGGCCCGCGCGGCGGGCGGACCGCCCGCCGCCCCCGTGCGCGAGGTGCTGACGACCTGCCTCAAGCCGGTGCTGCTGGCGGCGGGCGCCAACACCTTCGCGATCGCCTCGGTCTACCTGTTCAACACCTTCATGATCGCGTTCACCACGCAGTATCTCGGCATCGCGCGGGCGACGATCCTCGACGCCCTGCTGATCGGCGCCGTGGTTCAGCTGGTGATGACCCCGGTGGGCGCCCGGATCGCGGAAGCGATCCGCAACGAGCGGCTGTTCCTGCAGGGGACACTGGTCTGGGCGATGCTCGCCCCGTACCCGCTGTTCTGGCTCGTCGAGACAAAGTCGGTGACGTTCATCGTCCTCGGCCTCGCCCTGAACGTGATCGGCACCGCGACCTTCTACGCGGTGATCGCCGGCTACCTGGCGGGCGCCTTCCCGACCCGGGTGCGCTACACGGCGATCTCCATCGCCTACCAGTTCTGCGGCGCGCTGGCCGGTGGGCTGACGCCGATCATCGGCACCGTGCTGGCCGAGCGCTTCCAGGGCCATTGGTGGCCGATCGCGGTGTTCGGGACGGTCCTGGCGGGCGTGTCCTTCGTCTGCGTGACGCTGATCGGCGGCTACCGCGCGCGGCAGCGTGGCTTCCTGGACGATTGATCGATCGAAAGCCGCGGATTCGGCTAACCGGAGATTCAGGCCGGTGCGCTAGGATCGGCGGCATGGATCCCATCGCGACCACCGCCGTCCAGATGCTGGCGGCGTCCCAGAACCAGCAGATCGGCATCGCCGTGGCCCGGCAGCAGCTCGCGGCCGACAAGGCCGTCGCCGGGCTGGTGGCGGACGGCGCGGCCCAGGCCGCGAGTGCCGGTCCGCCCGCCCCGCCCGGGCAGGGACAGAGCGTCGACCTGCGGGTCTGACCGGCGACCCCGTGGATCGCGCGGGGAGATCGGACGTCGTTCGGGACCGGCGTCAATCGGGATAGGCTTGCGGATCAACCGCACCGCGGTGGAACGTTGTAGCTCGCCAGCGCGGCGGCGTTCTCCTACTTTCCCGCCATGACCGAACCGAATCGCAGCGCCTCCGATGTCCTCTCCGCCATCGGCCACACGCCGCTGATCCGCCTGCGCCGCGCCTCCGAGGAGACCGGCTGCGCCATCTACGGCAAGGCCGAGTTCCTCAATCCCGGCCTGTCGGTGAAGGACCGCGCGGCGCTGTCCATCGTGCAGGACGCGGAGGCGAAGGGCCTGATCCGGCCGGGCGGGACGATCGTGGAAGGCACCGCCGGCAACACCGGCATCGGCCTCGCCCTGGTGGCCTCCGTGCGCGGCTACCGGACGCTGATCGTCATCCCGGTCACCCAGTCCGAGGAGAAGAAGCAGACCCTGCGCCTCGCCGGCGCCCGGCTGGTGGAGGTGCCGGCCGTGCCCTTCGCCAACTCCGACAACTACGTCCACGTGGCCCGCCGTCTCGCGGAGAAGCTCGCCGCCACGGAGCCGGCCGGCGCCTTCTTCGCGGACCAGTTCGACAACGTCGCCAATCGGCAGGCGCACGTGGAGGGCACCGGCCCGGAGATCTGGGACCAGACCGGCGGACGGGTCGACGGCTTCGTCTGCGCGGCCGGCACGGGCGGCACGCTCGCCGGCACCGCCGCGGCCCTGCGCGCCCGGAATCCGGAGGTGCGGATCGCGCTCTCCGATCCCGAGGGCTCGGCCCTCTACGCCCACTACACGAACGGCACCCTCAAGGCGGAGGGCTCGTCCATCACGGAGGGCATCGGCCAGGGTCGCATCACCCGGAACCTCGACGGCTTCACCCCGGATCTGGCCTACCGCATCCCCGACCGCGAGGCCCTCGACATCGTCTTCGGCCTGATGCGGGAGGAGGGGCTGTCGCTGGGCGGCTCGTCGGGGATCAACGTCGCAGGGGCGATCCGGCTGGCGCGGGACCTCGGGCCCGGCCACACGGTGGTGACGATCCTGTGCGACGGGGCGGCGCGCTACGCCTCGAAGCTGTTCAATCCGGCCTTCCTCACGGAGCGGGGCCTGCCGGTCCCGGGCTGGCTCGACGCACCGCAGGACCCGCTGCCGGACTGGCACGCCTGAGGCCCCGGGACGTCATGCGGAAGTTTCCTCACAAAAGCGGAGCTTGGCGTTGAACGGAACGGATTGTCGCAGCGTTTGAACGGTCACGCTCGCACCAGCGCGACCGTCCGGAGAGCCCGACCATGTCCCTCGTCACCATCATCCTCATCATCCTGATCATCCTGGCCTTCGGTGGCGGCGGCTTCCTCGGCGGCGGCGCCTATCGCGGCCCCGGCTTCGGTCTCGGCGGCATCCTGCTCATCGTGCTGATCGTGCTGCTGGTCACCGGCCGGCTCTGACTCCGAGCCCGCCGCCGGGGCCGACACGACTTCGACGGCGGGTGCGGGCGATCAAAGCCCGGAACCGATCCAGATCGCGTCGGGTCCGGGACCGGCCCGGAGCGGGTTTCACTGCAGGACCGCGGGTCCTGCGGGGCGACCCGCCTACCGGGCGAGGATCCGGCCGATGGTGTCGGCCCGCCCCCGCGGGATCCGACGCCACGAGGCCCCGACGGGAGGCGCAACCCGCGCCCTACCCTCCCGAGATGCCGCGCGCGGCGGAAGCCGCGGAGGCCTTCGGGATCCCATCGCGCCCCTTGGGCAAGCCGATGCCCCTGCGCTCAGCGGCAGGTGATCCCCACCACGGCGGGCGCGACCGCGCCGGGTCCGTCTGCCCGGCGTGGGGCCGTCCCGGGGGGACCTGGCCCGGCGAGATTTGGCCCAGCGAGACCTGGCCCAGCGAGATTTGGCCCAGCGACACCTTGGGCATCGAGGAACGCCGCCACGGCCCGCGCCGGCACCAGCGGCAGGCGCGCTGGCGGCACCACCCCGGCGATCCGGCGCGGCGCCGTGGGGTAGCGGGCGACGAGCCCGACGAGGGCACCCGACCGGTCGAGCACCGGCGCGCCGGCGGAGCCCGGCTGGAGTGCGGCGATCACGTCGGTCCCTTGGACCTCACCCGGAGCGGCCTGGATCCCGTCCGCACCGGGCGCGAGGGCGATCACGCCGTCCTCGGGCGGACCGGGCTCCGCGCGGATCGCGGGCCGGAGCGGGGCAGGGGCGCCGGGCGCATCGAGAAGCGCGAGTCCGGCCGGATCGGTGGCGAGCAGCCGCGCGGGCGCCGCGCCGATTCGCGGCAGGGCGCAACCCTCCAGCGCGGCGGCGGCCGTCAGCACGCGGCCGGGCGCCACCGTGAGACCGGCGCCCGCCGGGGCCGCGGCGGCGAGGCTCACCGGAGGAGGCAGCGCGGGGGGTTGAGCCGGCGCGGCCGGCCCTGAGCCGGCGGGATCCGGGAACGGCTCGAAGGCGTTCGCCACGGCGATCACGAGCCGGTCGACCTCCGGAGCCAGGGCGCGGTCGTAGCCGAACAGGAAGCCGCGCACGCCCTGCGGCCCGGCCGCGTAGCGGATGTAGGACAGTCCCGGTCCGGTCTCGGCGGTGACCACCACGATGTCGGGCCGTCGCAGCTTGTAGGTGACCTTGCGGCCGGGAAGCGGCGCGGTGGCCTTCTCGAACAGGGCATCCAGGGTTTCGGTCTCGGGGGGAAAGGCTCGGGATTCCAGGGTGACGCGCCCGTCCTGGCTCTGCCACCGGGTCCCGGCGGGGAGGGCGGTGCGTTTCGCCAGCAGGCGCTCCGGAACGCCCATGACGGCGCCGGTGCCCGGATCGACTGCGACCCGGAAGCGCGCCGCCGTCCGGGCCGCTGCGCCGGCGGCCAGGAGCGCCGCCCGTCCGCGCGGATCGAGGGGATCGGCCGGACCGGACCGGGCTTGATAGGCGCTGAGCGCCTCGAAGGTCCGGCGCCCGAACGTGCCCGACACCACGGCGTTGAAGTCGCCGGTCCAGACCAGAGCCTCCTGAACCGCCTTGCGGTCCGCCTCGGGCAGGGCCTCGAAGGCCGCCTTCGCGCCCTCGAAGGCGAGATCGGCCGGCGCCCCGGCAGCGGGCGGCGGTTTCGGCGCGGCCCGGGGCGGGGCGGCCGGGGGTGGGACGGGGCGGTTTGGAACGGGACGGGGCGGGGCGGGGTGAGGCGGGACGGGGCCGTCCTGGGCGTGGACGACCCCGCTGGCGAGCAGGATCGCGAGGAGGCACACCGCTGCGCGACGACGCGGGGGCCGGGCTCCCGGAACTCCGTTCCGCGACAGCTCACCCGAATCCATGACGGCCCCCACCTGCACGATGCCGATCCTGTCAGAGGCTCCGGCGGCAGGCCAGGCGAAACCGCGTCGTTCGCCATCGCGTCGTGCGTCGGCGGCCGCGATGCGCTACAGGGCGCAACATCCGGCCTCCGGCGGCGGCCGGGTCGCCGTTCCGGCCCTCGCGGGCCACGCGATGCCGCCACGGTTCGACACGGAGCCCGGCATGAGCGACACCAACAACACGTTCAAGAAGGCGCCCAAGCGCAAGCCCACCAAGGGCAAGAGCGTCAGCGTCTCCCCGGAGATGCGTCAGGCCTATGCCGACCTGATCCAAGAGCGTGCGGAAAAGCAGGAGGCCTACGGGCGTCACCTGCCGCAGGAGGAGACGCGGAAGCGTTGAAGCCGCGGGGGCCGGGGAAGCCGAATCAGCGCTTGCGCACGAATTCGGTGCGCAGGACGAGGCCCTTGATGGTGTCGTGCCGGCAGTCGATCTCCTCCGGATCGTCCGTGAGCCGGATCGACCGGATGACCGTGCCCTGCTTCAGGGTCTGATTGGCGCCCTTGACCTTAAGGTCCTTGATCAGTGTGACCGAATCGCCGTCGGCGAGGCTGTTGCCGGCCGCGTCGCGGACCTGCACCACCTCGGGCGCCGCGCCTGCGGTCCCTGGCGGAAGCCATTCACCCGTCGCCTCGTCGTAGACGTAAGCCTCGTCGCCGCCGCTCAAAGCCGTGCCCCCGGTCCGGATCGGGACCCGGTCCTGTCCGGATCCCGCAGGCCCGTCATACACGCGCGTCCCGGCACATCCAACCGGTCGCCGATTCGGCGCGGGACGGCCGGACCCTAGCCGATCGGACCGGCCTCGCGCGCGGGCCGGTCCGGCGACCCGGCCTTACCGCTTCAGCGGTCCGGCCTCGATCACGTCCTCGACGGTCCGCAACCCGGCGCGCGGGGCGTTGACCAGACACGCCATGTTGCCCGGCGGGTGCTGGTTCTTCCACATCTTGGTGTGGGCCTGGGGGATCTTGTCCCAGGGGAAGACCTCGCTCATGCACGGGTCGATCCGCTGATCGAGCACGAACTGGTTCGCCGCCGAGGCCTGCTTCAGGTGGGCGAAGTGCGAGCCCTGGATGCGCTTCTGCCGCATCCAGACGTAGCGGGCGTCGAAGGTGATGTTGAAGCCGGTCGTGCCGGCGCAGAACACCACCATGCCGCCGCGCTTCACCACCAGCGCCGAGACCGGGAAGGTCGCCTCGCCGGGATGCTCGAACACGATGTCGACGTCCTGCTTGCCGGTGATGTCCCAGATCGCCTTGCCGAACTTCCGCGCTTCCTTGGTCCAGGCGTGGAACTCGGGGCTGTTCACCTTCGGGAGCTGCCCCCAGCAGTCGAAGTCCTTGCGGTTGATGACGCCCTTGGCGCCCAGGCTCATCACGTAGTCGCGCTTCGACTCGTCCGAGATCACCGCGATGGCGTTGGCGCCGGAGGCCGCGCAGAGCTGCACGCCGAACACGCCCAGCCCGCCGGAGGCGCCCCAGATCAGCACGTTCTGGCCCGGCTTCACCGTGTGCGGGGCGTGGCCGAACAGCATGCGGTAGGCGGTGGCCAGCGTCAGCGTGTAGCAGGCCGCCTCCTCCCAGGTGAGGTGCTTGGGCCGCGTCATGAGCTGGCGGGACTGCACCCGGCAGAACTGCGCGAAGGAGCCGTCCCCGGTCTCGTAGCCCCAGATGCGCTGCGAGGGCGAGAGCATCGGGTCGCCGCCGTTGCACTCCTCGTCGTCGCCGTCGTCGCGGTTGCAGTGGACGATGACCTCGTCGCCGACCTTCCAGCGCTTCACCTTGGCGCCGACCTTCCAGACGATGCCGGACGCGTCGGAGCCGGCGATGTGGTACTCGCCCTTGTGCACGTCGAAGGGCGAGATCGGCTCGCCGAGCCCGGCCCAGACGCCGTTGTAGTTCACGCCCGCGGCCATGACGTAGACCAGCACCTCGTCGTCGCCGATCTCCCAGACCGGCAGCACCTCGAGCTGGTGGGACTGTTCCGGGGGTCCGTGGCGCTCGCGCCGGATCGCCCAGGCATACATCCTGGCCGGCACGTGACCCAGCGGCGGGATCTCGCCCATCTCGTAGAGGTCCTTGACCTCGGCTTCCTTCGGACCGACCGCAGCGCTCGCCGCCATCTCGCTCTCCTCTTCGTCCCGCGTGATTCTCACGGCCGCGGTTCTCACTCGCGCTATAGCGGCGATGCCGAAGCCCTCCAAGTGGGCCGAAAGTCGAAACCCGCAGGTTTCCGACATGAAAAACCCGTCGGCACAGGGCGGGCGCCCACGTATTCAAATTCGCCTTGCCGGCAGAGCAAGTATTATTACGCGACCACCCTGCGGGCGCCGGCGCCGAGACCTTCCCGGACTTGCCGGAGGGTAGCTGGGTAGACTTTATACCAATGTCCGGCAGGCTGACCCGGGATCGCGCGTCAAATCGGCCTGTCGCGGGGGACAAGTTTTTTAAAGACCGGGCGGGGCCCGCGGGCGTCTCTTGCACTTCCGTCCCGGATGACGCGTGCCCAAGCCTTCGCTACGGTGGCCGGAAGGCCGCGCCCCGCGCGCGGATACAAAGATCACACGGAGGCGAGGAATGGGCGCGAGCGTCGCCGAGACCAAGAGCGACAAGTCGAGCCGCGACAAGCCCTGGATCATCCGCACCTATGCGGGGCACTCCACTGCGGCGGAGTCGAACAAGCTCTATCGGGGCAACCTCGCCAAGGGCCAGACCGGCCTGTCGGTGGCCTTCGACCTGCCGACCCAGACGGGCTACGACCCCGATCACGAGCTGTCGCGCGGCGAGGTCGGCAAGGTCGGCGTCTCGATCGCGCATCTCGGCGACATGCGGGCCCTGTTCCAGGACATCCCGCTCGCGCAGATGAACACCTCGATGACCATCAACGCCACGGCCCCGTGGCTGCTGGCGCTCTACCTCGCGGTGGCCGAGGAGCAGGGCGCGCCGATCGCCGCCCTCCAGGGCACGACCCAGAACGACATCATCAAGGAGTACCTGTCGCGCGGCACCTACGTGTTCCCGCCCGCGCCGTCGCTCCGGCTCACCAAGGACGTGATCCTCTTCACCACGAAGAACGTGCCGAAGTGGAATCCGATGAACGTCTGCTCCTACCACCTGCAGGAGGCGGGGGCGACGCCGGTCCAGGAACTGTCCTACGCGCTGGCCATCGCCATCGCGGTGCTCGACACGGTGCGGGACGATCCCGAATTCGACGCCGAGAGTTTTTCCGACGTGTTCGGACGGATCTCGTTCTTCGTGAATGCGGGGCTGCGGTTCGTCACCGAGATCTGCAAGATGCGCGCCTTCGCGGAGCTCTGGGACGAGATCGCCCAGGAGCGCTACGGCATCGACGACCCGAAGAAGCGCATCTTCCGCTACGGCGTTCAGGTGAACTCGCTGGGGCTCACCGAGCAGCAGCCGGAGAACAACGTCCACCGCATCCTGATCGAGATGCTGGCCGTGACGCTCTCGAAGCGCGCCCGCGCCCGGGCGGTGCAGCTGCCGGCCTGGAACGAGGCGCTGGGCCTGCCGCGCCCCTGGGACCAGCAATGGTCGATGCGCATGCAGCAGATCCTCGCCTTCGAGACCGACCTGCTGGAATACGACGACATCTTCGACGGCAGCCACGTGATCGAGGCCAAGGTCGAGGCGCTGAAGGCGCAGACCCGGGCCGAGCTGGAGCGGATCGGCGGCATCGGCGGCGCGGTCGCGGCCGTCGAGACCGGGGCGCTGAAGCGCGCCCTGGTGGAGTCGAACGCCCGCCGGATCTCGGCCATCGAGGCCGGCGAGCAGATCGTGGTCGGCGTCAACAAGTGGCAGCAGGGCGAGCCCTCGCCGCTCACCGCGGGGGAGGGCGCGATCTTCTCGGTCTCCGAGACCGTGGAGATGGAGGCGCAGAACCGCATCCGCGAATGGCGCGGCCGCCGCGACGAGGGGGCCGTGGGCCGCGCCCTCGACGCCCTGGAGCAGGCGGCGCGCTCGGGCGCCAACATCATGCCGCCCTCGATCGAGGCCGCGAAGGCCGGCGTCACGACGGGCGAGTGGGGCGCGCGCCTGCGCGCGGTCTTCGGCGAGTACCGGGCGCCCACCGGCGTCACCCTGGAGACGGTCTCCTCCGGGGCGGCCGAGGAGGCCAAGCTCCTGATCGCCGATCTCGGCGAGCGGCTCGGCGAGACGCCCAAGCTCGTGGTCGGCAAGCCCGGCCTCGACGGACACTCCAACGGCGCCGAGCAGATCGCGCTGCGCGCCCGGGATGTCGGCTTCGACGTCACCTACGACGGCATCCGCCAGACCCCGGCCGAGATCGTCGCCAAGGCCAAGGAGACCGGCGCCCACGTGGTCGGCCTGTCGATCCTGTCGGGCAGCCACGTGCCGCTGGTGCGCGAGGTCCGGGCCAAGATGCGCGAAGCGGGGCTCGACCACGTCCCGGTCGTGGTCGGCGGCATCATCTCGCCCGAGGACGAGCTGGTCCTCAAGAATATGGGCGTGCGCGCGGTCTACACGCCGAAGGACTACGCCATCGACCAGATCATGGTCGGGCTCGCCAAGGTGATGGAGAGGAACCTGGATCGCCGGGACGGTCACGAGGACCGGCCGCGGGAGGAGGCGCAGGTCTACTGACCGGGGATCGGTCCCCCTCACGGTCGCCCGCGGGATCGCGTAGGACGGCGCCATGCCGTCCGCGCTGCCCACGCTCCTCCTCCTCGCCGTCCCGCTCGCCGCCGCCCTCACGGCCGGCCTGATCCTGCGCCTGCGGCCGCTCCTGCAGCGCTACGCCCTCGCGCGGCCGAACGCCCGGTCCAGCCACACGGTGCCGACGCCGCAGGGCGGGGGGATCGCCGTGGTCACGGCCCTGGTCACGATCTCGGGCCTGTTCATCGCGGCGCCGGAGATCGGAGGCCGGCCGGACTGGATCTGGCTCGCCGGCGGCACCCTCGCGCTGGCGGTCCTGGGCGCCGTGGACGACGTGCGGCCCCTGCCGGCCGCCCTCCGGCTCATCGTGCAGGCGGCGGCGGTGGGCCTGCTGGTCTGGCACCTGGACGGTCGGTTCCTGCCCGCGGTGCCTCTCTGGCTCGAGCGCGGCCTCGCCGTGGTGGCGGGCCTGTGGTTCGTGAACCTGACGAACTTCATGGACGGGCTCGACTGGATGACCGTCGCCGAGATCGTGCCGGTCTCCGGCGCGCTCCTGCTGCTCGGCCTCGCCGGCCCCCTGCCGCCGCTGCCGGCGCTGGTGGCCGCCTGCCTCCTGGGCGCGATGCTCGGCTTCGCGCCGTTCAACCGGCCGGTGGCGGGCCTCTTCCTCGGGGATGTCGGGTCGCTGCCGGCCGGGCTCGTCACGGCGTGGCTGCTCTGTCAGCTGGCCCTGGCGGGGGGCCTGGCGGCGGCGGTGCTGCTGCCGCTCGTCTACCTCGCCGATGCCAGCCTGACGCTCGTCGCGCGCGCCGCCCGGGGCGAGCGGGTCTGGGAGGCGCATCGGGGGCATTATTACCAGCGGGCCACCGACAACGGCCTGAAGGTGCCGGGCGTGGTGGGCCGCGTGTTCGGCACCAACCTCGCGCTGGCGGCGCTCGCCGCCGCGACCTTGCTTTGGCCGTCCTGGCCGGTCACGCTCGCGGCGCTCGCGGCCGGGTTGGCCCTGGTCGCGGCCCTGCTCCGCCGCTTCGCCCGCGCCCCGGCGCCGGCCCCAGCCGAAGGTGCCGCCCACCCGTGACCGGACTCATCGCGCTCACCGGGGCGACCGGGTTCATCGGCCGCCACCTCCTCGCGGATCTCACCGCGCGCGGGTACCGGGTCCGTGTGCTGCTGCGTCGCCCCACGGCCCTGCCCGAGGGGGCGGCGAGCGCGGTGGTCGGCGACCTGACGCGCCCGATCAACATGGCGGCGGCCCTGAGCGGTGTCGACGCGGTGGTGCACTCGGCCGGGCTGGCCCACGCCATGTCGGGAGCCCCGGAGGACGATTACCGGACGCTCAACACCGAGGCGACCCGCCGGCTCGCGGAGGCCGCGGCCCGCGCGCGGGTGCGCCGGTTCGTGTTCCTGTCATCGATCCGCGCCCAGGTCGGGGCGAGCGCGCCGGGCGTGATCGGGGAGGGCGATGCCGCGGCGCCGACCGACGCCTATGGCCGCTCGAAGCTGGAGGCCGAGCGGGCCCTCGCCGAAGCCGGGCTCGACTGGGTCGCGCTGCGCCCGGTGCTGGTCTACGGGCCGGGGGTGAAGGGCAACATGGCCGCGCTCCTGCGCCTCGCCCGCGGTCCCTACCCGCTGCCGCTCGGCGGCCTCGCGGCACGGCGCTCGCTGATCGCCCTGGAGAGCCTGTCGGGCGCCGTCGACGTGGTGCTGCGGGCACCCGAGCCGCTGCGGAGGGCCCTGATCGCCGCCGACCCGGACCCGCTCAGCCTGCCCGAGATGATCGCAGCCCTGCGCCAGGGCCTGGGCCGTGGCCCGGGGCTGGTCCCCGTGCCGGCCGGCATCTTGAAGCTGGCCTGCCGCATGACCGGGCGGGAGGCGCAGTTCGCCCGCATCGCCGAGGGGCTGGTGGCCCGCGCCGAGGGCCTGCCGGCGCTGGGCTGGCGGCCGGCCGGACCGACCCGGGACGGGCTGTCGCGGCTGGCGCGGGACGGCGGATGAACACCTGAGCCAACCGGGCTCTCGCCCATCGGCGCCATCCTGACGGGCCCGCGTCGGCGGGCCTGGAAAAGGGGCCTTCAGGGATCGCGGCGCCGTCCGGCGGCCTCCTCCGGGGCCTCTGCGCCGGGGCTCTTCAGGAGGCGGGGATGGACGGGAGGGAACGCGGCGTCGGCCCCGAAGCCGAACGCGTCAGCCGATCGCCGCCGATGCCGCTCCGGCGAGCGGCGCGTCCGCCGTCACGGTGCCGATCGCCGGCGCCCGCCCGGCCCGCTGGGCATGGCGCTCGCGGAAATGCGGCACCGCCGCCTCGAACACGGCCTCCGCGGCCGCCCGGTCGCCCGCCGCCACGGCGTCGCGCAACCGCGCCACCCAGCCGTCGAGCTGATCCCGGTCCGCGAAGACCGGCCGGGCCGCCATCACGCCGTCGATGCCCGGCAGGGCGACCCGCGGCTCCTCGCGGGCGAACAGGATCTCGTTGAGGCGCTCGCCGGGCCGCGCGCCCGTGTAGGCGATCTCGATCTCCGCACCGGGCTCGAAGCCGGCGAGCCGGACCATCCGCTCGGCGAGCTCCGCGATCCGCACCGGCTGACCCATCTTGAGCACGTACACGGCGGCGCGCTCCGCTTCGGCCCCCCCGCGCGCCTCGCCGTCGGCGTGGGAGGCCGCGGTCAGCACGAGGTCGCAGGCCTCGCGCACGGTCATGAAGTAGCGGACCATGTCGGGGTGGGTGACGGTGACCGGACCGCCCCGGGCGATCTGCGCCTTGAACACCGGGACCACCGAGCCCGCGGACCCCAGCACGTTGCCGAACCGCACGGCGATCAGGCGAGTCGGATGGCCGGGCCGCGCGGATTGCTCCGCGTCGAGGGCCTGGGCGACCATCTCGGCGAAGCGCTTGGTCACGCCGAGCTGCGAGACCGGCTCGATCGCCTTGTCGGTGGAGATCATCACCAGGGCCCGCGCCCCGGCCGCCACCGCGGCCTCGGCGACGTTGATCGAGCCGAAGACGTTGGTCTTGATACCCTCCTGCCAATCCCGCTCCAGGTAGGGCACCTGCTTCAGCGCGGCGGCGTGCAGCACGTAGTCGGGACGGAAGGCCGTAATGACCGCCCGCGTCCGCTCCCGGTCACGGATGTCGGCCAGCACGCCCGTGACCTCGGCCCCGGCGCCCAGGATCGCGGGATGGCTCAGGATGCCGTGGAGCGCCGGCTCGGAGGCTTCGAGCACCAGCACCGCGGCGGCCCCGAAGGCTACGGCCCGGAGGCAAATCTCCGACCCGATCGAGCCGCCGCCGCCGGTCACCACGACCCGGCGGCCGGCGAGGAACGCCTCGAGGTGCGGGCGGTCGATGGCCACGGTGGGCCGGAGCAGCAGGTCCTCGATCTCCAGCGGCGCCAGCTCCGGCCCCTGCACGCCCTCGCCGAGGCCGACGACGCGGGCGAGGGGCAGGCCGAGGCGCCGGGCGCGGGCGATCAGGTCGTCGGGGGCCGCCTCGGGCACGAGGGCGCTCGGGGCCGCCACCAGCCGCCGCACCGGCTCGCCGCGGCCGGCGAGGTCGGCCACCACGCGCTCGAGATCGGGGAAGCCGCCGAGCACCGGCACGCCGCGCATGAACTGGCCGCGCTCGTCGGCGCGGGGCGACAGGATCCCCCGCGGCGCGAGCTTCTTCACGGACCCCGCCTCGATCGCCCGGATCAGCACGTCGATGTCGGCGCCGCGCCCGAGCAGCATGGTCGGGACGGTGGCGGCCCGGGCGCTCGACTGCCGGGAGCGCGTGTCCTTGAGGTAGCGGAACGCCAGACGGGTGCCGCCCAGGAAGAAGATCTGCAGGACCCAGTAGAGCAGGATCGCGATCTTGCCGAAGAAGTAGAAGCCGTACAGGTCGGACGAGACCAGGATCCAGTCGATCACCAGGAGCGCCAGCGCCAGCACGCTGGCGGCGCGGACGATCCCGGCGAGGTCCTGCAGCGAGGCGAAGCGCCACTTGGTCCGGTACAGACGGAAGCGGCCGTAGACCAAGCCGGCGAAGATCAAGAACGGCGGCAGCAGCAGGGGCAGCGCGTGCAGCCGCTCGGCGAGCATGCCGCCCTGGAAGCGGAACAGGAAGGTGAGCACCACGGCGGCGGCGGTCGCCGCGAGGTCGTGGGCCACCATCACCGCGGTCTTGTAGAGGCGCTGCTGCATCGGGTTCCGGATCGGATGCCGCGGGGTATCCGCCGCGGCACCGGCCCTGTCAACGCGCCGCGTCGCCCCCGCGCCGCACGGACGCGCGACCGCCGCGCCGGCGGCCTAACCGGCTACTTGACGAGCGCGCCGGAGAACCCGGTCTTGAAATTCCGCTGGTAAATGCGACCCTTCACCGGGTCGAGCTTGCCGACCATCAGGATCCGGACGCGCTCGTTGAAGTCTTCCGTGGTCACAGTCTGTGCCCGTCCGGTGATCAAAGTTCTGGCCATCGTCGCCTCCGCGTTGTCGCCCAGGGCACAGGATTGCGCGGAGGCTCCCTTTTACTTGGGGCGCGGGCGGCCGATTACAATCGGGACGGGCGACAAACCGGCCCGCTCAGGTCAGCGCCCGCGCCGCCGCGCCGGCCGCATCATCCACGCGGTCGATGTCGGGCGCCTCGATGTGCCGGTAGCGGGCCTGGATCAGCCCGAAGGCCCCGAAGGCGGCGTGGCCCGCCGCCGCGAGCCCGAGCAGGACCCAGCCGTAGGGCTGGGCGCGCAGCAGCGCGAAGGCCTCGGCCAGACCCTTGGCGTCGGACGAGCGCTGGTGCCACGCCGCCGCCACCAGGAAGGCGCCGATGATCAGGAAGGCCAGGCCCCGCGCCGCGTAGCCGAACCGGCCGATCGGGCCGGCCCAGCGCGCGCGGGCCTGCGCGTCGAGGGCCAGCCGATCGGTGACGTCGCCGCGCCACGCCTTGCCGAGGAAGCCGAAGCCGCCGCCGGCGACCGCGAGGCCAACGAGGGCCACGAGCCAGCGGCCAAAGGGCTTGCCGAGGAGCCACGCGGTCCCGTCATGCACGCCGTCGCCGCCGCTCATGCCGAGGCCGAGGCTGAGCGAGGCCGCGCTGACGGCGAGGCCGAGATAGAGTGCGGCGCTGATCAGGTGGGCGCCGCGCACCGCGATGCCCTTGGCCGACGTCCCCCGCCGGTCGGCATCCGTGACGCCCTCGACGAGGCGCCAGAGGGCGAAGCCCAGGAGACCCAGCGCGATCAATCCGACGACGGCGGCGCCGAAGGGGCCGGCCATCACCGCCCGCAGGGCGTCCTTGCTGTCGCCGGCCCGGCCGCCATGCCCGAGGGCGGCCAGCAGGGCGAGCCCCCCGACCACGATGTAGACGACGCCGCGGGCGCCGTAGCCGAGGCGCGCGATGCGCTCGATCGTGTTGCGGCCGCCGGGAAGGGTCATCATCGGCGCGGCCGGGACGACGGGGATCGGGTGTTCGGCAGGGGCGGCATCGGGACGGGCATCCGGTGGAGCGAGACCGGTCAACGCCCGGCGGCGCGCACCCGATCCGTTGCCGGCACAACCTTCGGTTCCACCCTAGAGCGGCGTCCGCTCGGCCCGCCCGGTGAGCGCCACGTAGAAGCCGAGCCCGTCCTGGGACGGGAGGGTCTGCAGGCGCTCGATCAGGCCGCGGCGCTTCGCGTCGAGGAGGAGGCGCCCCGCCGGCTGGAACAGGGTCTCACCACCGCCCTCGGGGGGCGGATCGAGCCGGATCGCCACGGTCTTGCCCTTGGCGAAGCGGCTGCGCTCCAGCATGTCCTTGAGCGAGGCCTCGGCGGTCGCCCGGTTGGTGCCGCGCAGGTCGAGCACGGATTCGGCGTCGGTCACGCCGAGGGAACCGCGCAGCTTGGCCGCGTAGAAATCTTCGAAATGGGGCAAGTCGGTGCCTTGATGCTTCGCCGGTCGATGAGGTGGGGTCCGGGCGCTCAGAAGGCGAGGCCACGGGAGATTTTGCGCACCCGCACGGCGCCGTCGAGCCCGAGGGCCGCGACGCTCCAATCCTGCCCGGCGCGCCGCCGGGCCGCGACCCGCGCCGCCTCGGAATTGGTGCGGCTGAAGTCGAACTGGGGGCCGCCGTCGAGGCTCATGGCCGAGGGCGCCTCGGCGATGCAGAGCGGATCCGTGGCGCAGCCCTCCGGGAGGGGCGGTCCGCACCGCACCACGAGGTCGCGGATGGGCGCGCCATCGTCCACATCGCTGGGGATCGCCGGATCCGGCCTGGCGCGGCAGCCCCGCGGCTCCGCCAGCGGATCGCGCCGTCCCGCGGGGGTCATGACGATGCGCCGGTGCCGCTCCCGCGGCGCCGCCGCGGGCACGGGCACGCCGTCGAGCAGCGTCCGGCGCTCCTCGTCCGGGCGCGGCTCCAGCCCGCGCCTGTATGCGGCGACGCTCCTGCCCGCGTCGCGCTTCACGGCCCATGCCATGGCGGCCTCCGATCGCGACTCGGAGGCTAGCACGGAACGGGAATCCCGGCGACGGCGTCAGTCGCCCGCGCCCTCGGCCGTCAGGACCGTCGCGCCCGCGTCGAGGAACCGCTGCGGGTCCACCGGCTCGCCGTCGATGCGGGTCTCGTAATGCAGGTGCGCGCCGGTGGAGCGCCCCGTCGAACCGACGAAGCCGATCACCTCGCCGGCGGCCACGCGCTGCCCCGGGCGCACCGCGATGCGGGCGAGGTGACCGAACCGGGTGGTCAGGCCGTGGCCGTGGTCGATCTCGACCATGTTACCGTAGCCGCCGGCGAACTCCGCGGCCGCCACGCGGCCGGGCGCGGTGGCCCGGGCGGGCGCGCCGTACTCCGCCTTCAGGTCGAGGCCCGTATGCAGGGCGAGGCCGCGGGTGAACGGGTCGAGGCGCGTGCCGAACGGGCTCGACACGGCCGTGTCGCCGCGGATCGGGCGGTTCACCGGCAGCCGGGCCGCGACGCGGCGCAGGCGCTCGCCGTCGCCGAGCGCCCGGCGGGCCAGGGCGAGGCCGGCCTCGAACCCGGATCCGTCCAGGGTCCGGGGGTCGAGGGCGACCAGCGGGCCACCGAGGCCGGCCGACGGCGCGGGCGCGTCGAAGCGGCCGGGATCGAGGCCGAGGCGGCCGATCAGCGCCCGCAGGCGCCGGACCTCGTCGTCGGCCCGCCCGGCCACGCGGACGAGGTGCTCGCCCTGCGCTGCCTGCAGACCGTCGAGGCGCGCCTCCAGCCGGATGAGCCCCATCTCGGCCTGCCGCGCGCTCTGGCGGGGGAACGGCCGGACGGGGGCGGGCGGGGGCTCGGAATCCTCGGAGGGGCGCAGGAGCAGTCCGTCGGCGTCGCGCCGCGTCAGCGCGCCGGTGGCGACCGGGTCGGGCAGGGCCGGCCGACCGAGCCGGTCTAGGACCGCGGCGCGCCGCTCGAGTTCGGCCTGGCGCTCCAGCGCCGCCGTGACCCGGTCGACCAGGCCGGATTCGGCACCCGCATGCGCGCGGCGGTCGCGATCCAGCAGGTCCTGGAGGGTGCCGATCCGCGCCTCGTAGGCGTCCCGCATCGCGGCCTGCCGGGCCACGAACCCGGCGAGCACGTCGTCGTGGAACACGATCAGGTAGGAGGCCCCGAGGGCCCAGGCGAGGGCGAGGCCCGCAGCCAGCCAGGGCGTGGCCTGACGAGGCCTGAGGCGCGAGAGGATCTGCGAACGGTGCATCGGGACGGCCCCGGGGAAGCCATCATTCAAGCCGCAGTAAGGTTAAGGATCCGTCGAGGGCCGCGACCGGAGCGTGCCCCCCGTCAGGGCAGGGCGCGCGCCGCTGCCAGCACCGCCTCGGCGTGGCCCGGCACCTTCACCTTCGGCCAGACCTTGGCGGTGCGCCCCTCCCGGTCGATGAGCACCGTGGTGCGCTCGACCCCCATGTACTTGCGACCGTACATGCTCTTCTCGATCCAGACACCGTAGGCCTCGAGCACGCCCTTGTCCTCGTCCGAGGCCAGCGGGAAGGTGAGCCCGTACTTGCCGCAGAACTTGTCGTGGCTCTTCACCGGGTCCGGCGAGACGCCGACGACCTTCGCGCCGGCCTCGGCGAAGGCCGGCAGGAGGCCATTGAAGTCCTGCGCCTCGAGGGTGCAGCCGCTCGTGTCGTCCTTCGGGTAGAAGTAGAGCACGACTTTGTGACCCCTGAGCGCGGACAGGGCGACGCGCCCTCCCGCAGAGGCGGGCAGGTCGAAATCGGGGGCGGGGTCACCCTCGGACAGGGACATCGTGCCTTCCTTTCGGCCGATTGATGATGTGCAATCGATCGCGTGCCCGGCATCACGCGGTTGCGCCGCGCACGTCCGAGACAAAACTGGAGTCGCGACCGCTGTAAAGCGCGGGCGCGCTTCGATCCACCGGCCGCGGCGCCTCACCGCATCGCGCGCTGAGCCCCCGGAACAAGGGTCCCGATGGCGGACGAGACAACGTCGGCATGCAGGCCCCGGGGGAGGGCGCGCCGCTGGGGTGGCTTCTGCCTCGTGAGCGCCCTCGCCCTGGTGCTGCTCATCGGCGCCGGGATCGGCGTCGTGGCCCTGCGCCTGTCCAACGGACCGCTGCAGATCGACGCCCTGTCGCGCCGCGTCGCGACCGCGGTGGCCGAGCGCATCGGCCCGGGCTGGAGCATCGGCATCCGTGGCAGCAGCCTGGAGCTCGACCGCGAGAACGCCCTGAGCCTGCGCTTCTCCGGCCTCGACATCCGCAACCCGCAGGGCGCGCTCGTGGTCCGCGCCCCCCTGGCGTTGGTCAGCCTCGACCTGTGGAGCCTCCTGCGCTTCAACCTGCAGCCGCGCTCGATCGAGTTCCGCGAGACGCAGACCACCGCGCTGGTGCACCGGGACGGCTCCATCGCCTTCGCGGCCTCGGAGGCCAACCACCCCGTCGATATCGAGCCGGTCACGCCGCCGAGCGTGGACGGGGTGCGGGGCAGCGTCTCACCGCTCTCGGCCGCGATCGCGTCGATCTTCGGGGTGGTGCTGGATTCGAGCGGCGTCGTCGGCGCCCTCGACCGGGCCCGCGTCACGGACGCGCGCCTGAGGCTGATCGACGAGGACGGGCACGAGCGGGCCGTGTTCTCGCGGGTCAACGGCCTGTTCGGGCGCGATCCGGCGAACGGCTCCCGCAACTTCGAGATACGGCTCGACGGGCCGCACGGCGAGTGGCGCTTCGGCGGCTCCCTGCGCGACGGCGCCGACGGGCAGGAGCGCTCGGGCATCATCACCCTCGACGACCTGCCGGTAACCGACCTGCTGCTGCTCTCGGGCCAGTCGGGCCTGCCGCTGACCACGGACCTGAAGCTCTCGGCCCGCGCCGACGTGAGCCTGGCGGCGGGACGCATCCGGATGATGAGCGCCAAGGTCCACACCGGCGACGGCACGTTCCTGATCGAGGAGAAGGACTTCAACCCCGTCACCGTCGAGAGCCTCGACGCCGCGCTGACCTGGGACGAGGCCGGCCGCGTGATGGCGCTCGACGGCCTGGACTACCGCGGCGCCGGCAACGCCGTGCATCTCACCGGCGCGTGGAGGGGGAGTCCCCCGGACGCGCCCACCGCCTGGACCGCGACGCTGGCGAGCCGCGACGCCATCCTGCGCGGGGCGACCGCGCAGGACGCGCCGGTGAAGATCGATGCCCTGGACGTGCAGCTCTCCGGCCGCGACGGCGGCCTCGCCATCGACGCGCTGAACCTGTCCGCCCCGGGCGTGACGGGGACGATCACCGGCACCATCGGCACCACGGCCGACGAGGGCGGGCTCACCCTCCACATCGTCGGCCATGACGGCGAGGTCCGGACCGGACTTCGCCTCTGGCCCGAGCACATCGCGCCGCCGGCCCGGATCTATCTGGTGGACCAGTTGCGGCGCGGACGCGTCGATTCGGTCGACATCCGGGTGAAGATGTCCGGGACCGTGCTGGCCGCCGCCACCCGGGGCGAGCCGGCGCCCGACGAGTCCGTCCGCATCGACTTCCACGTCTCGGACGCGGCCATCGACGTCACCGGCGACGCGCCGCCGGTGACGAAGGGCAACGTCGTCGGCGTCATCACCGGGCGCTCGACCACGGTGCGCAACGTCACCGCCGAGGTGCACGGGCCGGACGGCCGCGGGCTCGCGATCACGGACGGCAGCTTCGTCATCCCGAAGACCACCCCGGACCGGGTGGTGGCGCAGATCGGCATGCGGCTCTCGGGGGGCGCCGACGGGATGGCCTCCGTGCTCCAGGCGAAGCTGTTCAAGAGCGTGATGAGCGTCGATCTCGACACCGCCACGATCAAGGGCAGCGCCGACCTGCGGGTCGACTTCCCCCTCGACCTCAAGCACATCCCCGACCTGCCGGACCTGCCGGTGACCCTGACGGGCACGCTGGCCGACCTGTCGGTCGACAAGGTGATGGGCAAGGACCGGCTAGAATCCGGTCGGTTCTCCCTGTCGTACGACCGCGGCGCCTTCGGGCTGAAGGGCGACGGTCGCGTCGCGGGCGCGCCCGTCTCGGTGGACCTGCGCCAGCCGAAGGTCGGTCAGCCGGGCGAGGCCGTGGTCAACCTGTCGCTCGACGACGCCGTCCGGGGCCGGAAAGGCCTGCCGACCGCGCCGCAGCTCAGCGGCACGATCCCGGTGCGCGCCGTGGTGCCGATCGGACGGCCGGGGGCGGCCAAGCCGCCGATCCGGGTCGAGGCCGACCTCGCCAGGGCCGGGATCGACGGGTTGCTGCCGGGACTGACGAAGCCCGCCGGCAAGCCGGGGCGTCTCACCTTCACCCTCGTGGACGGCGGCCAGACCCTGGAGCTACGCGATCTCGCCTTCGAGGCGGGGGCGGCATCGGCGCGCGGCACCGTCGCCATCACCCCGGAGGGCGGCCTGGAACGGGCGGATCTCACCGGCGTCAAGCTCTCGCCCGGCGACGACCTGCGGGTCAGCCTCGACCGGACCGGCAGCGGCTACAAGGTCGTGGTCCGGGGCGCGGTGGCGGATGCGCGGCCGTTCCTGAAGTCGCTGGGGGGCCCGGACGCCAAGGGCGGCAAGGACGCCAGGGAGACGAACCCCAAGGACATCGAAGCCGACATCCAGCTGCCGATCGTCACGGGCTTCAACGAGGAGGCGCTCACCAACGCCAACCTGCGCCTGTCGCTGCACGGCAAGACCCTGCGCGCGGCCAACATCACCGGACGCTTCCGCGCCGCGCCGTTCGCCGCCACCGTCACACGCGGCGAGCGCGGCGCGCCGACCCTCGCCGTGGACGCGGCCGATGCCGGCGCGACGCTGCGCTTCGTCGACGTGTACCGGCGGATGTATGGCGGGCGGCTCAACGCTGGCATCGGCCTCAACGACGGCCCGCAAGCCGGCGTCGTGCAGATCCGCGACTTTGCCCTGCGCAACGAGCCGGCCCTGTCGAGCATCATGGCCCAGGGGCCGGAGCCGGCCGACACGGACGCGGCCCGCGGGCGCCGGGTCGCCCCCGGCCGGGCGGCCGGCGACGTCACCTTCGACCGGATGCGGGCCAACTTCGTGCGCAACGGAAGCCGGGTGGATTTCAGCGACGCGGCGATCTCGAACGCCGCCATGGGCTTCACCCTGTCGGGCTGGCTCGATACCGGCCGCGAGCGCACCGACATGAACGGCACCTTCGTGCCGCTCTACGGGCTGAACAACGTCGCCTCGCAGCTGCCGCTCCTGGGACCGCTCCTCGGGGGCGGGCACAACGAGGGCCTGTTCGCGGTGAACTTCCGCGTCGTGGGCAAGCTCGCCGCACCGGACGTGAGCGTGAACCCGCTCTCGGCCATCGCCCCGGGCTTCCTGCGCAAGCTGTTCAGCGCCGGCGGCGGGCCCTTCGCGGACGGGTTGCAGGGGGTGCAGCCGCAATAGGGCGGGCACCGTCACCGCCGCGTATCGATCCGATCACGGGGGATAGGCTCCGGCCGCGCGTTCCGGCCGCTGCAGCGTCCGCCATCGGTCCGCGCCAGGCCAATCGACGGACGGGAGCGCGCGGGGACGGTGGCGATGCGTTTCGCGTCGTGAGGCCGCAGACGGGGCGCGGCATGAAAAACCCGGCGCGGCGGGCCGCGCCGGGCTGAAACCGGATCGCTGAGAACGCCTACTTCTCCACGAAGGCCTTCTCGATCACGTAGTGGCCGGCCTCGCCGTGGTTGCCCTCCTCGTAGCCACGCGAGGACAGGAGTTCCCGGGTGTCGCGGATCATGTCGGGGCTGCCGCAGAGCATGAACCGGTCGTTCTCGATCGACATGTCGGGCAAGCCGATATCCTCGAACAGCTTGCCTGAGACCATCAGGTCGGTGATCCGGCCGCGGTTGCGGAACGGCTCGCGGGTCACGGTCGGGTAGTAGACCAGCTGGTTCGAGATCATCTCGCCCAGGAACTCGTGCTTGGGCAGGGTGTCGGTGATGGTCTCGCCGTAGGCCAGTTCCTGCACCTGCCGGCAGCCATGCACCAGCACGACCTTCTCGAAGCGCTCGTACGCCTCGGGATCCTTGATGATTGACAGGAACGGCGCGAGCCCCGTGCCGGTGCCGAGCAGGTAGAGGTGCCGGCCCGGCAGCAGGTTGTCGAGCACCAGGGTGCCGGTCGGCTTCTTGCCGACGATGATCGGGTCGCCGACCTTGAGGTGCTGGAGCTTGGAGGTCAGCGGCCCGTCCTGGACCTTGATCGAGAAGAACTCGAGTTCCTCCTCGTAATTGGCCGAGACCACCGAGTAGGCGCGCAGCAGCGGCCGGCCTTCGACCTCCAGGCCGATCATGGTGAATTCGCCGTTGCGGAATCGGAACGCCGGGTCCCGCGTGGTGCGGAACGAGAACAGGTTGTCGGTCCAGTGATGGACCGACAGAACGCGCTCCTCGTAGAACTTGCTCATGGACGGATCAGACCTCGAATCCTCTGACGCTCGGCTCACGGCCCCGACCTTCCCGGGGCGCGTGGTTCGGCGGGTCGCCGCCGCCCCGCCCGGGCGGGGATGGATCCTCGGGCGAGACGATCCGCCCGGATCCAGATGATGAACACACGTGCGGTGCTTCTTTCGCAGTTGCAGCACGCCCGTCAAGGCGCGCCGACATCACACCCACGGAAGAAGTGAACGGCCTGGAATCGTTCGAATATTTAGCGCCTCCCCGGACCGTCTGCAGTACCGTCCCGGACATGGGAGGGTTGCCGGAGGCCGCGGTCGTCAGACGCGGCGGTCGGGCCGGAGCGGCTTGAGCCCCGCCTCGATCTCGGCGCGGCGCGGCTCCAGCAAGGGCGGCAGGGCGAGGCCCTCGCCCAGGGACTCCAGGGGCTCGTCCGCGGTGAAGCCCGGCCCGTCGGTGGCGATCTCGAACAGGATGCCGTTCGGCTCGCGGAAGTAGAGGCTGCGGAAATAGTAGCGGTCGACCGGACCGCTGGTCGGCACCCGGGCGGCCATCAGCCGGTCGGCCCAGGCGTCGTAGGCTGCATCCGGAATGCGGAAGGCGACATGATGCACCGCGCCCGCACCCGGCCGGGCCGGCGCGGACGGATCGGCCCGGAGCTGGATCTCCGCGGCCGGACCGCCGGGCCCCATCGCGTAGACCTCCACAGGCCCGTCGCCCGTCTCGAAGGCGCGGTCCCGGCGCATGTCGAGCACCCCGGTGAGCACAGCGGCGGTGCGCGACGGGTCCGGAACCGAGAGCCGGATCGGACCCAGGCCGCGGATCTGGTAGGCGGCCGGCACCGGGGACCCCTCCCAGGGATGCTCCGGGCCGGTCCCGCCATCGTCCACCAGGGCGAGGCGCTGACCTTCCGGATCCTCGAAGTCGAAGGTGAGGCGCCCGTCGCGCAGGGTGGGCTCGGCCTCGACGATCCCGGCCTCGCGCAGGCGCGCGTGCCACCACGCCACCGCGCCTTCGCCCGGCACCCGCAGATGCGTGCGCGTGATGCTGTTCGAGCCCCGCCGCTCCCGGGGCGCCGGCCAGTCGAAGAAGGTGATGTCGGTGCCGGGGCTCGCCAGACCGTCGGCGTAGAACAGGTGGTAGGCCGAGACGTCGTCCTGGTTCACCGTCTTCTTCACGAGGCGCAGCCCCAAGGTGCCGGTGTAGAACGCGACGTTCTCGGCCGCGCGGGCGGTCACCGCGGTGAGATGGTGGATGCCGGTGAGCTGCATATCGGTCCGGGGGTTCGCCTCGTCAGGCCTCAGGTAGGGAGGGGCGTCGGGGTTGCGAGCGACGGACGGCAGGCGCGTCGTCGCGCTTCGGGCCGCGCCGTGACGTTGCACCGGGATGTGGCTTCAGACGCGGCCGAACGGCTGCAGAACGCGCGCCAGGATGCGCAACGGCACGGGCTGCGCCCGCAGGCGGTCCTCGGACAGCACCGCCGCGACCGCCGCATCCGACCCACAGTCGCCGCGCACCCGTGCCGGCGCCGCCGGGACCCGGATCAGCAGCTATCCGGCCTCCCGGGGGAGGGCGCGCAGGCGACCATCACCGCCCCGATCAGGGCCCGGCCTCGCCGGCCGTCGGAACCGAGCGCCGCCCGAGCGGAGCGGCGCTTCGCTCAGGACCCGATTCGCTCAGAGCCCGACCGGTCGGCCGGCGGCAACCACCAGCATCTTGCCATCCGCGAAGGTGCGGGCGGCGGCGCGGCGGATGTCGGCCTGGGTCACGGCCGACACCATCGCGTTGCGGCGGGCGATGTAGTCCATGCCCAGTTCCTCGAAGGCGATCTGCACCAGCTGGTGGGCGATCTTGGTCGAGGTGTCGAAGCCCAGCGCGTAGGAACCGGTCAGGTAATCCTTGGCCTTCTGCAGTTCGTCGTCGTCCGGACCGTCGGAGATCAGCCGGCCGATCTCGTCGCCGATCACCGACAGGGCCTCGCCGACGCGCTCGTTCTTGGTGGCGGTGTAGCCCCAGGTCATCGCGGCCGAGCGGTGGCTGACCAGCGAGGTCCCCACCGAGTACGCGAGGCCACGCTTCTCGCGCACCTCCTGGAACAGCCGGGACGTGAAGGCGCCGCCGCCGAGGATGTGGTTCAGCACGTAGGCCGGGATGAAGTCCGGATCGCGCCAGGGCACGCCGGCCATGCCGAACCGGATCACCGACTGGGGCACGTCGAGGTCGACGACGACGCGCCGGCCGAGATCGTGCACCTCGGTGCGCGGCACCGCCTTCAGCTCCCCGGCCTCCGGCAGGGCCCCGAAGGCGCGGTTCAGGCCCTCGGCGAGCTGCTCGGACCCGATGGCGCCGACGGCCGCCACCTTCACCCGGCCCCGGCCGATGATGCGGGCATGCATCGCCAGCAGGTCGTCCCGGGTGATCGCCGTGACGCTCTCCACGGTGCCGGAGGACGGGCGGGCGTAGGGATGGCCGGCGAAGGCTTCCTTGAAGAAGCGGCGGGAGGCCAGGACCCCCGGATCGTTCTGCTGGTAGCGCAGGCCGGCGATGATCTGGCCGCGAACCCGCTCGATCGCGTCGGGGTCGAGGCGGGGCTTGGCGAGCGCCAGGGCGAGGAGCGCGATGCCCTCGTCGGCATGCTTGACCAGCATCTTCAGGGAGCCGCCGACCGCGTCGGCCCCGGCATGGAACGACAGCTCGATCGCCCGGGCGGCCAGCTGCTCCTGGAACAGGTCGGAGGTGAGGTCGCCCGCCCCCTCGTCCAGCATGCGGGCCAGCATCTGGGCGCAGCCGGCCTTGCCCGCCGGGTCCTGGGCCGCGCCGCCCTCGAAGGTGAAGGCCAGGGCGATCATCGGCACCACCGGCGACTCGACGTGCCACGCCTCGATCCCGGGGGCGGTGGTCACCGGCAGCGCCGTGGTGGGCGAATTGATGGTCTGGGCGGTGGTCTCGACCAGAGTCTCGGTCAAGCTCATGGGAACCTCGTGTCTTCAATCTCGGGCGACGGCGGAGCGTGCCAAGGCTCCCGTTCGGCACGTCCCGGTCCGGCCCGCAGCGGGCCGGACCGGGACGCGACCGGGGCTACTCGGCGGCCATCGCGACCGGGGCGTCGGGATCCTGCGCCTTCGTCAGGTAGCCGGTGACCGAGCGGGCCGGGGTCAGCCAGCGCTCGGCGGCGCTCTTGAGGCGGTCCTGCGACACCGCTTCGATGTCGGTCGGCCAGCGGCGGACCTCCTCGATGGTCTCGCCGATCGCCAGCGCCGAGCCGTAGATCCGGGCCAGCGACGACTGGCTGTCGGACGAGTAGACGGTCTCGGCCACGAGGCGGGTCTTGGCGCGCTCGATCGCCTCGGCGTCCAGGGCCTCCGCAGGGGCGCGGCGCAGAACCCGGTCGACGGCCTCCTCCAGCTTCTCCAGAGGCACGCCCTCGGCGGGCACCGCGTAGACGGAGAAGCGGGTGTCGTCGATCGCCGAGCCCATGTACCAGGCGCCGGCATTCACCGCGAGGCCGGTCTCCATGACCAGCTTGCGGTAGAGGTACGAGGTCGAGCCGCCGCCCAGCACCTCGGCGAGCAGCTCGAGGTCGTGGCAGCCGCCGTCGCGGGCGGTGATGCAGGAGGGGGTCAGGTAGAGCCGCTGCAGGGTCGGCTGCTCGACCTTCGGGTCGGCGACCGCGATGCGGCGGAGCGCCTTCGGCTCCGGCTCCCGCGCCCGCAGGCGCTCGGGCCTCGCGCCTTGCGGCGCGACGCGGCCGTAGGTGTCCTCGGCGAGCCGCCGGACCTCGTCGGGAGTCACGTCGCCGGCCACCACCAGGATGGCGTTCTCGGGGGTGTAGAAGCGCTTGTAATAGGCCAGCGCGTGTTCGCGGTTCAGGCCCTCGATCTCGTGCATCCAGCCGATGATCGGGATCCCGTAGGGATGGTGCACGAACAGGGAGGCCGCCATCGCCTCGGAGAGCTGGGCCGACGGGTCGGTCTCGACGCGCATGCGGCGCTCCTCCAGCACCACGTCGCGCTCGGGCGCCACGACGGCGTCGTCGAGGACGAGACCGCTCATGCGGTCGGCCTCGAACGCCATCATGGTGCCGAGGTGGTCGCGGGCGACCCGCTGGAAATAGGCGGTGTAGTCGTAGCTGGTGAAGGCGTTCTCCTGGCCGCCGAGCCCCGACACCGCCTTGGAGAAGGCACCGACCGGGTGCCGCTCGGTCCCCTTGAACATCAGGTGCTCGAGGAAGTGGGCGATGCCCGACTGGCCGAGCGGATCATCGGCCGAGCCGTTGCGATACCAGATCATGTGGGTGGCGACGGGAGCCCGGTGATCGGGGACGACCACCACGTCGAGGCCGTTGTCGAGGGTGAAGGCCGTCACCTCCGGTCCGCCCGCTTCGGAACGCCCGAACGGCGCGGCCTCGCCCCGACCGGCGCTGCCGCCGAGGGGCGAACCCGGACGCGGCGGGAAGAGGGGGGGCGTCGCCTTCCTGAACAGGTGCATTCCGCTTTCCTTCTGCCGGCCCCAAACACGGCGTCTCACGTCGGGGCGCGCGCGCGGGTCGAGGCCGTCTGATCTCCGGACGGCAGGAGCCGGTCCGGGTCGAAGTTCACATGTTGCCACGCCGAGTCGCCGTTGCAACGGCGACACAGCGACTTCGTTACTGCTGCGCCCGCTGCCGGATATAGGACCCGGGATCGGATTCCTCGCGCTCGCGGCTGGCATTGTTGATCGGGTCGTTCGGCGACGGCCGCGCCAGCTTCTTCGGGGGCTGGCGATATCCGGTCGGCGGATCCGTGAGGATGTCGCGGTTCGGCTCGACGTCGGCGGGCTCGGCGTTCGCGCTCTTGCCCTTGAGCAGGTCGAAGGGGTTGAGCAGGCTGGAGTCGCGATTGTTGTCGCCGGGCTTGCGCTCGGCCTCGGTGGTCAGGCTCGCTCCGGCGCGGCGTCCACCCCGGATCTCGTCTACCGAGAGCGTGGCGTTGTTGTCGTCGTAGCGGCCGCGGGCTTGGTTGCCCGACGGGCGACGGCGCTCGGCGGCGGCGCGCTCACGCTCGGCGATCTCGGGATCCTTCGGCCAAGCGGCGCTGGTGGAGCGGGCCCGCGGCTGGGGCAAAGCCTTGCCGTCGAGCTTGGGCGGCATCACCAGGGGCGCGCGCTCGTGGTAGTCGATCGGATCCTGACGCTTCTCCAGGAGCCCGATGCCCGACAGCGCGTCGCGCATGAACTCGCCGCGCTCCTGCGCCTGCGCGCCGCCTGCGGCCAGCGGGGTCAGCACGACCGCGGCGGAAAGGAGGAGACGAAGCCTGCGATGCCCGGTCATGCTGCCTCACGGGTTCCGGACGGAGCGCCCGGTTCAAGGATCGCCGCGGCGCGGCCTGATCCGACAGGTTCCGGCCTGAAGCCGGTTTCCGGCGATCGTATGGCGCCTTGACCACGCCGCGCCAGGGGCGGGATGCAGGCGCGCCTGTGTGTTGCGCGGATCAGTGGCGCGTCGACGCGTCCCCGCCCCGGCCTACGCGGCGTCCGTCCGCCCCCGCCGCCCGGCCGGGGACAGGCTGTCGAGGATCAGGCCGATCACACCCGCCACGATGGCGGCGTCGGCCACGTTGAACACGTACCAGGACCAGCGGCCCGCATGCAGGTGGACGAAGTCGAACACCGCCCCGTAGGCGGCCCGGTCGATGGCGTTGCCCAGGGCGCCGCCGACGATGAGGCCCAGCGCCACCGCGAGCAGCCGCGAGCCCGCCCGGTGCATCCAGATCCCGAGGCCCAGCGCCGCGGCGAGCGACAGGACCACGAGGAACCAGCGCCCGAATCCGCCTTCCTGCTGGAACAGGCCGTAGGAGACGCCGCGGTTCCAGACGACGACGAGGTCGACGACGGGGGTGAGCCGCCAGGGCTGGGTCAGCACGAGGTCCGTACCGAAGTAGAGGCTGAGCTTGGAGGCTTGGTCGAGGAGGAGCGTGAGGAGGAGGGCCAGGAGGCCGGCGCGGAAGGGGGTCACGGGCGGCGATCCCGGGACCGGCGCCGTCCGTGCGCATCCGCCTCCCCCGCCTGCGGGGGAGCGGGGCGCGGGGCGCGACGGTGCAGGAAAGGGCCGCGGGCGCCACGCGGGCCGCGCCGCACCCGGAAGCCGGGCTCCCCTCTCCCGTCCCTCGCCGACGCGAGGGGCACCCGCCCCCGGAGAGGGGGGCGGGCGGATGCGGTCGCGCGCGCGCTCACGCCGCGCTCGCCTCCGGATGCGCCGCGTCCCACTCGCGCAGGGCCTGGGCGTCGCGGGGGGTCACCTCCGGATAATCCGGATCGCTGCCCACGCTCGGGCTGACCCGCCAGGACCGGGCGCATTTGCGGCCCTCGGCCGGGCGCGGCACCACGGCGACGCCGCGGACCTCGTCGAGGCGGAAGGCGTCGGCCGGTCCCTCGCCCGCGCTCACCGTGATGTCGGAGGTGATGCAGGTGTCGGCGAAGTCGCAGCCCTCGAGCGCCGCGAGCAGCTCGGGATCCGCGACGTAGACCTGCGGGGCCGCCTCCAGGCTCGCGCCGATGCGCTTCGCGGCGCGCTCGATCTCCAGGGCGCCGGTGACGACGCGCCGGACCCGCCGGATCTTGTGCCAGCGCTCCGCGAGGGGGGCATCGAGCCAGTCCGCCGGAGTCTCCGGCAGGGTCTGGAGATGCACCGAGCCGTCCTCGGACGGGTAGCGGTCGAGCCACGCCTCCTCGGCCGTGAAGGCCAGCACCGGGGCAAGCCAGATCGCCGCCCGCCGGAACGCCGCGTCGATCACCTGGAGGGCCGCCCGGCGGCGGACCGAGGAGATCGGATCGCAGTACAGGGCGTCCTTGCGCACGTCGAAGTAGAAGGACGAGAGGTCGCCGGTCATGAAGCCGTTGAGCAGCGCCACCACCCGCTTGGTGTCGAAGGCCGCGTAGGCCTCGCGGATCTCGCCGTCGAGCTCGGCGAGCCGGTGCAGGATCAGCCGCTCCAGCTCCGGCATGTCGCCGTACGCCACGTCGTCGCCCGGGACCCGGTGGGCCAGCGAGCCCAGCATCCAGCGCAGGGAATTGCGCAGCTTCCGGTAGGTCTCCGCGAAGGTCTTGATGATCTCGGGACCGATGCGCAGGTCGTCGGTGTAGTCGGAGGCCGCCACCCAGAGGCGCAGGATGTCGGCACCCGAATCCTTGATGACGCTCTGCGGCGCGACGACGTTGCCCTTCGACTTCGACATCTTCAGGCCCTTGCCGTCGAGGACGAAGCCGTGGGTCAGGACGATGTCGTAGGGGGCACGGCCGCGGGTCCCGGAGGATTCGAGCAGCGAGGATTGGAACCAGCCGCGGTGCTGGTCGGAGCCCTCCAGGTACATGACCCGGTCCTGCCCGCCGTCGCGGACGCGCGTGACGCCGGCCAGCCCCGGGAAGGCCTCCGGATCGTCCAGCACGAAGGCGTGGGTCGAGCCCGAATCGAACCAGACATCGAGGACGTCGGTGACCTTGTCGTAGGCGGCCGGGTCGTGGTCCGGCGCCAGGAAGCGCGCGGCCGCATCGTCGTGGAACCACGCGTCGGCGCCCTCGGCCGCGAAGGCGTCGCGGATGCGGGCGTTGACCCGCGCGTCCTTGAGGATCTCGGCGGTCTCCCGGTGGACGAACACGGTGATCGGCACGCCCCAGGCGCGCTGGCGCGAGACCACCCAGTCCGGCCGGTTGGCGACCATGCCGGTGATGCGATTCTTGCCCTGCGTCGGCACCCACTGGGTGTCGTCAATGCCTTGGAGCGCCACCTCGCGGAGCGTCCGGTTGCCGAGGGAGTCCACCGGCCGGTCCATGGCGATGAACCATTGCGGGGTGTTCCGGAAGATCACCGGCTTCTTGGAGCGCCAGGAATGCGGGTACTGGTGGCGCAGCACCCCACGGGCGATCAGCGCCCCGGCCTCGGTCAGCGCGGCGATGACCGCCTTGTTGGCGTCGCCCTTCTCGCCCTTGGCGGTGAGCACGCGGGTACCGGCGAAGCCCGGGGCGGCCTCCGTGAGCACGCTGTCGGCATCGACCGTGTAGGGGATGGTCGGGTCGATGCCGCGCTCGCGCAGCAGCCGGCCGCTCGCCATCCAGAGCTCGAAATCCTCGCGGCCGTGGCTCGGCGCCGTGTGGACGAAGCCCGTGCCGGATTCGTCGGTGACGTGGTCGCCGTCGAGCATCGGCACGGCGAAGCCGTAGCCGAGCCCGGCCAGGGGGTGGTCGAGGGTGAGGGCAGCGAGCGTCGCCGGACTCACGTCGCCGACACGCTCGAACGCCGCGACCCGGGCCGCCTTGAATACGGTCGCGGCCAGGCTGTCGGCGAGCAGGTAGCTCTGGCCCGGCGTCGCCCAGTTGTCGGCCGGCGCCTCCGTGACCCGATACAGGCCGTAGGCGATCTTCTTCGAGAACGCGACGGCGCGGTTGCCCGGGATCGTCCAGGGGGTGGTCGTCCAGATCACCACCCGGGCCGCCACGAGGTCGCCCGCGGCGCCGGAGCGGATCGGGAAGGCGACGAACACCGTGTCGCTGACGTGCTCCTCGTACTCGACCTCCGCCTCGGCCAGCGCGGTCTTCTCGACCACCGACCACATCACCGGCTTCGAGCCCCGGTAGAGCTGGCCGCTCATCGAGAACTTCATCAGTTCGTCGGCGATCACCGCCTCCGCCGGGAACGCCATGGTGGCGTAGGGATGGTCCCAGTCGCCGGTGACGCCGAGCCGCTTGAACTCCTCGCGCTGCACGTCGAGCCACTGGGCCGCGAAGGTCCGGCACTCCTGCCGGAACTCGATCACCGGCACGTCGTCCTTGTTGCGGCCCTTGGCGCGGTACTGCTCCTCGATCTTCCACTCGATCGGCAGGCCGTGGCAGTCCCAGCCCGGGACGTAGTTGGCGTCGAAGCCGAGGGCGGTCTGCGAGCGGACGACCACGTCCTTGAGGATCTTGTTGAGCGCCGTGCCGATGTGAATGTTGCCGTTGGCGTAGGGCGGGCCGTCGTGGAGCACGAATTTCGGCCGGCCCTGGCCGCGGGCGCGCAGCTTGCCGTAGAGGTCCATGGCCTTCCAGCGCTCGATGAAGAGCGGCTCGCGCACGGGCAGGCCGGCGCGCATCGGGAACGCGGTCTGCGGCAGGAACAGGGACTTGGAATAGTCGCGGGCGGGCGCGGTCTCGGGGGCGGTCATCGGGTCTCGCATCGGCGGTCGGGCCGGCGGCAGGCCGGCGGATTCGGTTCAGGCGGCAGGAGGATCCCGGACCTCCGCGCGGCCGCGCCGAAGCGGGCCCTCAGGCGGAGGCCGGGCCGGTAATTCGGATCGGGCGGCCGGGGCCGCGCAGGGCGCGCGAAGCGTGCATGTCGGGTTCTCTACCAGCCGCCCCGGCCCGAGGCCAGCGGCCGTGCGGATCACGCGCCCGTGACTGCGGATGGGACCAATCGGCGTCTGAACCGTTGAACGACACACCCTCCGCTCGCCGCGGCGGCGCGGAGCCGACCCAGACCGACATCCGGGAGTAGACCCATGAAGAAATTTCTGATCGCGACCCTCGCCCTCGCGCCCATCACCTTCGCGGGTGCCGCCGAGGCCCAGGGCACGGCCCGCGGCGCCCAGCGCGGCGTCGAGGACGGCTCGGCCGCGGCCGGCCCCGTGGGCGGCGTCGTCGGCGGGGCGGTCGGCGCCGCCACCGGCACGGTCGGCGGCGTGCTCGGCACGGATCCCGATCCGGCCCGCCGCGCCCGCGAGAACCGCCGCGAGGAGCGGATGGAGCGTCAGGAGCGGATGGGCCGCTGACGGTATCCGGCCGGTCGCCTCAGGCGGCCGGCCGCCCCTCCCGGCGAATGGTCTCCTGCGCCAGGAGGTACAGGCCCGAGCCGACGACGATCATGGCGCCCGCCACGGTCCAGCGGCTCGGCACGTCGCCGAACAGTAGGAAGCCCAGCGTCACCGACCAGAGCAGCTGGGTGTAGATGAACGGCGCCAGCACGTTGGCCGGCGCCCGGGCATGCGCCATCACCAGAAGCCAGTGGCCCAGCGTGCCGAACAGCGCGACGCCGAGCAGCAGGGCCCAGTGGGTCAGGCTCGCCGGGCTCGCCCAGATCCAGGGCAGGAGCGGGGCCATCAGCGCGAGGCCCGCGAGCCCCGTGTAGAACATGGTCGTGGCGGTCGAGTCGTAGGCCGCGAGCTTGCGCGTGATGATCGCGTAGAAGGCGTAGACCACGACGTTGGCGACGCAGAGCAGGGCGGCCGGGTGCATCCCCCCGAGCCCCGGTCGCACGATCACGAGCACCCCGAGGAAGCCGACGCCGATCGCCGTCAAGCGGGCCCGCGAGGACCACTCGCCGAGCAGCGGCCCGGCCAGCAGCGCCACGGTGAGGGGCGCGGCGAACTGGATCGAGATCGTCTCGGCGAGTTGCAGGTAGCGCAAGGCCAGGAAGTTCAGCGCCGTGGAGGCGAACAGCAGCAGCGAGCGCACGATCTGCAGCGTCAGCCGCCGGCTCCTGACCACGCCCGGCGTGCGGACCGGGTTGATGAACAGCGAGATCATCGCGACGCTGGCGGCGTAGCGCATGAAGGTGGTGACCAGGGGATCGACTCCGGCCCGCGCCAGGGTCTTGGCGCTGGCATCCAGGCTCGCGAAGAACGCGACCGCCCCGCACATCAGGGCGATGCCGACGAGCCGGCGGCGGCCCGCGAGAGCCGTCTCGGCGGCGGCGCAGGCAGGTGCGGGGTCTTCGCTGACGGACGTCGCGACCTGCGTGCTCATGCCTGGCCCATCCCGCTTGAGGCCGGCAGTCGTGCCACGCCCGGCTCCGCCTCGGTATCCGTCGCGGCGCAGGGGGACCATGCAGCCCGCACGGTCGTGCGCGCCGACGGGCGCCTCAGCGCTTGGCCGCCACCTTCTCGACCGGCAGGGCCTTCTCGGCGGAGGCGGTCTTCGTGGTCGCCTTGGCGACCTTCGGCTTCGCCGGTGCCGCCCCCGCGATCAGCGCGGCGAGATGCGACTGGTCGAGCCCCGATGCAGGCGCCGCGGGCGAGCGCGGCCCCGTCGCGGAGGGCGGGACGCTCGCGACGGCGGCGGGGCGCTCCACCTGCCGCTCGGCTTGGCGCGGCTCGATGGAGCCCGTGGCGACCGGATCGGGGATGGCGGCGACCGGCATCGGCGCCGCCGTCGATTCACGCTGGACGCGCAGCGTCCAGTGCGCGGCCGTCGAAAGGGCGGCGACCGCCAGGATCGCCTTGATGCCGCTGGTGAGCAGGGCTCGCATGGTCGTCAGGCCCGAGAGAACGCGGTTACGCGAGACCGGATCCCCGGTCACGGATCATCATCGCCGCGGAGCGTGAACGAAGCCGCAATCGCCCCGCCGGATCCTGTCCCGGAACGGGGCATCCCGACGCTCGCAGCCTCGCCCGACGGGTCGACCGGCCGATGGCGAGGATGGGGGAAATTGATGTGGGCCGTGCGCCGGATTCGCGGTTCCTGTTCCCCGCGCTCCCGACACTCCTGCAGCGACTCGGCCCACTGAGCCTCACAGGAACGGCCCAGAGAACTGGTCCGGACCACCCCGTCACTGCCGACCCCGCTGCCATGCAGGCCCGAGCGGGCTCGCGAAACCTTCAGGCGCATCGGCCGCTGGGGACAGCCCGTGTAGAGGGTGACGGCCGGGCCGGCAACAGAGGCGAGGCCGTTTCGGCGGCGCCCGCGGCGATCAGCGCTCCGCCGCGGCCGCGGCGAAGCGTATCAGAGCGGCGATCTCGGCCGCGCCGGCCTCGCCGGCGAGGCGCCGGTAGAGGTCGGCATAGCCGGCGAAAACCTGCCGCCCGGCCGCGTCGGGCCCGAGGAAGCCGGCGATCTCCTCCATCTCGGGCGCCCAGCGATGGGCCTTCGGCGCCATGTCGGGCAGGCCCGTGGCGAAGCGGGCGAGGAGGGCGGGCTCGTTCTCGGCGAGTTCGGCGCGCAGCGCCTCGCCGGCACCCGCGCGATCGGCGGCGAGGATCATGAGCGCGGCGAGCGCCGTCAGGCCCTTGTTGAGGCCGGCATAGCCCATCTTGAGGCTTGAGGCCGCACCGACGCCCCCGGGACAGACGCGCAGGTCGAGGCCGAGGTCGCGCAGCACCAGCGCCGGGGCGGTCTCGGGACCCGAGACGTAGACGCGCGGTCCTCCGGCGCCGGGCTTCGGCGGCAGGCCCAGGATCGCGCCGTCGAGGAACGGCGTGCCGGTGGCCGCGACGATCCCGGCGATGCGCCCGACCGTCTCCGGGCTGACGGCGTTGGCGTCGATGTAGACCGGCTTCTTCGCGGCAGCCGCGAGGGCGGGCGCGAGGCGGCGGGCGAGCGCCTCCGCGTCGGCGGGGGGCACGATCGAGAGCACGAGGTCGGCGGCGGCGAGGTCGCCGTCCCCGGCATGCGCCATGCCGGCGGCCTCGGCCCGGGCGCGGCTCGCGGCCCCGCGCCCGTCCAGGGAGGTCAGCACGCGCGCGCCGTGGCCGGCGAGCCGGGCCCCGATGGCGCTGCCCATGGCGCCCGGGGCGATCACCGCGATGGTGGGCACGGGACGCCTCCGGGGACGATCGGGCCGCTACCGCAGCGAGCCGCAGAAGCGCTGGATGCGCCGGCAGGCCTCCTCCAGCACCGCGTTTGAGGTCGCGTAGGAGATGCGCAGGTTCGGGCCGAGCCCGAAGGCCGAGCCGTGGACGGCGGCCACGCCCTCGGCCTGAAGCAGCTCCATGACGAAATCCTCGTCGGTCTCGATGGTCTTGCCGGCTTCCGTCTTCTTGCCGATCAGCGCCGCGCAGGACGGGTAGACGTAGAACGCGCCCTCGGGCGTCGGGCAGGTCAGGCCGTTGGTCTGGTTGAGCATCGACACGACGAGGTCGCGCCGGCCGTGGAAGGCCGAACGGAACGTGGCCAGATGGTCCTGCGGGCCGTCGAGGGCGGCGACCGCGGCCCATTGCGCGATCGTGCTCGCCCCCGAGGTCTGCTGGCCCTGGACGAAATCCATCGCCTTGATCAGCTTCTCCGGACCGGCCGCGTAGCCGATGCGCCAGCCGGTCATGGCATAGCCCTTCGAGACGCCGTTCATGGTCAGCGTGCGGTCCACGAGCTGCGGCTCGACCTGGGCCGGGGTGACGAATTCGAAATCGCCGTAGGTCAGGTGCTCGTAGATGTCGTCGGTCAGGATGTGCACGTCCGGGTAGCGGAGCAGCACGTCGGTGAGCGCCTTCATCTCGGCGCGGGAATAAGCGGCCCCGGACGGGTTCGAGGGCGAGTTGAGGACGATCCACTTGGTCTTCGGGGTGAGCACCCGGTCCAGCTCCTCGGGCTGGAGCTTGAAGCCGTTGGCCATGTCGGCGTCGGCGAAGACCGGCGTGCCCCCGCACAGCCCGACCATCTCCGGGTAGGACACCCAGTAGGGACGGGGGATCACCACCTCGTCGCCGGGATTCAGGGTGGCGAGGAAGGCGTTGTACAGCACCTGCTTGCCGCCGGTGCCCACGATGGTCTGCGCGACCTTGTAGTCGAGCCCGTTCTCGCGCTTGAACTTGCGCACGATCGCCTCGCGCAGGGGCACGATGCCGGAGACCGGCGGGTAGCGGGTCTCGTTGCGGTGGATCGCGTCGATCGCCGCCTGCTTGATGTGCTCGGGCGTGTCGAAATCCGGCTCGCCCACCGACAGGCTGATGACGTCGACGCCCGACGCCTTCAGGTCCCGGGCCTTCTGAGTCATCACGATGGTCGCGGACGGCTTCACCCGCGAGAGGACGTCGGCGAGGAGAGCCATGGCGTGCGATGCTCCGGATTCTCGAGGTCAGGCGCCGCCTCTTCGCGGCGCGGCGGACCCTAGGCCCGGGACGCTGAGCCGGCAAGGCGGTGCGCGGCACGGAGTGGGGCGGCGCCCCGGGCGCGCAGCGCAGATCTCCCCCGCGCCGGCGCCCTCGCTTTGCAGGCGCGTCGATACCAGATCTCGCTGATGATTCCGCTCTCCGTTCTCGACCTCTCCTTCGTCGGCGCCGATTCGACCCCGGCCCAGGCGCTGCACGACACCCTGGCACTCGCCCGCCACGTCGACGGCCTCGGCTACCGGCGCTACTGGCTCGCCGAGCACCACGCCCTGCCCAACGTGGCGAGCCCGGCCCCCGAGATCATGATCGGCCAGATCGCCGCCGCAACCCGCAACCTCCGGGTCGGCTCGGGCGGGATCATGCTGCCGAACCACGCGCCGCTGATGGTGGCGGAGCGCTTCCGGGTGCTGGAGGCCCTGTTCCCCGGCCGGATCGACCTCGGACTCGGGCGCGCGCCCGGCACGGACGGCGTCACCGCGCGGGCGCTGCGCCGCCGGGAGGCGCCGGGGGCGGGGGGCGACGACTTCCTCGACCGCCTGCAGGAGCTGCTGTTCTGGGACGGCGGTTTCCCGGAGGGGCATCCGTTCGCGCGGATCGAGGCGAGCCCCGCGGGCGTGCCGCTGCCGCCGATCTTCCTGCTCGGCTCCTCCGATTACAGCGCCCGTCTCGCGGGCGAGATCGGCTGCGGCTTCGGCTTCGCGCAGCACTTCTCCGGCATGCCGGCCGAGGCGCCGATGCTCGACTACCGGAATCTCTTCCGGCCGACCCGGCTCGGCAGCAAGCCCCACGCGATCCTGGCGGTCGCGGCGATCTGTGCCGCCACGGATGCCGAGGCCGAGCGGCTGGCATCCAGCGCGCGCCTCGCGACCCTGCGGCGGGAGCGGGGCGAGTACCGGCCGCTGCCGAGCCTCGCCGAGGCGCTCGCCTACCCGTATGCCGACGGGGAGCGCCTGCAGATCGAGCGCGGCCGCGACCGCCTGCACGTGGGCGGCCCCGAGACTCTCCGGGCCCGGCTCGCCGACATGGTCGCGCGCACCCAGGCCGACGAGCTGATGATCGTCTCGGCCATCCCCGATCAGGCCGCCCGGCACGAATCCTACGCGCTGCTGGCGCAGGCCTGGGGGCTCGGCGCCACCTCACAGGCGGCCTGACCCGTCACACGCCGCCCCCGGCAGGCCCTGACGACGCGGCCAGGGTCCGTGCAGGCTCCCCCCGGATCGCGCCCGCGCCAGACGGGCCGGCCGGAGGAGAGGCAGCATGGGCAACCGACGCGAATTCCTGACCGCTACGGCCGCGGGCCTCGCCGCGGCGGCAACGCCCGTCCGGGCGGCCGACGAGCGGACGACGGCGCCCGGGCCCGGCAAGCCGGGCGCGCCCGCGCCCTTCGGCATGCCCCGGGACATGACCCTCATCAACATGCGCCGCGGCGACGGCTACACCTTGGGCGTGAAGATGAAGGATGGCGTGCTCGACGTCGCGGCCGCCGGCAGCGGGCTCGGGATGCCAGCCCCGACCGACATGGACGACCTGCTCCAGAACGGGCGCGGCCCGGCGCTGCGGGCGCTGATCGACGCGGTCGAGGCCGCCCCCGACGGGCGCTTCCTGCTGGCGGAGCCGGGCATCGCCTACGGGCCGGTGGTCACGCGGCCCGAGAAGATCATCATGATGGGCTTCAACTACCGCCACCACGCGGAGGAGACCGGCACGCCGATCCCCAAGGACCCGCCGCTGTTCAACAAGTACAACAACGCCCTGAACCACCACGGGGGCACGATCACGCTGCCGACCCAGGCCGCGCGGGAATTCGATTACGAGACCGAGCTGGTGATGGTGTTCGGCCGGGAATGCCGGAACGTCTCCGAGGCGGACGCCCTCGACTACGTGGCCGGCTACTGCACGGGCAACGATTTCAGCGCCCGGGATCTTCAGACTCTGACCTCGCAGTTCATGATCGGCAAGACCTCCGACGGGTTCGCCCCGCTCGGTCCCTACCTCGTCACTTCCGACCGGGTGAAGGACCCGAATGACCTGACGCTCAAGACTCTGGTGAACGGCCAGGTGCGGCAGGACTGGAACACCAGCGACATGATCTTCAATTGCCGCCAGCTGATCAGCTTCGCGTCGAAGGTCATGACGATCAAGTCGGGCGACATCTTCTACACCGGCACGCCGCAGGGCGTGATCTTCGGGGAGAAGATCCCGCGCCAGGATCGGGCGTGGCTGAAGCCGGGCGACGAAGTGGTCTCGGAACTCGAAGGGCTCGGGGCGCTGCGCTTCAAGCTGGTCTGATCGGGCGCGGTGCCGAGACGGCTCGCCGCGTCGTCGCGAGCGCAGCGACGCCATCCGGATCGTGGGCGGATCCCCCTCCCGTGCAGGAGGGGGCCGTTCGTTGTGCGCGCCTCTCGGCCTCAGCGCCCGAACAGCCGGCCGAGGCGGGCGAGGAGACCGCCTCCGTCGGCGGCCTTCGCCGCGCCGGGCATCGCCGCGCCGGGCGTCGCCGCCGTCGCCTTCGGGGCCTGGACCAGCCCGAGGGCCGCCGTGTCGGTGGTCTCGCGGTCGATCAGGATCAGGCTGCCGGTCTCGCGGTTCTCCGCGTAGGCGTCGACCGCCACCGGCCGGTCGAGGCGCAGGGACACGTCGGCGATGTCGTTGGCCGACAGGCGCTCGGCCGGGCCGGGCTTGCCGGTCTCGGGGTCGATGCGCGAGACGATCCGCTCCACGGTCGCGGTGACCGTGGCGGTGCCGATCTTGGCGAACAGGCTGGCCCCCGGGCTCAGATCGGTCTCGGCCGCCCAGAACAGGCGGGCGTCCAGGGTCTCGGTGACCCGCATCGGCGCGTCGGTGGCGACGATCACCTGCCCGCGGGATGCGTCGATCTGGTCGGCCAGCACCAGGGTCACCGACTCATCCTCGCCGGCCTCGGGCAGGTCGCCGTCGGCGGTGTGGATCCGCGCCACCGTGGAGGTCCGACCCGAGGGCTGGACCGTCACCGAATCGCCCGGGCGCACCCGGCCGCTGGCGATCCGGCCGCTGTAGCCGCGGAACTCGGAATTCGGACGGTTGACCCACTGCACCGCCATGCGGAACGGCGCGTTCAGCGCCTCCGCGTGGACCGGGACGGTCTCCAGATAGGTCAGCAGCGGGCCGCCCGTGTACCAGGGCGCCGCGACACCCGCGTCCACGACGTTGTCCCCGTTCTTGGCCGAGAGCGGGATCGCCTTGACCTCGGAGAACTTGAGATCCCGGGCAAAGTCCGAGAAACCCGCCACGATGCCGTCGAAGGTGCCCTGCGCCCATCCGGCGAGGTCCATCTTGTTCACCGCCAGCACCACCCGGCGGATCCCGAGATTGGAGACCAGCAGCGCGTGGCGCCGGGTCTGGCGGGTCAGGCCCTGGCGGGCATCGACCAGGATCACCGCCACGTCCGCCGTCGAGGCGCCGGTGGCCATGTTGCGGGTGTACTGCTCGTGGCCGGGCGTGTCGGCCACGATGAAGGAGCGCTTGTCGGTGGAGAAGAACCGGTAGGCGACGTCGATGGTGATGCCCTGCTCGCGCTCGGCCTGGAGACCGTCCACCAGCAGCGCGAGATCCACCTCCTGCCCCTGCGTCCCGTGCTTGCGGGAATCCCGCTGGAGCGCCGAGATCTGGTCGTCGAAGATCTGCTTGGTGTCGTGCAGGAGCCGCCCGATCAGGGTCGACTTGCCGTCATCCACCGAGCCGCAGGCGATGAAGCGCAGCACCGCCTTGCTGCGGTGGGCGGTGAGGAAGGCCGCGTAGCCGGAGGCGCGGTCGGTGAAGGCGGTGGGAGCCTGGTGGACGGTCATTAGAAGTAGCCCTCCTGCTTCTTGCGCTCCATGGCGCCGGCCCCGTCCTTGTCGATCACCCGGCCCTGCCGCTCCGAGGTGCGGGCGGCCAGCGTCTCGCCGATAATCTCGGGCAGCGTTGCGGCGTCGCTCTCCACCGCGCCGGTCAGCGGGTAGCAGCCGAGGGTGCGGAAGCGGACGAGGCGCTGCTGCGGGGTCTCGCCGGGTGCGAGGGGCAGCCGCGCGTCGTCGACCATGATGAGCTGGCCGTCGCGCTCGACGACGGGCCGCTCCTTGGCGAAGTAGAGCGGCACGATCGGAATGTTTTCCTGCTCGATGTAGAGCCAGATATCGAGCTCGGTCCAGTTCGACAGCGGGAAGACCCGCAGGGACTCGCCGCGCTTCTTCCGGAGATTGTAGAGGTGCCAGGGCTCGGCGCGCTGGCGCTTCGGGTCCCAGCGGTGCTGCGCGGTGCGCAGGGAGATGATCCGCTCCTTGGCGCGGCTCGCCTCCTCGTCGCGGCGGGCGCCCCCGAAGGCGGCGTCGAACTTGTGCCGGTCCAGCGCCTGCCGCAGGGCCTGCGTTTTCATCACGTCGGTGTGGACCTCGGAGCCGTGGCTCACCGGCCCGACCCCGCGGGCGAGCCCGTCCGGGTTGGTGTGGATCAGGAGGTCGAGGCCGAGTTCCTTCGCGCGGGCGTCGCGGAAGGCGATCATCTCGCGGAACTTCCAGGTCGTGTCGACGTGGAGCAGCGGGAACGGCAGGCGCCCGGGCGCGAAGGCCTTCAGGGCGAGGTGCAGCAGCACCGAGGAATCCTTGCCGATCGAGTAGAGCATCACCGGATTCTCGGTCTCGGCGACCGTCTCCCGGAAGATGTGGATGCTCTCGGCCTCCAGCCGCTTGAGGTGGCTGAGGCGGTCGGCGGCGGTCTGTGCGCGCATCGTGGCGCTCGGCGGCACGGCGGCGGCGAGGGCGGCGCTCATCGGGCGAACTCCGGCTGGCGGGTCTGAGGCGGGGTGGTCTCGAAGGCGGCGGGCTCCTGGCCCGGCTGCACCGACGCGAGGGGGCGTCCGACGTGCAGGCCGCACTCCTTCTTGTCTTCCTGCTCCCACCACCAGCGGCCGGCCCGCTCCGGCTCGCCGAGCTTCACCGCGCGGGTGCAGGGGGCGCAGCCGATCGACGGGAAGCCGCGGTCGTGGAGCACGTTGTAGGGGACGAAGTTGTCGCGCACGAAGGCGTCGATCCGCGCCCGCGACCAGTCGGCCAGCGGGTTCAGCTTGATCAGGCCGCGGCCGGCGTCGAACTCGGCGAGCGGCGTCTCGGCCCGGTTGGCGGACTGGCCGGCCCGCAGCCCGGTGAGCCAGCCGCTCGCGCCGTCGAGGGCGCGGCCCAGCGGCTCGACCTTGCGGAAGCCGCAGCAGGCCTGCCGGGCCGCCACCGAGCGCCGGAAGCCGTTGATGCCCGCGTCGCGCACGAACTCCTCCGCGGCCGCACGCTCAGGCGCGTAGGCGGCGATGCGGATGCCGTAGGCCGATTCGGTCTCGGCCCAGGTGTCGTAGGTCTCGGCGAAGAGGCGGCCGGTATCGAGGGTGACGATCGCGACGCGGCCCCCGGCGAGCCCCTTGGCGAGACCCGCCATGACCAGCGCGTGGGTGAGCGCCTGATCCTCGACGCCCAGGCTCGTGGTGAAGACGAGCCGGCCGGGGATCTCGGCGGCGATCAGGTGGAGGCGGCCTGGGAGGTCGAGCCCGGACAGCCGCTCCGCGAGGGCTTCAGCTGTCTGTCGGTCCGGACGGGTCATCGCGACATGTCTCGGGATTGGCGTGATGGAAAGGGCACGGCCTGCGCGGCACCCTGTTGTCGAACCGTCGAAATGTTCGCTATACCGAACGAAGTCAAGGCGCTTCGACGGGCGAGTCGACCCAGGACCGGGACCGGACGTGCGGTTGCACACGGCGGACGGCGAGGGCAGACGGCCTGTAGAATAAAAAATTCTTCTCACTTTTGTCGTACGCCATTCTTATCGCCCCCGCGCCGACCCGCACGGGGGAAGCCAACGGAGACAGCTTTGGACGCGATCGATCTGAAGATTCTCGCCCTGCTGCAGACCGACGCGACGCTCTCCATCGCGGCGATCGGCGAGCGGGTCGGCCTGTCGCAAACCCCCTGCTGGAAGCGCATCCAGAAGCTGGAGGCCGACGGCGTGATCGACCGGCGGGTCGCGGTGCTCGATCCGGTCAAGCTCGGCCTCGGGTTGACCGTGTTCGTCTCCATCGAGACAGCGGATCACTCGCAGGAATGGCTGCAGCGCTTTGCCGCGACAGTCTCGGCGATGCCGGAGGTCTTGGAGTTCTACCGGATGGCGGGCGACGTGGATTATATGCTGCGGGTCGTCGTCGCCGACATGCAGGCGTATGACAGCTTCTACAAGCACCTCATCGCGGTTCTGCCCCTGAAGAACGTCACGTCGCGGTTCGCCATGGAGAAGGTGAAGTCCACCACCGCCCTGCCGCTGCCGGCGCCGCCCAAGAACGGGCGGCACCTGCCGGGCACGGGTCCGGTCCTCGCCGTGGTAGGGGAATAATATTCCTTTCTTTCGCAGCGCAACGAATGCGATGTCCTAATCTCCGCCCGTTCTGCAAAAAGAACGTTTCTCGATTGACACCGGCCGCGTAGGCCACGACATGGTCTCCTGATGTCACGCCAGAACCTCCTTCCGCGCACCGCCCCGTTCGGGGACGGCGAGCGCGCCAGCCTCGACGCCGTGCTGGGGGCCGCGAGCCCCACGCAGCGCGCCTGGCTCGCGGGCTTCCTCGCCGGGCTCGACGCCGCGGGCGGCCAGCCGGCCGCCGTGCCGGCCGCCCCGCCCAAGGCCGCCGCGCCGCTGACGGTGATCTACGCCAGCGAATCGGGGAATTCCGAGGCCCTCGCTGGCAGCGTCGCCAAGCTGGCCCGCAAGCAGGGCTTCAAGCCGAAGGTCGTGGACTTCTCCGATCTCGACATCTCGACCCTGCCCAAGGCCGGCAAGCTCGTCGCCATCGCGGCCACCTGGGGCGAGGGCGAGCCGCCGGCCCGGGCCGTGCGGGCCTACGGCGAGCTGATGGGGGAGGGTGCCCCGCGCCTCGACGGCGTCGAGTTCGCGGTCCTGTCGCTCGGCGACACGTCCTACGCGGAGTTCTGCGCCATCGGTAAGGCGCTGGACGCGCGCTTCGAGGCGCTGGGCGCCAAGCGCGCCGCCGAGCGGGCCGACCTCGACCTCGATTTCGAGAAGCCCGCCGCCGACTGGATCAAGGCGACGCTGAAGGCCCTGGCCCCGGCGGAGGCCACCGACAACGTCGTGGCGGTCGACTTCGCCCGCGCCGGTGCCGGCGAGGACGACGAGGCCGAGCCGAGCCGCGAGCCCCTGGTGGTCGAGGTCGTGGAGCACGTGAACCTCAACTCGTCGCGCTCCGACAAGGAGACGATCCACCTGGCGCTGGCCTTCGAGGACGGCGCGCCGGCCTACGAGCCTGGCGATTCGCTGGAGATCTACCCCGAGAACGATCCGCAGCTCGTGGACGAGATCCTGAAGGCCGCGGGGCTGTCGGACGACGAGGCCCTGCGCAAGGCGCTCCTCGCCGAGCGGGATATTACCACGCTCTCGGCCGCCACCATCGAGCGCTTCGTGAAGGCCACCGGCCACGCTGAGGCGCAGACCCTGATCGACAGCGGCGAGGCCAAGGCCTGGATCGAGGGGCGGCACCTGATCGACCTGATCCAGACCTATCCGGCCGCGCTGACCGCCGAACATCTCGCCACCATCACCCGGCCGCTGCCGCCGCGGGCCTACTCGATCGCCTCCTCGCGCAAGGAGGTGGGCGACGAGGTCCACCTCGCCATCGTGGCCGTGCGGTACGAGACCCACGGCCGCGCCCGCTCGGGGGTGGCCTCGGTCCACGTCGCCGACCGGATCCGGGACGGCGCCAAGCTGCGGGTGCGGCTGAAGCCGAACCGCCACTTCCGCCTGCCGCAGGATCCGGCCACCGACATCATCATGGTCGGGCCGGGCACCGGCGTCGCGCCGTTCCGGGCTTTCGTGCAGGAGCGCCGGGCGATCGAGGCGGAGGGCTCCAAGACCGGGCGGTCGTGGCTGTTCTTCGGCGACCGCCACTTCACCCACGACTTCCTGTACCAGCTCGAGTGGCAGGACGCCCTGGAGGACCGGTCCCTCACCAGGATCGACGTGGCCTTCTCGCGGGATCAGCCGGAGAAGGTCTACGTGCAGGACCGGATCACCCAGCACGCGGCGGAACTGGTCTCCTGGCTCGACGCAGGCGCCCACTTCTACGTCTGCGGCGATGCCAAGAACATGGCCAAGGACGTGCGCGCCGCGGTGGTGAAGGCCTACGAGACCACCAAGAACCTGAGCGCCGCCGACGCGGAGGCGCAGGTCGCGGCGCTGGAGCGCAGCCATCGTTACCAGCAGGACGTTTACTAGGGATCGCACGGCCCGCTCCGGCGCGGAGCGGGCCAGCCCCGGCGGGGCGCGGGAGGTGGCCGCGGAGGCGGTCTCCCGGGACATCGAGTTTCACGCTCTGGCCTGGGCTGCGGGGATCCGCGGCCGGGCAGAGGCCTACGCAGTCGACGATATTGGATTCGTTCCATGGACGACCACAGCCCCCGCGACGCCGCCGAGACCCCGGCCCCCGGCGCCGCCACCCCGGCCAAGCGCATCTACGAGACCCCGCCTGCGGAGCGGCCGATCACCGAGGCCGAGGCCGCCCGCGCGGCCCAGCTCGCCGCCAACGAGCACATCAAGATCGCCAGCGGCTACCTCCGCGGCACGCTGGCCGACGGCCTCCTCAAGCACGCCACCGGGGCGATCTCGGAGGATGACGGGCAGCTCGTGAAGTTCCACGGGATGTACCTGCAGGACGACCGGGACCTGCGCCCCGAGCGCACCAAGAAGAAGCTCGACAAGGCCTACAGCTTCATGATCCGCCTGCGCATCGCCGGCGGCGTGATCACGCCGAAGCAGTGGCTGATCCTCGACGACATCGCCCGGACCTACGCGGGCGGGGCGCTGCGCGCGACCACGCGCCAGACCTTCCAGTACCACGGTGTGATCAAGTCGAACCTGAAGCGCACGATGGCCGCCATCGACGGCGCGCTCCTCGACACGATCGCAGCCTGCGGCGACGTCAACCGCAACGTCATGGCGGCGACGAACCCGGCGCAAGCGGGCGCCCACAGGGCCGCCTACCAGCTGGCCAAGGACATCTCCGACTCGCTGCTGCCGAAGACCAGCGCGTGGCGCGAGATCTGGCTCGACGGCGAGCGCGTGGTCGGCGGCGAGGACGCGGCCGAAGTCGAGCCGGTCTACGGCCGGACCTACCTGCCGCGGAAGTTCAAGACCGTGGTGGCGGTGCCGCCCTCCAACGAGGTCGACATCTTCGCCCACGATCTCGGCTTCATCGCGATCCTCGACGAGAAGAACCAGGTCACCGGTTGGAACGTCACGGTCGGCGGCGGCATGGGCATGACCCACGGCGAGCCCGACACCTTCCCGCGCACCGCGGACGTGATGGGCTTCGTGGAGCCCGAGGACGCCATCAAGGTCGCCGAGGCCGTGATGACGGTCCAGCGTGACTGGGGCAACCGCAAGAACCGCAAGAACGCCCGGCTCAAGTACACGATCGAGCGCTACGGGCTGGACGCCTTCCGCGCCGAGGTGGAGGCGCGCGTCGGCAAGAAGCTCGGCGCACCCAAGCCCTACGTGTTCACCGGCAACGGCGACCGCTACGGCTGGGTCGAGGGCGACGACGGCCGCCATCACCTGACGCTGTACGTGCCGTCGGGCCGGATCAAGGACATCGACGGCGGCCCGCAATTCCTCTCGGGGCTGCGCCGCATCGCCGAGGTGCACCAGGGCGATTTCCGCCTCACCGGCAATCAGAACGTGATCGTCGCCAACGTCCCGGCGGAGAAGCGGGCCGAGATCGACGCGCTCGTCGACGAGTACGGCCTGACCCGGGGCGCCGGTGCGCTCCGGCGCAATTCGATGGCCTGCGTGGCCCTGCCGACCTGCGGCCTCGCGCTGGCCGAGAGCGAGCGCTACCTGCCCGACCTGATGAGCGAGCTGGAGGAGAGCCTCGCGTCCCACGGGCTCGCCGAGGAGGAGATCACGATCCGCTCCACCGGCTGCCCGAACGGCTGCGCCCGACCGTTCATCGCCGAGATCGGCCTCGTGGGCCGCGGCCCGGAGCGCTACCACCTCTATCTCGGCGCCGCCTTCGACGGCTCGCGCCTGAACAAGCTCTACCGGGAGGACGTGGCCGCCTCCGAGATCCGCGGCACCCTCGACCCGCTGTTTGCCGACTACGCCAAGGGCCGGCAGCCGGGCGAGCATTTCGGCGACTACCTGATCCGGGCCGGCCACGTGGCCCGGACCACCAACGGCCCGGACTTCCACGACCGCACCGGGGCCCTCAAGCCGGCCGTGCTCGGCTGACGGCGCGCCGCGCGCATCCGGGGCAGGCCGCCCGGATGCGCTCCGGCCGGGCGATGCGGCGGCGGGGCGAGAGGGGGCCGGGATCGGACCCACCCCGGTCCTCCCGCCCGCCTCGTCCCGCGCAGACGGCACCGGCACCCCTTTGAAGCGGCGCCTTCGAACCGGCCAGGGTCACGCCCGCGCCTGTCCCCGTGCTCGACGGCCGGCGGGATCCCGCCGTCGTGGCGACTTTCCGGCATCCAGTGGGAATGAACGTTCATTACAAGGAGAAGGCAAGCAGGAGCGCACGATGGCTCTCACGTTCGAAGGCCGCTGGTCCGATCTGGACTCCGATCGTTTCGGCGCCCGTGGCCCGGGTGTCCTCGCCCTCGCCCGCGCGGTCTGCACACCCGCCAACCTGACCTTCGGCGCCGTTCTGGCCCTGGCTTGGTTGGCGCTGATCGGCTGGACCGGGGCCGGTCCGGACGGCTGGCAGGCGCGGATCTGCGCGGATCTGCATCAGGGGCCGCAATCCTGCGCGGTCTCCATCCCGGCCAAGGATCAGAGCCGGATCGTGCCGGTCGCCCTCGCGGCCCAGCCCGGGCGGTGAGCGTCGAGGCCGCCGGAGCGGCGCCCCCCCGCGGCAATCCCGCCACCCGGCGCGAACACATCCTCGACGCCGCCGAGGCCTGCTTCACCCGCAACGGCTTCCACCGCACCACCATGCAGGATCTCGCCCGCGAGGCGGCGATGAGTCCCGGCAATTTCTATCGCTACTTCGAATCCAAGGAGGCCCTGGTCCTCGGGCTCGTGGAGCGCGAGCGCGAGCGCGGCACCCGTCTGGTGGCCGAGATGGAGGTCAGCGGCGACCGACGCGGCGCGCTGCTGGAGATCATTGCCCGCTACTTCGTGTCGATCAGCCGCGAGGCCGCGACCCTGCGGGTGGAGATCTGGTCGGAATCCACCCGCAACGCGGCCATCGCCGCCATGACGGCGCGGACGGAGGCCGAGACCCGGGACTGGTTCACGGCAACCTTCGCGGCGCTGTCCAGCGCCCCGGACTTCGATCCGGCCGCGCTCTACGCGGTTCTCGGGCCGCTGATGCGGGGAATCGTCGTCGGCCGCGCCGCGCTGCCGGATTACGACGTGGCCGCGGCCGTGGCGCAGCTCCACGCGCTGCTGGAGGCGGGGCTCGACGGCCGCCTGCCGCGGGCCGGGGCCGCCGGGCCGCCGGCGGGCCCCTGATCTTATCCCGATCTCATTCCCGATCGCGGGCCAGTCACGGCCCCCGCTAGGCCGACCGGCCCGCGCCCCCCTCGCGCGGGCCGGTCGGCCGTGTGCCGCGTGGCGGCGTGCCCGGTCAGGCCCCGGCAGGGTGAGCGCGACGCGATTCGCCCGAACCAGACCGTTCTGGCCGTCGCGCCGGGCCGCGTCGGTGGGGTTGTCTAGGCGTCGGCCACATACACGCCCAGGCAGTCACTTTTGAACAAGTTCAAATCTTTCGACGACATCCCCGTGACGCTTTAGCCACATGGATGGCCATTTTGGCAGAGAGACCACGGTTTCCGTCGTCCCGCCGCCCATCCTGCATTGAACCGCTCGGGATGAACGCTTCTAGGAAAAGGCCATCGCCACGATGCGAACCTCCTGAGAACGATTTTAACCTATGAGCTCGGACCGGATCGACACGATCGATCACAAGGCAAACGCGCAGGATGACTGGACCGTCCGCGCCGTCGGGCTCGCCACGACGCTGCTGATCCTGCTTCCCGCCCCGGTCGGCGCGCAAGCCGGACCGGCGACCGATGAGATCGCTCTCTCCGAACTGAGCGTCACCGGGACGGGGCCCGCGGTGGAGCGGGCAGGCGGGCCGGTGATCGGCTATCGCGCCACGCGCTCGGCCACCGCGACCCGCACCGACACGGCCCTGCGGGATACGCCGCAAGCGGTGCAGGTGGTGCCGCGCGACGTGCTGGTCGATCAGCAGGACATTCGCCTGAGCGACGCGCTGCAGAACGTCAGCAGCGTCCAGCCCGGGGGCACGATCCAGGGCCGGAGCGACACCTTCATAATCCGCGGCTTCAGGACCCAGACCTACGCCATCGACGGCGTGCTGCTGAACCAAGCCGGCAACTTCTCCGCGGTCACCCGGGATCTGGCCGACGTGGAGCGGATCGAGGTGCTGAAGGGGCCGGCCTCGGTCCTGTACGGGCGCGGCGATCCCGGAGGCCTGATCAACATCGTCACCCGGCAGCCCACCCGGGCGCCGTCCGGCGACATCAACCTGCAGGCCGGCAGCTTCGGCTTCCGGCGGGTGCAGGGCTCGGTGTCGGGCGCGATCGAGGGCGTGGAGGGCCTGGCGGCGCGCCTCAGCTTCGCCGGGCAATCGGACCCGACCTTCCGCAACTTCGGCGGGCGGGACAATTCCCGCACCTTCGTGGCCCCGGCCTTCGCGTGGACCCCGGCGCCGGACACGCGCGTCACGTTCCTCGGCGAGTTCACCCGGGTCGACAACCAGTACGACGAGGGCCTCGTCGCCCGGAACGGCCGCGTGCCCCTCGACAACGTCGCGCGCTACTACGGGGCGCCGTTCTCCCGCTACAACGGCGACGCGAGCTTCGGCCTGCTCAAGGTCGAGCACGACCTCAACGCCAACATCACCCTGCGCGAGGTGCTCAACGCGCAATGGGGCGGGTTCAACGCGCTGGCGAGCCGCGCCACCGGCCTCACCGACGGCAACACGACGGTGACCCGCCGCGAGACCGGCGTCTACTCGACCTACGCCTCCGTCGACAGTCAGACCGAGATCGTGGCCAAGTTCGACCTGCTGGGCTTCCGGCACACGGTGCTGGCCGGCGTCGAGTACACCAACGGCTACCGCCGCGCCTACACGACGCAGAGCGCCACCTACCCGTCGGTGAACTTCCTCGCCCCGCTCCCCGGCCCCACGATCGTCGGACTGCAGTTCCAGTCCGACCTCAAGCAGAAGAACGCGCTGGCCGGCCTGTACGCGCAGGACCAGATCGATCTCGGCCTCGGCCTGCAACTGCTCGTCGGCGTCCGCTACGACACGGGCACGCAGTATTATTTCAGCCGCGTCCCGACCTCGCGCACGATCCCGCCCGACCAGGAACTGTCCGGGACCTCGCCCCGCGTCGGCCTCATCTACCGGCCCGCGGAGCCGCTGACGCTCTATGCGAGCTACGCGACCTCGTTCAAGCCGCAGACCGACAACGTCTACAACGCCGGCAATCCGCGTCCCGAGACCGGCGAACTCTACGAGATCGGCAGCCGGCTCGACCTGAACCCGGACCTGACCCTGTCGACGGCGGCCTTCCGCATCATCCGCAACAACGTCGCGGCCGCCGACCCGGTCAATACGGGCTTCTCGGTGATCACCGGGCAGCAGCGCTCCGAGGGCGTAGAGGCCGACCTCGCCGGCCAGGTCCTGCCGGGATGGAAGGTCATCGGGGGCATCAGCGTCCTTGATGCCCGGATCACGCGGGACACCACCTTCGCGGTGGGCAACCGGCTGGTCGGCGCGCCGGCCTTCAGCGGCAGCATCTGGTCGACCTACCAGTTTCAGGAGGGCGTCCTGCTCGGCTGGACCGTCGGGGCCGGGATCACCTATGTCGGGCGCCGCGCCGGCGACCTGAACAGCAGCTATGCGGTGGGCGGCTACGCCCGACTGGACGCGGCCGTGTTCTACGACTTCGGCGAGCACGCCCGGTTCTCGATCAACGCGCGGAACCTGACCGACCGGCGCTACATCGAGCAGCCGTTCAACCCGTTCAACAACCTCCCGGGCGCACCGCTCTCGGTGCTGGCGACGATCACCGCCCGGCTCTAAGTCGCGGGACCTGCGGCGACCGCAGGTTCCGGCCGGGGGCTTCGAGCGGACGCTGTCTCAGGGGTTCGCGGCGCGAACGGCCGCCGCCGATGGCGCGGGCTCGATCGCCCCGCGGCGGGCGTCAGCCCGGCGGCGCAGGAGGTAGAGCGTCAGCCCGGTGGCCGCGAAGCCCGGCATGGCCAGCGCCGCGAGGCAGAACAGCAGGGCGAAGGGGTCGCCGAAGAATCGGCCGCGATGCACCTCCAGGATGTTCTCCACGAGGCGCCGCCCGAGCGGCAGGTCGGCGGCGTGCTCGGCCGAGACCAGCACGCCCGTGGCGGCGTGGTAGCGCGCCTCGTTGCGGGCGCTCGGCGCGTCGACGCCCCGTGGCAGCCAGCGGATGCGGATCGAGACCGCCTCGGCCTCCGGCACGCTCAGGATCGCGGAGACCGCCTCGCGCCCCTCCGCCGCCCGGAAGGCGGCCCAGGCGCGGTCGAGGGGCGGCGGCTCCAGCGGCGCGGTGGCTTCGGCCGGCCGGCCGTGGACCGCCGTGCGGCCGGGCGTACGGACGGGCTTCGCCGCGTCGCCGCCCGCGAGAAGCGCCGTGGCGCCGTCCTTGAACCACGGGTAGGACCAAGTCAGGCCGGTGAGCGCGATGACGAGGTAGACCGGCGTGAGCCACGTCCCCGCCACCGCGTGGAGCGACCACCACCGCGCGCGGCCGGGACGCGACAGGCTCGGTCTCAGCCAGATCCGCCAGCGGTGGATCCTGGGCCAGCGCAGGTAGAGGCCGGTCGCCAGGAAGGCCAGGAGTGCCCACAGGCAGGCGCCCGTGATCGTGCGGCCCCAGCCCTTGGACCCGCCCGGGATGAGCAGCCAGCGGTGCAGGTCCCGCACCGTCGCGAACGCCGCCTCGAGCCGCACCGGCCCCAGCACCGCGCCGTCATGGGGGTCGGCATAGACCGAGGGAGGCCGCAGGCGGGTCTCCGGATCGCGGGCGAAGCGGACGTGGACGCTGGCGGCGGGATCCTCCGACAGGGTCAGCGCGTCGACCCGGCGCCCGCCCACCTGCGCGTCGATCCGGGCGATCAGGGCGGAGGGGGAGAGAACCGGCCGGTCGCCGGCCGTCACCGCCAGCCGGTCGCGGTTGGCGAAGGCGGTGATTGCCTCCTCGTAGCTCATCAGCGCCCCGGTCAGGCCCATCAGCGCGAGGACGAGGCCGGCGGTGAGGCCCAGCGCCCAGTGCAGGCGGAAGAGCATCGTCCGGGGGGAGGGAATCGGCAGCATCATGGCGGTCGGCGGCTGCCTAGCAGAGTCCGGCCGAGGTGACGATGCCGCGGGACGCATGCCCCGGGGCGGTCGCGGGGCGGGACTCATCCGGACGGCGCGCAGGCCGCGAGGCCGGTCCCGGATCGGACAGCGGCTCGAACGGACGGCCTCCCCGTCATCCGGGGTCCGCGCGGCCGAGCCCGGGACCGGTGCCGCCGGCGCGCCAGGTCTTCGCACCGATGGCGGTCCCGAATCGCCAACGCCGGGCGCGCTCGCGGCGTCCCGGGATGGGGCGCGGAATGGGCGCGCGGGCAACCTCACGCCCCATGTCGGGCCGGCGCCTTGGCCGCCATCCGCGCGGGCGAAGCGACGCCATCCGCGCGGGTGCCGCGACGCCATCCGGCCGGCGCCGCGCCGACCGGCCTCGCGCGGCCCCGGGTCCCTTCGCTGCGCCCCGCGCCGAAGGAGGGGCGGTCCGGCCGAGGGCTCCCCCGGAAAGCCGTCTCAGGTGATCGGCGCCGGGTTGAACAGCGTCAGGTCGTTGAACAGCCCCCACTGGTCGGACCAGGGGCGCTTGCGCCCGCTCGCCACGTCGAGGATCAGGTGGAACAGCTCCCAGCCGACCTCCTCGATCGTGGCCGCGCCGGTGGCGATGCGGCCTGCGTCGAGGTCGATCAGGTCGGACCAGCGCTCGGCGAGCTCCGTGCGGGTGGCGACCTTGATCACCGGGGCCTGGCTGAGGCCGTAGGGCGTGCCGCGGCCGGTGGAGAACACCTGCAGGGTGATCCCCGAGGCGAGCTGGAGCGTGCCGCAGACGAAGTCGCTCGCCGGTGTCGCGGCGAAGATCAGGCCCTTCTCCCGCACGCGCTCGCCCGGGGCGAGAACCCCGGAGATCGCGCTCGTGCCCGACTTGGCGACCGAGCCCAGGGCCTTCTCGACGATGTTGTTGAGGCCGCCCTTCTTGTTGCCCGGCGAGGGATTGGCGCGGCGGTCGGCCTCGCCCTTGGCGAGATAGGCGTCGTACCACGCCATCTCGCGGATCAGCGCCTGGGCGACCTCGGGGCTCTTCGCCCGGGGGGTGAGGAGGTGGATCGCGTCGCGGACCTCCGTGACTTCCGAGAACATCACGGTGGCGCCGCAGCGGACCAGCAGGTCGGCCGCGAAGCCGAGGGCCGGGTTGGCGGTCACCCCTGAGAAGGCGTCGCTGCCGCCGCATTGCAGGCCGACCACCAGGTCGGAGGCCGGGCAGGTCTCGCGGGTCCGGCGGTTCAGCACCTCCAGGCGGGCCTCCGCCATCGCCAGGATGCTGTCGATCATGGCGGCGAAGCCGCGGTGGCGCTCGTCCTGGAGCCGCACCACCCCGTCGCCGGCCGCCCCGTTGTCGGGGAGCAGCCGCTCCGAGACGAGCTTCTCGCAGCCGAGGCCGACGACCATGACCTCGCCGCCGAAGTTGGGGTTCTGCGCGAGGCTCTGGAGTGTCCGGATCGGCACCACCGCCTCGGGGGCATTGATGGCGACGCCGCAGCCATAGGCGTGGGTCAGGCCGACCACGTCGTCGACGTTGGGGTAGCGCGGCAGCAGCTCCTGCTTGATCCGCCGGATCGCCACGTCGAGGGTACCGGCGACGCATTGCACGCTGATCGAGATCGCCAGGATGTTCTTGGTGCCCACCGACCCGTCCGGGTTGCGGTAGCCCGCGAAGGTGAAGCCCTCCAGCGGGGGCAGGGGGGCCGGCACGCGCGTGGCCAGCTCCAGGGCGTCGAGGGCGGGGGCGACCGGCGTCGCGACGCGGGATTCCTCCACCCAGGCGCCCCGCGGGATCGCCTGCGTGGCGATGCCCACCACCTCGCCGTAGCGGCGCACCGCCCCGCCCTCCGCGATGTCGCTGAGCGCGACCTTGTGGCCCTGCGGCACGAACTCGACGAGCTCCAGCCCGTCCGGGAACACCGTGCCGGCCGGCAGCCCGAAGGCGTTGACCACGATCGCGACGTTGTCGTCCGCGCTCAGGCGGATCGTGCGCGGCAGGTCACCGGCCCCCGCGCCGGCCGGGTGCGCGCGGGTCGGGGCTTCGATCTCGGCCTGCATCGTGGACTCCCTGATAGCGACCGCGCTCAGGCGCGGAAGCGGGCGGCGAGGGCCTCGGCGTTGCGGGCGAGCAAGCCCGCGTCCGAACCCACGGCGGTGAAATGGGTGCCGGCCGCGATGTAGCGGCGCGCCAGCTCCTCGCTCGGCGTCAGGATGCCGGCATGCTTGCCGGCCTTGCCGATCCGGGCGACCGCCTCCTCGATGGTGCGCACCACCTCCGGGTGGCCCTGCTGGCCGACATAGCCGAGGCTGGTGGAGAGGTCGCCGGGTCCGATGAAGACGCCGTCCACCCCCTCCACGGCGGCGATCGCGTCCAGGTTGTCGAGGGCGCGGCGCGACTCGACCTGCACCGCCACGAAGATCTCGGCCTCGCAGCGGGTGTGATAGTCCTTGATCCGGCCGAACCGGGCGGCGCGGGGCGCCTGCGAGAAGCCGCGGATGCCGCGGGGCGCGTAGCGCGTCGCCGCGACCACCCGGGCGGCCTGCTCGGCGTCGTCGATGTTGGGGATCATCAGCGACTGCGCGCCGGCGTCGAGGATGCGCTTGATCGTGATGGGGTCGTCGCTCGGCACCCGGACCATCGGGTGGGTGTCGCCCTCCATCATCGCCTGGAGCTGGGCGTAGATGTCGCGGAGGTCGTTGGCCGAGTGCTCCATGTCGAGGAGCAGCCAGTCGAACCCGGCGCCCGCGACGATCTCGGTGGAGATCGGGCTGGCGAGGCTGCACCACAGGCCGACCTGCTGACGGCCCTCGCGGAGCGCCGCCTTGAAGCGATTGGTCAGGCTGTCCATCGCGATCCTCCCTGGATTGTTATCCAACCTATAGGTGCAGTGTTCCGTCCCGGGGTCAAAGCCAAAGCGTGGATTGATCGATACCGCTCCGGCATCGGTCAGGCCGGCGGCATCGCCTGGAGGATCGCGATCAGCTGCGCGAGCAGCGGCTCGTCCGCGTCCCGCCGCCATGCGAGGATCAGCTCGGCCGGGCGCGGGACGGGCAGGGCCAGGGGGCGGAACACGACGCCGTCGAGGCGCAGGCGCTCGGCCGCCGCCGGGACGAGGGCGACCCCGAGGGCGCTGCGGACCAGGGCGAGGATCGAGTGGATCTGCGTCAGCTGCTGCACGATCCGCGGCTGGATCTCGGCCTCGGCGAGGAGGCCCTGGACGAGGTCGTGGAAGTAGCGGGCCTCGTTCGGCGCGTAGGCGATGAGGTCCTCGCCGGCGAGGTCGCGGGGCGCGAGGGCGTCGCGCGCGACCAGGGGGTTCCCGGCCGGCAGCGCGACCACGAGCGGCTCGGCCAGCGCCCGGACGGCGACGAGGTCGGGATGCGTCACGGGGGGGCGCACCAGCGCGGCGTCGATCCGGCCGGCGAGCAGTTCCTCGACCTGATCCTTGGTCACCATCTCGCGCAGCGCCAGGGTCACGTCGGGCAGCGTCCGCCGGAGGGCCGTCACGAGCCGGGGCAGGAAATCGTAGGCCGAGGCCGCCGTGAAGCCGAGCTTGAGCACGCCCGCGCGCCCGGCGGCCACCTGACGGGTCGTGTGCGTCGCCGCCTCGGCGAGCCGCAGGATGCGCTGGGCCTCGGGCAGGAAGCTGCGCCCGGCCGCGGTCAGACGGACCGAGCGGCTGGTCCGTTCGAGGAGTTGCACGGCGAGGACGCGCTCCAGAACCTGGATCTGCCGCGACAGGGGCGGCTGCGTCATGTTCAGCCGGGCGGCGGCGCGGCCGAAATGGAGTTCCTCGGCCACCGCGGCGAAGCACCGGAGCTGGCTGAAGTCGAACATGGACGCTCCCTCTGCGCGCGGCGCGGCCGGGGCGCATGAGGCACCGGCGCCCGGCGCGCCCCGGCAGCCCTCTCAGAACCTGTCCGACGCCGCGATTTCAATGGCACGCCGCGGGATGTGGCGAAGATCCGGCGCCTTCCTCATCGCGGAACTCCGCCAGGACCCGGATCATCCCGGAGGCGGCGAGAGCCGCGGGCCCCCGATGCCCGACCCGCGGTAGGCGCCAGGACGCGTCGGGCCCCGCCAGGACGCGTCAGGCCGCCAGTTCCAGGACCGTCAGGCGATCGGAAATCTCGATCGCGCCGGCCCCGCGCTCGAGGACCACCGGCTCGGTGCGGACCCCGCCCTCGTCGTCGAAGCGGTGCAGGGTGACGGCGTTGCGTCCGTCGGCGCCCTCCAGCCGGAGACGGCGGGTGACCGGCGGCCGCGTCGTCCGCGTGGCCGGGTCCCAGCCGGGGACGCCGAGCCACAGCGGCAGCAGAACCGCGCCGTCGCCGCGTCGGAAGGCGGCGGCCTGAACATCCCGATGATCGCCGACCGTCGCGAGCTGGAGGAGGCGGGGCCGCTCCCGCGCCGGCACCCCGGCCGGTCCGCGCGGGCCCGAGAAGAGGGCGATGAGCCGCTTGACGGCCCGGTACGCCGCCGTCGGAGCGCCCTCGTGGGTCAGCAGCCCGAACGCGGATTCGGGGTCGGCGGGGCCGCGTCCGAAGCTGGACCGGAGCTCGTAGAGGTAGGTCCGTCGCATGCCCGCGAGATACGCGAACAGGAGCAGGCGCGGCGTGTAGCGGGCGCGGATCTCTTCCGAGACCGGCAGATGGGCCGACGCGGTCGCGAGCGCCGTGTGGTAGCCCGTCTCCGTGATGATGCTCTCGACCGTGCCGCAGACCGGGACCATCGCCTCGCGGAACCCGCTCAGGCGACCCGGACCACCGGTCTCGGGATGCTCCATGCCGGGATAGGGGTGGAGGTTGGACCGGTCCACGAACCCCGCCAGCGGCCTCGCCAGGGCGATGTTGCCCTGCACGTAGCTGGGCGAGGCGACCGCGATCGCCGAACCGGGCAGATCCCGGCGGATCGTCTCGTGAAGGTCGCGCTGGTGCCGCCACGACAGGGTGGGGTTGCGCACCGGGTCGGCGAGGAGGGCGGGCTCGTTGCCGCCCTCGACGATGTCAATGGCCCCCCCGCACAACTCGTGGATCCGCGGCAGCGCCGAGGGCGGCGTCGTGACGTACTGATCGCTCGGATCGTTGCACACCACCGAGAAGCGGCAGCCCATCCGCGTCAGCGCCCGCATGCGCTGGTAGAGGACATCGGTCACGCCCGGCGCCGGGCTGTAGACACCCTGCCGGATCTGCGTGACCGCGAGATCCTCGATCGCCCCGAGGATCGAACTCTCGAAGTACCGGTCGTACACGGTGCCCTTCTGGGCCAGATGGACATTGACGCCGATGCGGCCGACGAAATCGGCGGCCTGCCAGGGCGCGGGTCCGTGCAGGCGGCGCTCCTCCTCGCGCGTTGACGAGGGGCTGGCGGACAGACGGGCCGACAGGCCGGCCGCCGTCGCGGCGGCCGTGACGGCGAGTCCCCGCAGGATCAGACGGCGATCACACCGCGTCATGCCTGCGGCCGCCCCGGGCGATCAGATGGGCCCTGCGCTCCCCGGACCGACTTCCGGGACGGCCCGCCGCCGAAGATTTCGGAGGGCGGCGCCCCGGCCGGCGCCGCGGCCGCCGGCGTCGTGCCGTCCCGGCCGACCTCGCTTCGCCGGTGATGACGGAGGCGGTCACAGACCGAATGCTTCACCCGGAGGCCCCGTTGAACGTCGTGTCGGACTGGTCGGACGACCCGCGCCGGGGGGTCGACCAGCATGCGGCGGGCCAAGCCGGGACGGCCCCATCCGTTTCAGAGCGGGACATCGCCGGTCTTGCCCGGCCCGCAGCCGGCCCGTGCCGAGCGACCGGGCCGGGGTGACGGCCCCGCGGTCGATCACAGTCGCGCGAGAGCCGGGCGGATCGCGGATGCCGCCGCGAGGCCGCCGCCAGGCCGCCGCCAGGCCGCTTCCCCGCGGCCTCGCCCTCGCGGCGGGGCCGCCTGCGGCGCCCCGGGGCGGGTCGCGCGGCGGCGGCGCCGGCCACGGCCACGCCTGCGGCAAAAGCGGCAGCCTCTTGATTCCGATGCTCGCCGCCAGATGTCGCGGACGGCTTCGGGCCCGGCGGGAAGTGCTCCCGAAGGTGAGAGGCCGCCCGCACCGTCCCGCCGTCGCCGACGGCCGGTGTAGGCTAAGAGGCCGGCGGCGCCCTCGGCCGGGCGACATCGGTTTCACGTGCAGGGGGGACTTCGATGAACGAGATGACGATCGACAAGACCGACACGACCACTTTCGAGATGAAGGGCCAGTGCCCGTTCGGCGGTGACCGGATCGGCGGCGCCCTGGGAGCCCGGCCGGCGCTGGAGAACTGGTATCCCCACCGGCTGCGGGTCGAACTCCTCCACCAGAACGGGCTCGCGGCCGATCCCCTCGGGCCGGAGTTCGACTACGCCGCCGCGTTCAACGCGATCGATCTCGACGCCCTCAAGCGCGACATCAAGCAGTTCCTGACCACGTCGGTGGCGTGGTGGCCGTCCGACTACGGCAATTACGGTCCGCAGATGATCCGCATGGCCTGGCACTCGGCCGGCACCTACCGCATCGCCGACGGGCGCGGGGGGGCCGGAACCGGCATGCAGCGCTTCGCGCCGATCTCGAGTTGGTGGGACAACGGCAACACCGACAAGTCGCGCCGCCTCCTGCAGCCGATCAAGCACAAGTACGGCAACGCCCTGTCGTGGGCCGACCTCATGGTGCTGACCGGCAATTGCGCCCTGGAGATCATGGGCCTGCCGACCTACGGCTTCGCCGGCGGGCGGCTCGACGCCTGGGAGGCGGACAACGCCACCTACTGGGGTCCCGAAGTGGTCGACATGGGGACGGTGTCGAGCTTCGACGACATGGTGAACCGCGACAAGCGCTGGCGCGGCCAGAACGGCGACGCCGACTACGACCTGGAGAACCCGCTCGCGGCGTCCCACCAGTCGCTCATCTACGTCAATCCGGAGGGCCCCTACGCCAACGGCGATCCGCAGGGTTCGGCGCACGACATCCGGGTCACCTTCACCCGCATGGCGATGAACGACGAGGAGACGGTGGCGCTGATCGCGGGCGGCCACGCCTTCGGCAAGAGCCACGGCATGGTGCCCGCCAAGGAGATCGGCCCGCCCCCCGAGATGGCGCCGATGGAGGCGATGGGGCTGGGCTGGCACAACCCGAAGGGGGCCGGCGCCGGCAAGGACACGATGACCAACGGCATCGAGGGCAGCTGGACGCCCGACCCGACCCGGTGGGACAACGCCTATCTGGAGAACCTCTTCAGGTTCGAGTGGGAGCAGACCAAGAGCCCGGCCGGCGCCCTGCAATGGACGCCCAAGGACGCGAACGCGCCGCGGACGCCCGACGCCCACGTGGCGGGCCAGACGCACCCGCTGATGATGATGACCTCCGACATCGCCCTCAAGGTCGATCCGGCGTACCGCAAGGTCTGCGAGAAGTTCCTCGACGACTTCGACGCCTTCACGCAGGCCTTCTCCAAGGCGTGGTACAAGCTCACCCACCGCGACATGGGGCCGAAGCACCGCTACCTCGGTCCGGAGGTGACGATCGAGGACGGTCTCCTGTGGCAGGACCCGCTGCCCGACGCCGCCCATCGGCCGGTCGGCGACGCGGAGATCGCCGCGCTGAAGCAGGCGATCACGGCGACCGGGCTGTCGGTCTCCGACCTCGCCTTCACGGCCTTCTCGGCGGCCTCGACCTACCGCGACAGCGACAAGCGCGGCGGCGCCAACGGCGGCCGCCTCGCGCTGGCGCCCCAGAAGGACTGGGCCGTCAACCGCCGCGCCGCGCCGGTCATCGCGGCCCTGCGCGGCGTGATGGCCACGTTCAACGACGGGCGCAGCGACGGGATGCGGGTCTCGCTCGCCGACCTGATCGTCCTCGGCGGCTGCGTCGCCGTGGAGAAGGCCGCGGCGGATGCCGGGGTGGCGGTCACGGTGCCGTTCACGCCGGGCCGCGTCGACACCACCCAGGCACTGACCGACATCGAGATGTTCGAGTGGCTGAAGCCGGTGGTGGACGGTTTCCGCAACTACGTCGATGACGGGTTCGGACGGATGACCCGCAGCGTCTCGCCGGAGGCGCTGTTCCTCGACAAGGCCAACCTGATGACGCTGACCGCCCCGGAATGGGCGGTCCTGACCGGGGGCCTGCGCGCCCTGAACGCCAACCACGATGGCTCGAACCGGGGGGTCTTCACCGACCGCGTCGGGGTGCTGACGACGGATTTCTTCCGCACGCTCACCGACATCGACCTCGTCTGGGAGAAGGCCGACGCGGAAGCGATGACCTTCGTCCTCAAGGACCGCGCCAGCGGACAGGCGCGGTTCGAGGCCACGCGCAGCGACCTCGTCTTCGGGTCGAACGCGCAGTTGCGGTCCATCGCCGACGCCTACGCGGGCAGCGACGGCCACGGGCGCTTCGTGGCCGATTTCGTCCGGGTCTGGGACAAGGTCATGATGCTGGACCGCTTCGACGTGAAGGGTCACCGGCGCTCCGCGCCCATGGCGGCCTGACGCGCCCATGGCGGCCCGACCGGCGGCCCGACCGGCGGCCTGACTGCCGGCGCGGACCACCGGCCCGTCCCGGGGGCAGCCGGCGATCCCGTCCGCGGACCGAGCCCGGCCGCCGCCTCCCGGTGACGAGGCGGTGGCCGGCGCGTGACCGGCCTCCGCGGCCCGCGGAACCCCGCGGGCCGCGGCCTGTTCGGGGCGCCTGAGCCGGGCGGCCCGACCCTCCACCTCGCCGCCACATCATTCCGACGCCGACGCATTCCGACCCGGCGTACGACGGGCATCGCCGTCGCGGGGCGGGTTCGGGCAGCGGCCACCAATGGCCATCTCGCGCGTTGTCGGCGCGATCCGATCCCGCCAGGAGCGCCCGATGCTCATCCGGTCCGCACTGCTCGTCCTCGCCCTCACGTCGAGCGCGCAGGCCGCCGCCTTCGACGACCTCAAAGGGTACCTCGCGTCCTGTCTGCGGTTCGAGATGGGCGGCGGCGACGCGCAACGGGGCCTGCCCCTGTCGTCTAAGGTCCGCTACGCGCTGGACCGCTGCGCGGACGACGTCGCGCGCCTGGAACGGGCGGATGGACGCCGCCTGCGCGGTGACGGCGGCATCAGCCCCTCGACCAAGGCGGTGATCCAGAGCGTCGTCGGCCGCAGCGGCAGCGGCATCGCCAACGTCCGGTATTGAGTCTCCTCCCGGGAGGCCCGTGCGGGGGGACAAGTCGCCCGATACGTTCCCGGGGTCATGCGGGCGCGCTGAGGAAGCGCGCGCCGTCCTTCGCGCCGTCCATCTTCGACAGCGAAACCCGGCCCGGCCGTTGCCGCGGCGAGGGCCGCCGCGACGGGGACGGGTTCCGGCAGCCTCCGGCGGACGCGGCGCGCTCAGCCGCGGTGGGGACGAGCGTGCCGCGGCGGCCTGTGGGCTGAGCGGATCGTGTGGGCCGAGGCCACCGCGCGCCCGCGCGCGGGCGATGTCGGCCAGGCCGATCGGCCGGGGCGCCTCCTCGCGCGTGAACGGCATGCGCGCATGGATGTCGCCGTAATAGTCAGAGCCATCCATCCCGAAGCCGCCGGCCGCGACGGGGCCGTCCCCGAGCGGTTCCCCGGCGAGGGCGGCCGTGGCGGCGCACGCGAGGCAGAGGGCGGCGAAGATCGGGCGCATCACCGGACCCGGGCCTCGGGGAACCGGGCCCGATCTTGCGGACTCGGCGCATCCTGTCTCTGATGAACGACCGGGTCCGGCCGGCGAAGCACTTCGGCTCAAGACCGACGTTCTGGAGGAGAGGCTCATGACACGATTTCTCGTCCTGTACTGCGTGCCCTCGGCCGTCATCGAAGGGTGGAAGCGGACGGCCCCGGAGACGCGGGGTCCGGCCGAGGCCAAGATGAAAGCCGCGTGGGACGACTGGATGCAGGCCCATGCCGGAACGGTCAACGGTACGGAGGCGGGCGGCCGCACCAAGCGCGTCGCGTCGGACGGGATCTCGGACATCAAGAACGACGTCATGCTGTATGCGTTCGCCGAGGCGGAGTCGCACGACGCGGCCGCGCAGATGTTCGCCGACCACCCGCACCTGCAGATTCCCCAGGCATCGATCCAGGTGATGGAGGTGCGGGCGATGACCGGACCGTGAGGCGGCCCCGTCGCACGGCCCGGCGCGGCGGCCGGAACTTCTCCGACAGGCGCGTGTTCGTCCGCGACGACAAGGAGGCCCGGCCGTCATGATCATGATCATCATCTGCTTTCTCGCGCCATGGCTCGCCATGTTCCTGCGCGGGAAAGTGATCCAGGGGATCCTCTGCATCCTCCTCCACCTGACGCTGATCGGCTGGATCCCGGCGACGATCTGGGCTCTCATCGTCACGCGGCGGGAAACCGCCTGACGCGCCCCGTCACGGGAACCGGAGCCAGCTTCATGCGGACACGTCGTCGAACCGGCCTCGGACCCGCCGCGTGGCTCGGCTTGGGGACCGACCTCGCGATGCTCGGCGTCGAGGCCCAGATGGTCATCGGCGAACGGATCGCGATGCTGATGGTCGGCGGTCCCAAGGCACGCCGGGAGGCGGAGCGGATGGTGTCCGAGAAGATCCGCGCGGCCGGCAACGCGGCGGTCACGCTCGCCCTGGGCGGCACGCCCCGCAAGGTCGTGCGCGGCTACCGGAGGAAGGTCCGGGCGAACCACCGGCGGCTCAGCAAGGCCTGACCGGGGGATACCGCGCCGGGGCGCCGGGCGCGACGCGCAGTGCCCCTCTCCGGCACGGCCCGCCGATCGCGGGCGCGGGCGCGGGGAGATCGGCCTGAATGGCGGGTGGCGGGCGAGGCACGGTGACCGGCTCGGGCAACCTCGACAGGGCGGCCGCGCCGCACCGCGAGGCGTTCCTCCGGCATCTCGACGAGGCCTTCCGCCGCTACGGCTACGCGGAGGGACTGCCGGAGCGGCTGCGCGCGGCGGTGCGGGCGACGCCGCGCCACCGCTTCGTGCATCGCTTCCGTGCCGGAGCGGACGGACCGCTGCAGGATTTCGATGCCGACCCGGTCGGCCTGCTGCCCCTGGTCTATCGCGGCCAACCGCTGACCCCTGTCGACGGCGCCGGCGCGCCGCTGCCCTCGACCAACTCCGAGGCGGCCTACATGCTCTGGCTCGTGGCGCGCCTCGGCGTCGAGCCGGGCCAGCGCGTCCTGGAGATCGGCTGCGGCTCCGGCTGGCTGCTCGCCGTCATGGCCCACCTCGCCGGACCGGGGGGCCGGACGACCGGCGTCGAGATCATCCCGGACCTCGCGGACCAGCCCCGGGCCGACCTAGCCGGCCTCGGATGCGCCGACGCCGCGGTGCTCACGGGGGATGCCGCGCGCGCCGATCCCGGGCGGTCCGTTCGACCGGGTGATCGTCACGGCCGCCACCTGGGACATCCCGGCCGCGCTGTTCGATTGCGTGGCCGCCGGCGGCCGTCTCCTCGTCCCCCTGCGCCTGCCCCGGGACGAGGGCTGCGAGGTGACGCTGCTGCGCCGCGCGGGCCCCGGCTTCAGCGCGCTCTGGAGCGTTCCCGGTTTCTTCGTGCCCCTGGTCGGCGCGGGCCAGAGCGCGGAGATCGCGCGCCTCAGCCGCGAGGCCCTGCCGCTCCGGGATGGTACGGGGATCGCGCCGAGCCTGTCCTGCCCGCTCTGGTTCGGCGGCCTCGCCCCGGCCCAGCCCGCGGCCGCCGCGCAGGCGTTCCGACGCTACCTGGCCCTGACGGAGCCGAGCTTCGCGGTCTTCGAGCCCGCCGCCAGCCCGGCACCGCCACGATGGGTCAGCGATTTCGGTCTCGTGGACCGGGACGGGGGCTCGGCCGCCATCGTGGGCGCCGGGCGCCTGACCGGATACGGCACCCCGGCCGCGGCGAGGCGGCTCGCACGGGCCTATCGCGGGTGGTGCGACCTGGGGATGCCGGGTCCTTCGGCCTTCGCGCTCGACATCCTTCCGGCGGCGGCGGTCGCGGCCTCCCCGACCGCCCTGACGGAGTTGCGCGGCCACACTGCGCTCGTGCGGACCTTGGACCCGCAGGCCGGTGCGTTGCGCGGCCTCCTGGACGGCGGCTCCGGTCGGCGCGCCTGATCGGACGTATGGCGGCGAGGCCTCGGCGCGACAGCGCCTCCGGCCGGGCCTGTCCGGTCACGCACGCCCCATCCTGAGGCGTCCGCGCCGGAGGGCCTCGCGGAGGCCGCCGGCCCGCCGCCCGATCCGCGGCCGCAGGCGCTTGCCGCAGGCGCTTGCCCCAAGGCCGGCGATCACGGTCGCGGAACCCGTTCGGGGGTGCGCGACCGGGGGTCCATCACCGCTGCGGCATGCGCCGGATCGAATCCACGTTCTCGGGCGAGAGATTCGCCTCGAGGGTGCCGTGCGGGCGGCTCTCGGGCCGCTTGGCCTCGGCAACGGGCTTCGTCTCAGGCGCGGCCTTGTGGCCGACCGACCCTGTGGTCAGCGGCAGGGTGCGGACCGGCCAATCCTCCACCTTCAGGGCCCGGGCCGGCTTCTGGTCGCCGCAGCCGTCGCAGACCGAGACCAGCCAGGATTGCCAGAGGCCGTTGGTCTTCTCCTCCACCGACTCCGCCCGCTCGCGATGGGCGGATGCCAGGGCGACGGTGTCGAGGTCGGATTGCTGCCGCGGTGCAGCCAGCGCCTCCGGCGCGTCGGGCCGGGCGGCGCGTCCCTCCGCCGTGCCGGTGGGCCGAATCCGCAGCGACAGGGGATCGGCCGTCGCGGGCTCGGTCCCACACCCCACGCAGACCCGGGGCGCGATCGCGTCGTCCGAGACCTGACGCGGCGTCAAGCGCTCGATCGGCTTGACCGAGGCCGGGCTCGCCTCGCGGCTCGGCGGCTTCGTCTGCCCGACGGCGGTGGTGTTGGGTACCCTCTCGGTCGCGAGCGCTCCTCCGGCCGGCGCGGCCTGCTCCGGCTGGGCCAGCGCGGCGGTCACCGGGAGCGAAGACAGCATTGAAGCGGCAAGCAGCATTCTCAGCGTTGTCATGGTTTCCTCCATGACAACACAATCGCCTATATCTGATCGGGTTCAGTATTTGCATACAGTAAAAGGGCAGGGGCTGCGCGCGCGAACCTCGCGGGGGCGGACGCCGTCGCGACCTGAGCCGTCCTCAGCCGCTCCCGCTTCGGGCGATGGAGGGCTCGGTTCAGCCTCCGCCGCTGCTTCCTCCCGCCCCGGGGCCCCCGAGATTGCCGTCCTTGTTGGGCGTGTTCCAGTAGATGATCCCGCCGTCCCGGGACCGCAGCGTCGGGGCCGGCGACCGCGGGACCGCCACGGATGGCGCCTCGGCCCGTCCCCGCGGCGGCACCCTGTGGCCTCGACCGGGCTGCGCGACGGCATCGAGGCTTCCCGGGCCCGCGAGCGCGGCCGCGAACCACCCGACCAGCACGGCTCTCATGGTCCCTCGGCGTCCTGCAGAGCGCCCCCTGGAGCAGGATAGTCGCCGCGGTGGCCGTGTCGAGGCCGCGGGCCAATCCCGGCGCCGGCCGGGCCTGGGCGAGATGCCGGAAGGACGCGCGCCAGCGGGGCGCCGCGAAGCGGTGGAGCGGCGGGCGGAAGCCCTCGAACAGGCGCCGCGATCTCAGGTTCGGAGTCCGGCCCACGAGGGGGATCACGCCACGGCCGAGGACGCTACGGCGACGTGGCCTCCCCGGCCCGAAGGCTCCGCCCGTTCACGCGGCCAGCGCCGGGTGCCCGCTCCGACCGTTCGCCTGATCCATGATCGCGCTGATCCGCTCGCCCACCGCGAGTGCGATCGCCTCGGAGGCCTCTCCCTCCAGGCGCTGCCGGCAGATCCGGGTGAGAACGTCGGTCACCCGCTGTTCCATCACGTCGAGGATCGCCGCGGCCGCCTGGGGCTGCGCACCGCGCAGCACGGCCGCGAGGTCGCAATAGGCGTCGTGCAGAAGCCGGAGCGTCAAGCGCTCGACAGCTTGCTCGTCCTCCTCCGTCAATGCACGCATGGGCAACTCTCCGGCTGGCCGCGGCAAGCTTCGCGCGAAGGCGTTAACAAGACGTAAAGCACGGGACGGGACCGCAGGGACCGGCTAACCACAACCCTGCGCATCCGATCCCCACCGCGGCGCCCGACAGGAGCGGGCCCGGCTTGCCTGCGGCGGCCGATTGCCTCCGGCGGCTTGCCGATTGCCTCCGGCGGCTTGCCGATGCGCGGCCCGGACCGCGCCGGGAAGACGGACGGCCGACGGAACTCCATCGCTGACGGAACTCGACCGCTGAAGGAACTTGGCAGGTCCTCCGGGTGTCTGACGGGAAGACTCCTTCACCCCGCGCGAGAACCGCCATGCGCCGCCTCATCCTCGCCAGCCTCTGCCTGTCCACGGCCGTGGCGTCCCCCGTGCTTGCGCAGGTGCAGCAGACCGATCCCAACGCCGCGAACCGATCGATGGAATCGAGCGGTCAGCTCCGCGCCCTGCGACAGGAGCAGACGACCCGGAGCGACACGCTGCGGATGGACATCCAGCGAAACCAGGCCGCGACGCCCGCGCCGAACACCGGCCCGAACACGATCGGGCCGACCGGCGGCACCGGCGTGGTGGGCCGCTAGACGTCCGGCAGGCGTCGCCCCCGCACCACCACCCGGGGCCAGCGCTCGAAACCGCTGGGCATCAGGACGGCGATCTGGTCCGGCACTGCGGCCTCGCCCAGCAGGCTCTTGAGCGAGGCGCGGCAGGCGGCCTCGAGCTCGGCCCGGGTCCGCGCGCCCGAGGTCTTGATGTCGGCGATCAGCAGCGCCGCGATCTCGTGGGCGAAGGCATCACGGTTCGACATGGCGGACTCCCGCTCTCGGTCTGAGCAACATAGTCTCACACGAGCGTTTTGAGTATCAGTACAGAATTGGGTATCCACATGCCGATAATGGATACTTGGTCCTGCGCCCGCCGCGCGGAGGCCGGGCCCTGCGCGGGAGCGCCGCGGCCGGGCCGCGTCGAAAGCGCCGGTTAAGGCCGCGCCTGCAAAGCTGGCGTCTCGGACGGACAGCTTCGCGTGGATGTGACGATGGTCTCGTGGCGGCGCTTCGGGTCAGGACTCCGATCGGCCCGCACCGGGATCGCGCTCGGCGTCCTGGCTCCGATCGGCATGCTGGCGGTCTCCGGGCTGATGCTGCTCGACCTGCGTCGGGATGCCTGGGACAAGGCCGAGCAGACCTCCAGGAACCTCCTGCAGGTTCTGGAGCGCGACATCGCCCGCAACATCGAGATGTACGATCTCTCGATCCGGGGGACGGTCGACAACCTGAGGGCGCCGGGCCTCGCCGAGGCCGAAGCCCCCTTGCGCCAGCTCATCCTGTTCGATCGCGCGGCGACCGCCCGCGACATGGGCGTGATGCTCGTGATGAACGAGCACGGTGCCGTCCTCGCCGACCTCGACGCCGTTCCGCCGCGCAGCGGCAACTACGCCGACCGCGCCTACTTCCAGGTGCACAAGGCGCGCACCGGGCTGGGCCTCTACGTCGGAGCCCCGATCCTCTCGCGCCTGACGGGCGAGCCGATGCTTCCGTTCAGCCGCCGGATCGACAAGCCGGACGGCAGCTTCGGCGGCGTGGTCCTGGGCACCGTGAAACTGTCGTACTTCGCCCACCTGTTCGGCGAGATCGACCTCGGCCACGGCGGCGCGATCAACCTCTACCTGAACGACGGCACCCGCCTGATGCGCTACCCCGCCGAGGAGGCGGATATCGGGGCCAACATCGCGCAGGCCCCGACCTTCAGGCGGTTCCTGCGGGAGGGGCGCGGCAGCTTCGTCGGCACCTCCGTGCGCGACGGGGTCGAGCGCTACTACACCTTCACGCGGATCGGGACCTCTCCGCTGATCCTGAACGTCGCCCTCGCCACGACGGCGGTGGAGGCGGAATGGCGGGCGCGGGCGATCGTCATCGGCAGCATCCTGCTGGTGCTCTGCGGTCTCACGATCGCGCTCTCGCTCCTGTTCGGGCGCGAGTTGCGCCGCCGGGAGGCGATGCGGGCCGAACTGGCCGCGCTGTCGCGCACGGATGCCCTGACCGGTTTGGCGAACCGCCGCTGCTTCGAGGACAGGTTCGCCCGGGCCCTGGAGACGGCCCGCCACGGCGCCCAGCCGCTGTCGCTGCTGATCGTCGATGCGGACCATTTCAAGCGCTACAACGACCGCTACGGGCATCCGGTGGGCGACGCGGTGCTGCAGGGCCTGGCCCGCAGCCTGGCGGCGAGCGTCCACCGTCCCGAGGATCTCGTCAGCCGCATCGGCGGCGAGGAGTTCGCCCTGCTCCTGCCGGATACCGACGAGGCCGGCGCCCAGCGCGTTGCCGACAAGGTCCACGCCGAGGTGTCGACTCTGGCGGTTCCGTCGGCGGGAATCGGGGCGGGAGCCGTGACCGTGAGCATCGGGCTCGCCAGCCTCAGGCCGGGCGGCGGACGCGGCGCCGCGCCGGACCTGTACCGTCTGGCCGATGCCGCGCTCTACGAGGCCAAGAGCGGCGGCCGCAATCAGACCCGCAGCGCCACCGTGCCGGCGGCCGCATCCCCGCGCGGCACCCTGCAACTGGTGGGCGCCTCCTGATCGGATCGGGCAGGACCGCCGGCGGACGCCGCCCGCCGCCCGCCGCCGGAGCGATGGTCCGACGTCGCGCGGGGAGAAGGCGACCCGCGCCCGCGTCCGCGCGGGGCGCGATGGCCACCCATCGTCGAAGGCGTGGTCTCCCGGGCGGTCTCTCGGGTTGTCTTCCGGGTGGCGCAACGCGCCGCCGCTGCGGAGAGAGAAAACGGACCGCGCCGTCGCGGCGTCGGGCCGGGATGTCCGGATCCGCCGGCCCGCGCGGGTGCGGGACCCGCGCGTGACCCCGAGACCCTTGGGCCGGACCCGGCGCGCGAGGTCCCGGCGCGCGAGGTCCCGGCCGCCCCGGCCGCGCGCTAGGCCGCCCTGTGGATCCGCGTCCGCCCGTCGAGTTCGCGGATCGTCGCGGCGAGCAGCGCCTCCAGGCCATCGCAGGCGGATTGCGGCTCCGCACACCTTGCGTCCCGTGCGGCCAGCTCGATGGCGCGCAGCCGCTCGACCAGGGCGCGGGCACCGATGTTCGCGCTCATGGATTTGAGGCTGTGGGCGGCCTGGGCGATGCCCGGCTGGTCCGACGAACCGAGGACCGCCCTCAGGACCGCCAGCGCCGTTGGGGCCTGCTGACGGTACAGGTCGACGATGCGGTCCAGGAAGGCGCTGTCCCCGAGGCCGAGGAGACCGTCCAGGACCTCGCCGTCGAGGAGATCGCCGCGGGGCCCGTCGGCGGGCACGGGCACGGGCGCGGGGGCGCCCGGCGCCAGGTCCGGCCGGGCCGGGGCGTGGGCCCGCAGGAGCCCGACGAGCTGCGTCAGCGTGAAGGGCTTGCCCAGCGTGCCGTCCATGCCGGAGGCCGACGCGGCCTCGGCGGCGTCGGCGAGGACGTGGGCGGTCAGGGCGATGATCGGGGTGCGGCGGCCGGAGCCCGCCTCGCGCTGCCGGATGGTCCGGGCCGCGGCGAAGCCGTCGAGCACCGGCATGCTGCCGTCCATCAGGATCAGGTCGAAACGCCGCGCCGCGGCGGCTTCCACGGCGGCGGCCCCGTCCGCCACCGCCACCACGTCGGTGACGCCGCAGCGCGCCAGGGCCTCCAGGGCGACCTCGCGATTGACCGCGCTGTCGTCGGCGACGAGGACGCGCGTCCCCGGGAAGCGCGGGAGCGGCTCGGCCGGGACCGCCCGCGCGGCCGGCAGCGCGGCCGGCACCGCGAAGGCGCCGCCCTCGGCCAGAGCCGTGAGCACCGGCTGCCACTCGCCCTGGGTGACCGGCCAGCGCAGGACTTCGTCGGCGAGTCCCGCCCGGAGCGCCGCGTCGGCGGCGGTGTCACCCTGGCCGCCGACGACGAGGACGCGGTCCGCACCCTCCGGCCTGCGGCCGGCCGCCATCAGGGCGGCGACGTCGAGGATCCAGTGGGCGGGCGCCCGGCCGGCGGAATCCACCGGCTCGAACCCGGCCCCGCGCAGGCCGGCCGCGAGGGCGTCCCGGGTGGCCGGGCCCGCGGCACGCAGGACGACCCGGGCCGGCACCGCGGGGCGGCGCATGACCGGGCGGGCGGGCTCGGCGACCGCGACCGGGATCCGCGCCGAGAAGGTCGAGCCGACGCCCACGCGGCTCGCCACCGCGACGGTGCCGCCCATCGCGGCGACGATCCGCTGGGCGATCGACAGGCCGAGACCGGTCCCGCCGAAGCGCCGGGTCGTGGACTGGTCGGCCTGCGAGAAGGCCGAGAAGATCGTGGCCAGCTTGTCCTGCGGGATGCCGATCCCGGTATCGGTGACGGCGATGACCAGGCACCCGTCCCCGGCGTCGATCGCCATCCGCACGGAGACGTGCCCGGCCTCGGTGAACTTCAGCGCGTTCGACACGAAGTTGCTCACCACCTGCCCGAGGCGGACCGGATCGCCGAGGATCGCCCGCGGCACGTCCGGCGCGATCTCGGCCGCGAGGTCGAGACCGGCCGCCCGGGCCCGCTCGGCGAACAGCGTCACCGCCGTGTCGGCGATCTCGGCGGGGCTCACGGGCACGTGCTCGAGGTCGAGCTTGCCAGCCTCGACCTTGGCCAGGTCGAGGATGTCGTTGATGATCGCCATCAGCGACTTGCCGGAGCGGGCGATCACCTCGGCGTAGCGGCGCTGGCGCGCCGGCAGGTCGGAGCTCGCCAGCAGTTCCGCCATCACGAGGACGCCGTTCATCGGCGTCCGGATCTCGTGGCTCATCGTGGCGATGAATGTCGACTTGGCGGCGTTGGCGGACTCGGCGGCCTGCTTGGCCTCGTTCAGGTCCGCCGTCCGGGCGCGGACCTCCGCCTCGAGCTGGGCGCTGTGGGCGGCGAGGCGGTGATCGCGCTCGTTCACGGCGGAGAGCAGCTCGTTGAAGGTGCGGGCCAGCGCGCCGACCTCGTCGTCGCTCAAGACGGGCGCGCGCTGCGCGTAGTCGTGGCGCAGGCGGATCGCGTCCATGGTGCGGGCGAGCGCCGTCAGCGGGCGCGTGACGCTGCGCTGGAGGTACAGCGAGACGCCGATGCCGATGGCGACGGCGAGCAGCGCCGCCAGCGCCGCGTTCCGCCCCGCCGCCCAGACGTGGTCGAGGATGTCGTCGGTCTCGCCGATCAGGACGACGCGGCCGACCGTATGCCCGTTCTCCCTGATCGGCGCGGTCACCCGCAGGGTGCGGGTGGCGAGTATCCGCAGGAGGGACAGGTCCGCGCCGTCCTGGGCCGCGTCCTGGGTCAGGCGCAGGCCGAGTCCCTGCTCCGCGAGGACGGACCCGTCGGACCGCTCGATCGCTCCGTAGACGATGGACGGGACCTGGCCGATCGCCCGCAGGGACGCATCCGCCGCATCGGCGTCGTTCTCGGCGGTCGCCCGGCCGCCCCCGTGGGCGAAGACCTGGGCGACGGCCTTGAGTGCGATCTGCTTGTCGGCGGCGTAGCGGGCGACCTCGCGCCAGACCGACAGGGCGGCCGCCAGGATCAGCGCGGCCGTGACGGCGCCGGTGACGGCCAGGGCCAGCCGGCCGGCCAGGGAGCGTTTCGGCCTGAGCCACGCGCGTTGCACGGTTCGCTCCTGTGTGGGCCCGGGCGAGCTCGATGGAGGGGAGGGCGATCGGAATGGTCGGATCAGGCGGCGGCCTTGATCCAGGTCTGCTCCACCTCGTCCCAGCCGGCCAGGAAGGCCTCGACGCAGCGCGGGTCGAAATGCAGCCCGGCCTGATCCGCCACGAAGCCGCGGGCGCGGTCGAGGGGCCAGGCCGTCTTGTAGGGTCGCTCCGTCACCAGGGCATCGAACACGTCGGCCACCGCCACGATGCGCCCGGAGAGCGGGATCGCCTCGCCCCTCAGGCCCCGCGGATAGCCCGCGCCGTCCCAGCGCTCGTGGTGGCTCGCGGCGATCTCGGCGGCGAGCCGCACGACCTCCGAGGTGCTGCCCTCCAGGATCCGGCGGCCGCGCTCGGCGTGCTTCTGCATCTCGGCGCGCTCGTCCGCGGAGAGGGGCCCCCGCTTCAGCAGGATCGAGTCGGGAACGCCGATTTTCCCGACATCGTGCATCGTGGAGGCCAGTTTCAGGCTCCGGACCTCCGGCGTGGCGAAGCCGAGATTGCACGCGATGACGCCCACATATCCGGCCACCCGGGCGATGTGGTCGCCGGTATCGGAGTCGCGGTGCTCGGCGGCGCGCATCAGCAGGGCGATGATCTCGTGCTCCCGCGCCTCGATCAGCGCGACCGCCGCCGCGACCTCGTGGGCGAGCCACGCGGTCCTGTCCTGCTCCTGCCGGTGGGCCGCGCTGATCTTCATCAGGTTGGTGACGCGCGCCTGGATCTCGACGGGATCGCAGGGCTTGCCGAGGAAGTCGGTGGCGCCCGCGCGCAGGGCCTGGTGGCGCAGGCTGCGCTGGTCGAGGCTCGTCACCATGACGATCGGCACGTGCGCGAAGCCGGGCACCGCCCGCGCCGCCGCGATGACGTCGAGGCCGGTCATCCCGGGCATGTCGTAGTCGGTGACGACGATCCCGATCCGGTCGACGTTCGCCTGCAGGAAGGCCAGCGCCGCCACCGGGCTCGTGAAGGCGACGGGCTCGCACTCGGCCACGGGCTTGAGCGCCTGCATCATCAGCAGGTTGTTCATCTCGGAATCGTCGAGGATCAGCGCGAGCACCGTGTCACTCCCAGGCGACGCATCGTCGGCGAAGGTTGTCGGGCGTCGGGAGCCCTGGGGGCGTCCGGCCGACGAGGACGGCCGCCGCGCGGACCGCGACCCGGAGGCCCGGGCACCGTCGCCGCCGCGCTGCCGGACCGGTCCGGCAGGGCGCGCGGGGCGTTCCGGCGCGTGCACCAGGGGTGTCGGATGATCGCATCCTCCAGGACGGCGGCCCGGCGCGCGCTGCTGACGCGCCGCCGATCCGAAGGATGACATCGGGCTCCTAAAGAATTCGTCGCACCGGGCCAATTTCGGCATCCGTGTTGCGCGAGGTCCTACTCTTCCGACCCGGGACAGGTCGAAGATGGTAAATACAGTCGCGCCGAGGCTAGAACGCCCTGTTTCCTATCCTAGGTTGTTTCTAATCCAGCAACACTCGTGCCGGCGATAGGCGGCCGGCCCGCGAAACAGCCTGGACGGCCCCGTGACCGTCGTCGAAGCGCGTTCCACTACTGGGCGGCCTGAACACTTTCGAAAGGGGACACCGCTAACGTCGTCGGAGATCGTGCCCACGCGGCGATGGGGCGGCGCACGACGTGCAGAGTTCATGCGCGATGACCGGTATCCTGAGGTGTCTGGCGTCATTCGTTACCGGTCCCCCATCGTCGGTCCCGGCCTCGAGATCCCGCGCGCCTACGGCTGAGCGGATGCGATCCGGGGACGCCGCGCCGACGCGCCGCGCGGGCGCCGGACCCGTCGGCCGCGCCCGGCGCCTGGCTCGCCACCGGGGCGGCGCGTCGGCGGTGGAGTTCGCGCTCCTGGCGGCCCCGTTCCTGGCCCTGCTCGGCGTGGTGGCGGAAACCGGCCTCGTCGCCCTGGAGCAGCAGACCCTGGACATCGCCCTCGACCGCGGCGTCCGCCAGCTTCGGACGGGGGTCTTCCAGGACGGTGCCGACGGCAGCGATCCGGGCCAGCGCTTCCGCAAGATCGTCTGCAGCGGACCCTCGGTCCTGTTCCCCTGCACGGACCTGCGCCTCGACGTCTCGCGGGCGGCATCGTTCTCGAGTTCGCAGCCCGCGGAACCGTTCGACCGGACCAAGAAGACCTGGACGGCCGGGTTCGGCATGCGCTTCGACTGCCCGCAGGGCGGCGACACGGTCACGGTGCGGGCCGCCGTACCGGTGGTGCGCCTGTTCCAGATGCTGGATTTCACCGGCCGGATCATGTCCGACAAGTCGCAGATGCTGATCGCGACCGAGATCTTCCAGGCCGAGGAATACGAGCCGAAGCCGTGTTGAACGGGATACCCCGCGCCGGCCTGATCGCCTTCGCGGGCAGCCGGAGCGGGGTCAGCGCCGTCGAGTTCAGCCTGGTCGCGCCGCTCCTGATCCTGCTGTTCATGGGGTCGATCGAGCTGCCCCGCGCCTACATGATCGGCAAGAGGCTCGACAACGCCACGGCCACCATGGCCGATCTCGTCTCCCGCGGGACCTACACGGACCTGTCGCCGGTCTTCGCCGCCTTGGGCGCGATCGCCAACCCGTACGACGTGACCCGCGCCAGCGTCGTCCTGACGGCGGCAGGCACGTACCAGACCGGCTCCGCGGCCACGACCCAGGTCTGCTCCAGCGCGGAATCCAACGGGCAGGCCCGCGCCACCGGCTCCACGCTCGGCCCCCCGCCGGCAGGCCTCGACCGGGGCGGAGACCGGTTCGTGATGACGGAGGTCACGATGCCCTACCGGCCGGTCTTCCCGCTGTTCCCGGGCCTCGTCCGATACACCTACAGGTACAAGAAGACCTGGCCGGTGCGCAGCGGGCAGGTCCACAACGGTCAGAGCGAGGTGGTGCTGCCGGGGGGCGCCCCCTGCCCGAAGTGACCCGACCCGGCGCCGGGGACGATCCGCCCCGCGCCGTCAGATCGTCTCGTAGGCGAACAGGACCGCGATCAGCGTCAGGCTGACCAGCCCGAGGACGAAGCAGATGTCGGCGCAGCGCTCCAGCCGGACCATGCGGTCGCTCCCGGCCTCCAGGCGGATCGACAGGTAGGAGGCGATCGCGCCCACCAGGAACAGGATGGCCGTGAGGGCGGCGGCCTCGTCGACATGGCTGGGACCGACCTGCCCCTCGGCGATCTTCACGAGGCCGATCAGGGTGGTGCAGACACCGACCATCGTCCCCGCACTCGGCAGGATGTGGCGCGACAGCGCCTCCCCGCCGGATTCGCGGACCTTCCGCCTTTCGGCCATGCGCACCTCCTAAGGCTTACGTGCCGGCCGATCCTGACCCATCCGGCCGCGTCCGAGGAGGCCCGTCTTGAAGCGCCCGCTGACCACCAGCTTCTCCGCGCCGCCGAACCCGGAGCCGCCGGCCGCGCCCGAGCGACCGTCCGTGCCGTCCTGGCGCGAGGTCGCCCCGATCGTGGCGGCCCTCGTCACCATCCTGGAGGCGATCGAGTCCGGGCCGAAGGCGGGGCCCGCCATGCGGGCGCACCGCTCGTCCCTGCGCCGTCAGGGCGAGGCGGCGGCGGCGCTGGGCGGGGCCGACGCCCTGGAGACCGCCCTGCAGCAGGTCGCGGACGCGGACCCCGCCCGCGCCGCGCTCCGCCTCGACCTCGTCCGGGATGCCTGGACGGGGCTGCCCGGACAGCCCGGCTGACGCCGGGCCGCCCGCGGCGCTTCACCAGCCGCCGTGGAACCGGCGGGGGCCGTCGTAGCCGTAGCCGCCGGGGCCGCGCGCGTCGCCGCCGTATCCGTCGTAGTTCGGCCGGCCGCCGTAGGGTCCGCGCGGGCCGCCGTAGCCCCAGCCGCGGTCGTTGGGCCGGCAATGCCCCCAGGGGTTCGGATGGAACCCGGGCCCGCACCCGCCGGCGACGCGCTCGATCGGCATCGCGCCGGAGGGCGGTCCGTAGCCGAACGGCGCGGCGTTCGCCGCCGTGGCGCCGGAGAGACCTGCCGCGAGCAGTGCGGCCATGCCGATCAACCTGGAGCGCCTCATCACACGATCTCCTCGAGCCACGGTCCGAACCCGTCGGACCGGATGACAGGAGGATGCGCCGCCGCCCGTGAACCGGATCCGGACGGGCCGTTCATCGCGCCGCCGGGTTCCCGGACCCGGGCCTGCCGGCTGGCGCCGCCGGGCAGCGGGCGTCGCGGGCGGCGGCGCGCCGTCCGTGCCGGCGATCAATCGCGGATCCGGTCGGGATCTTCGCGCGTCGCCCTCAGTGCCTGTATCGTTCGGCGAGCGCCATGAGCGCCTGGGCGAGTTCGGTGAGGTTGGCCGAGGCCGCCTCGACCTGGCGCGTGCCGGCCGCCGTCTGCTGGCTGGCCTGCCGGATGTTCTGCAAGGCGCCCATC
>NZ_JAKSYP010000215.1:0-281 GCF_022829625.1 Methylobacterium sp. E-046 | reverse complement strand
CGCCCTGCACGGGGACGGCGTGGCGGACCGGTTCCAGGTCGCGGGCCCCGAACTGACCCTCGGACCGCGCCACGGCATGACGCTGGCGCTCATGCTGCACGAACTCGGCACGAACGCCGCCAAGTACGGCGCGCTCTCGGGCGACGATCCGGTCGGAGACCAGGCCACCCGATTCCATCACGGCCTTGGCCTTGAGGCCCACCGGCGTGCCCGCCGCCACGGCCGCGCGCAGCATGTCACCCGTGGAGAGCTGCGGGATGCCGAAGCGCTGTACGATCCGC
>NZ_JAKSYP010000214.1:0-930 GCF_022829625.1 Methylobacterium sp. E-046 | reverse complement strand
TGCGCGAGGCCGGCACGACCGCTGCTCAACATGGGGTGGGCTCGCTCAGCCTATTGCACCTCGCAGATATGACGAAGCCTAAGCCGCAGGCCTGCGAGGTGAAGATCGACGGTGAATGGCGTGCCGTCAGCCTCACTGAGGCCGCTGTCGATCACGTGGCAGCCGTGAAACGTTGCCCGGCCTGTCACGGACAGGTGATGATCCTCGGCGCTTACAGTGGGCCCACTGTCCGCCGGACCATGTCGCACCGGAGGTCACATACCGGCTGCCCTTTGAAATCAGACACGTACTCTGGCACGCCATCGCCACACCCGCAGGCAATTGGATAATGCCAGCTCAGTCGCCATCATCCTCGGCCAGAGCGTCGTCGTAAGCGTCTAGCAGCCAAGCCAACAGGTTGGTGCCGGTATCGTCACCCAGACCGCCTGGGTGCCTACTCAGCAGCTTTTGAGTGTACTGCGACCGCGCCTCGATGAGCAGCTTCCGCGCCATCTGATCCAATGCGTCGTCCGGTAACGCCTGCTCTCGATCAACCAGCATGGCTGCACCCCTTAGTGGTGGACCAGACGGCTCAGCCCCGCCCCATCTCATCACGGGCTGGCGGGGCTCGATGCCGTTCCTCACGGCGATGGGGCCAAGTACGCGACGCGGCCCGAGAGGCAGGATGAGCGAGGGTGGTTAGCTAGGCTTCAACGCTCGCCCGCGAGACGATCCCGGAGCGCGAAGGCTCAGACGCTCTTCAGGTTGGCGGCGCTTTCCTTACCGCTGCGCCGGTCGGCCTCGACGTCGTCGTAGACCTTTTGCGCTTCGATCAGGCTACGCATGCCGGCAGGCTCGACAGCCGAGATATGGAAGAACACGTCCCTGCCGCTGCAGTCATCGGGCTGGTTGAAGCCGTAGCCTTGGGTCTCGTTGTACCACCTCACCATC
>NZ_JAKSYP010000209.1:0-233 GCF_022829625.1 Methylobacterium sp. E-046 | reverse complement strand
ACCATGGCGCGGGCCATGCCGGTCATCTCGATGAGCAGGCCGAGGAACACGAACAGCGGCACGGCGAGCAGGATCAGGTGGCTCATGCCCTCGTCCATGCGCCCGACCACCACCATCGCGGGGGCGTGGGTGGTCAGCGTGATGTACGCGAAGGTGGACAGGCCGAACGCGAAGGCGATCGGCACGCCGGAGAAGACCAGCGCGCCGACGCCGAGGACGAAGAACAGCAGCAG
>NZ_JAKSYP010000208.1:0-93538 GCF_022829625.1 Methylobacterium sp. E-046 | reverse complement strand
CGACGGTGGGCCCGAGCTCGTCCAAGCTGCCGGCTCCGTGCATCGCGAGGGCGGCCTCGTTGGCGTAGGCGATGGTCTGGTCGGGCTCGACCAGGATCACGCCCTCGCTCAGGCCGGCGATGATCTGCCGGAGTTCATGCCTGTCGACCCCTGCGGTCACCGCTCGCCTCGTCCCTTCGTGTCGCCGCGCAGTTGGCAGCGGGGCACAAACGGGTTGCGCACAAGCCGGTTCCCTAACCGAAGTTATTTTCCTGGTATACCCGCATCATCGACGCGAATGGTTTGCGCCAAAGATCAATGCTCGCCTCGCTAGGCAGGCCGCCGTCAAGGACAGGCCGCGTTCTCGGCCCGCCATGAGCGTCCCCAACCGGGCATCACATCGACGGGCTGCTCGACTCCGATCCCGGGCACGGTGCCATGGTCTCACGCATGCACCGCGCGCCGAGGCATAGTCTCCGCATTTATTATTCAGAAGTTGTGGAGCTGAGGTGCATTTCGCCCCCGGGCACGTGGGCTGGAGCGCCTCGCGGCGGCCCTCGACGCCGCCGAGACCGACAGCCGGGTCGCTGCCGGGTTCAAGGCCGACCGGACCGCCGCGGTGCCGCATCTGCTCCGCGCCGTCGCCGACGCACTCGAACGCGACGGCCTCGTGCAGTTCACCCTGCCGAAGGCCCGGGAGCACGGGGCCGGATTCGAGGCCGGGACCCGGCTGAAGGCGCGGCTGCTCCTCACGATCCGGCGCAACGGCGTCCTCGCGCGGGAGCGACTCGCTCCCGTGCTCTGGGAGGCCGGGGACATGACGGCGGAGGAATTTCCGTACCGGGCCGTGCCGGCAGACATCGGCGATCCCGCTCCCTCCGCCGCGGCGGTACGGGGGGCATCGGCGCTCGCCCGGCCGAGCGCGCATCCGCCGAGCGGGACGCCTCCCGACAGGCCGTGGCCCTTCTCCACGCGCCGGGCGCCCCGGGGAACGAGGCGGCCCGAGATCCGCGCCTCCATCCTGATCCGAAGTGAGCGCGATGAAACGCCGCGCCCGTCTTCACGCCGCCGCTCGCGGTCTCGCCGGCCCGGGCGTAGGAGCCCGACGCGGTCCCGGGCATGCCCGGGGCCCGGAATGGCACCCGCAAGGCGAGGTTCGTCGCCCAGGCTCCGGCGGCGTGGTCGACCCGAGGCGCGTCGGCCCGAGCATCCGCAGCGACGCCGGCGGGACGGACGGCCCGGCCGCCGACGCGGTCTTGGACGACGGGCGCGGGATCAGGCCTGTGCCGGCGGCGGCGTCGGGCCGCGCGCGCAATACGTGGCGACGGTACCCGAGGTGCTGCGGCCCTGGTGCGAGGACGATGGCACGCGCGATGCAGTGATCGCCGCCGGATAGGACCTGACCTTGGCGCAGACCGATTGCATTCAATCGGTCTTAGACTGGACAAAACAGTAACGGTTCGGCACCGTGACGCGCCCGTCGTCCCATCCGTGCCCGCCCGGGTCCCGAAGACACGTCACGAACGATCTGATGACCTGAACCCCAGAGACTTTTCCGGAGGAGGACGACCATGGACCATGATCTGAGACGTCGCGCGGCCGCCGAGTTCTTCGGTACGTTCTGGTTGGCGTTCGGCGGCTGCGGCGCCGCCGTGCTGTCGGCGGCCTTCCCCGAACTCGGCATCGGCTTCCTCGGCGTCGCCCTCGCCTTCGGCCTGACCGTGCTCAGCATGGCCTACGCGGTCGGCCACATCTCCGGCGGCCACTTCAACCCCGCCGTCACCCTCGGCCTCTGGGCCTGCGGACGCTGCGCCAGCCGGCACGTCGTGCCCTACCTCCTCGCCCAGGTCGTCGGCGCGGTCGTGGCGGCCGGCGCCCTCTACCTGATCGCCTCCGGCAAGGCGGGCTGGATCCCGAAAGGCTTCGCCTCGAACGGCTACGGCACCCTCAGCCCCGGCGGCTACAGCCTCACCGCCTGCCTGGTCACCGAGGTGCTGACGACCTTCTTCTTCCTGATGATCATCGTCGGTGCGACCGCGAAGGGCGCCGCGACGGGCTTTGCCGGCATCCCCATCGGCTTCGCGCTGGTGCTGATCCACCTGATCTCGATCCCGGTGACCAACACCTCGGTGAACCCGGCGCGCTCCACCGGCGTGGCGCTGTTCGCCGGCGACGCGTACATCGCCCAGCTGTGGCTGTTCTGGCTGGCGCCCATCGCGGGCGCCCTGATCGCCGGTGCCCTGGCCAAGTGGCTCTACGCGGACAACAAGATCTACGACACCCTCGTGGTGGAGAAGCGCGCCGCGTGAGGGCGCCGAACGTCGGGCCTCGGCGGGGCTCCCCCGGGCCCGACGCGCCTCCCGAAGCCGCGACGGTTCCCGTCGCGACCGCTCTCGTGCGCGGCCGGGGCGCGGCGGGCATCCGGCGGGACTCGACCGATGCCGGGAGCCTCGCCTCTGCCGGCGAGGACGGGCATCGCCGCCGCCACGACGCGCGAGCCCGCGCCCTCGGCCGCAGGCGGGCTCGGAGGCGTCCGATCCGGTCATCGCGGAAGGCTGGATCGTCCCGGTGCCGGCCCGGCCGACACGACGATGGCCCCGGCCGGCGGCGAGCGACCGGGGCCCGAAATCAGGCGCTCTCCGGCCCGTTACGGGCAGGAATGACGGTAGCCGTCAGAGCCGAGATACGTGCCCGAGGCGGGGTCGTAGGAGCCGTAGCGCGAGGCGCAGTAGGCCGAGCCGCGCACGGCGACCGGGCGGGCGTACACCACTGGCGGGGGGGCTCGTAGACCGCCACCGGCCGCGCCGCGCTGCGCGCGGCCGCCGAGCCGATCACCGTGCCGCCTGCGAAGCCGAGCAGGCCCGCGCCGACCGCGGCGCCGACGCCGCGACGGTAGCCGTAGCCGCCGCGCCAGCCATACCCGCCGCGGCGTCCGCCCGACGTTGCCCCGGCGGAGCATGGCGGTTTCCGGGAAGGCGCGGATGGCATCGCCCGTCACCCGGCTTCCGCCGCCCCGGCCCGTCGCCCGCGCCGGGAGACGGGCGCCGGCTCGACCGTCACCACCCCCGCGTCCTTGATGTGCCAGAGGTAGCGCGCCAGGATCGACCGGTACGGCGCGAAGGCGGACGCCACGGCGCGCGTATCGTCCAGCCCGGTGAGCCGGCGCAGGCAGCCCACCGCCGCCACGTCGCCCTCGGGCCAGATGTCCGGGTCGTGGAAGTGGAAGATGCCGACCATGTCGGCGGTCCAGGGGCCGACGCCGCGGATGCCGCACAGGACCGCCGCGCGTTCCGGATGGGGCAGCCCGGCGAGGTTGGGACCGAGCAGACCCGCCGCCTCGGCGGCGACGATCGCCCGGAGGGCGCGGACCTTGTTGCCCGAGATTCCGCAGGCCCGCAGAAGCGCCGCGTCGCCGGTCTCGAACAGCCCGCGCGGGCTGGTGGCCGCCGCCGCCGCGGCGGCCTCGATCCGCGCCCAAATCGCCGCGGCGGCCCGGGTGGAGAGCTGCTGGTTGACCACCTCGACGCACAGCCGGTCGGCGACGTGCGGATGGGCCGGCGGCGCGATGGCGATCGGACCGGCCTGGACCAGGGCGGCCCGCAGGGTCGGATGCGCCCCGGCCGCATCCAGGAGATGGGCGTAGATCGTGGGATCGAGCATCGCCTAGCGCCTGTCGTGTACGGTTTCCGGTTGCAGAACGCGGCCGGCTTCGGACCGCTCCGCCCGCGCGGACCCGGGGGCAGGATGCCGCGCAGCCTTGCCCGAGGCGCGGATGGGACCACCTCGGTCCGGCACCGCGCGGCCTGCCCGGACGGTATCGGTGCGGATGCGATCTCGGATGCGAGTCTCGGCGGCATGGCGATCTTCTTCACCGCGGACACCCATTTCGGCGACCCGCACATCCTGCGCCACCGCGCGGCCCGGTTCGGCGACATCGAGGCCCACGACGCGGCGCTGGTTTCCGGATGGAACGCCGCCGTCGGTCCGGAGGACGTCGTCTGGCACCTCGGCGACTTCGCCGCCCATGCGAGCCGCGCCCATTGCGCGGCGATCTTCGCCCGGTTGAACGGCGTGAAGCACCTCGTCCGGGGCAACCACGACTCGAACCGCGTCCTGGATCTGCCCTGGGCGGAGCCCCCCGTGGACAGCGCGCGCCTCTCGGTCGCGGATGCCGGGGGGCGGGCGCACCGCCTCTTCCTGTCGCACTACGCGCACCGGGCCTGGCCGGGCCTGTGGCGGGAGACGCGCCACCTCTACGGGCACAGCCACGGCCGGCTCCCCGACACCACCCGCTCCTGCGATGTCGGCGTCGACGCCTGGGACGGCCGCCCGATGCCCCTCGACGCCATCCTGGCGCGCCAGGATGCGGCCGCCCTCGTGCCGGAGGAACTCGCCGCCCACGGATTGCGGTGAGGCCGCCGGGCGTTGGCGCCCTATCTCCGCCCCCAGATCGTCGCGGGAGGCCAGCAGCCATGATTGACACCTCGTCTCCCCCGCCCGGATGGGCCGAGGCCGTGGCGCGCGCCGGGACCGAGCTCGGCCTCGGGACCGCCTACGCGGTGATGGATCCGGCGACCTGGGACCGGGTCCGCCGCCGCGCCGGGGAGATCCTCGCCGGGCAGGGGCAGGCGCTGCCGGCCGGCTGGGAACGCGCCCTGGACCGGGTCTCGGGCCGCGCCGACCCGGACGGTGGGGCCGGCGACGCGCTGGCCCGCGACGAGGCCGATGCCGTCCTCGCCGAGAAGGGCGAGGTGTTCGCGCCCGAGGACGATGCCTGAACGGCGCGTGACGCGCGGCCGGGTGGTTGCCGTCGCGCGGGCTTGGGCCGATGTAAGGGGGATGCCTCAGCCCGAACGCCAGCACGCCGCCCCGCGACCCTCCGCCCAGGGGCGTTCCGCCCGAGGGGCCTCCGGCGGGGCCGCGGCCCCCCTGCGGGTGGTGCCCGTCGCGAGCGGCCCGGCGCTCGACGAACCGACGCGTCTGCGCCTCGGCCGCCAGTTGCGGGCGCTGTACGATCCTGTGATCGACGAGGCTCTGGATCCGCGGCTGGCGGAGCTGCTGCAGCAGCTCGACGCGGACCGGGCGGGCGGCGCCGCGACCTGAACGCCGGGCATCCCGGACCGAATTCGGATCGAGCAGGGGCCGCAATGGGGCTCCCGCCGGTGGATCGGGGGGATGTCACACCGACGGGAGCTGAGCCGAGCCGACGGATCGACCCAACCCGCCCTTATGTCGCCCGGGACTGGGGCCGGGCGCTTTCACCTAAGTCAAATTTCTCGCTGAATACCGGTAGAGAAATGCCGATTTCGCGAGCACGACCACGTCTTGGGCGGCGAGAACCGTGGTGATCAGGCCGTCGCGCCGGTCACCGAGAGCATCACGCCGTCGTTGCCGATCTCGGACCCGCTGTAGCCGAGCATGCGCGCGAGCTGCTCGCGGGCGCGCCAGACGCGGCTCTTCACCGTGCCGATCCGACAGTTCATCACCGCCGCGGCTTCCTCGTAGCTCATGTTCTCGATCGCCACGAGGACGAGGGCCTCCCGCATCACCGGCGCCAGCCGGTCGAGGGCGGCGCGCACGTCCTGGAGGTCGAGGTGGCCGCCCTGCTCGGGCACGCTGGTGAGGCGCTCGGCGTGGTTGCCGTCGGTGTCGGCGACCTCGCGACCGTGCTTGCGGTGCTGGCTGTAGAACACGTTGCGCAGGATCGTGAACAGCCACGCTTCCAGGTTGGTGCCGGGGGTGAAGCCCCCGCGCCCGCGCCAACCGCGCAGCAAGGTGTCCTGCACGAGGTCGTCGGCCGCCGCCGGATCGCGGGTCAACGAGACGGCGAAGCGGTGCAGGGCCGGCACCACCTCCAGCAGGCCCGCGCGGAAGGTCGCCTCCCGGTCGCCCTCGGCCTGCGCGAGGGCGGCATCGAGGCGCGCCAGCAGGTCGGCGAAGTTCTCGGCGGCGGCGCCGGGCTCCGGACCGATCTGCTCGTAGGCGCGGCCGAGCAGGGTGCCGAGATGGGCCCGCACGGTCTCCGGCAGGCCGTGCCGGAGGTCCCCGCTGAAATCCTCTGCGAGGTCGTCCGAATGATCCTCCGGGAGGTCTCCCGCGAGATCCGCCACGGAGTCGAGAAGGGATGGGCCTTCGGTGTCGGGCATTCAGGTCCGGTCGTCGGCGAGCGGGCCGGTGGCCCCGTAGCACCGGTTGTGGCCCGCCCGGGGTCCCCATGCCGCAACATGGGTTAGCCATTCTCCCGAACGGGCTCAGCTCCGGGAGCCGTATCGCCGCGCCGCCGGCCCCGCCGGCACGGTCGCGAAGGCAGCCGCGAAGGCAGCCGCGAAGGCCTCGGCCGCCACCCGGCCGAGGCCGCTCGGAGCCCCGCTGATCACAGCCGTGCCGCCGTTCGGCGGCGCCCTGCCGGGTCTCCGCATCCTATTGCAACTGTACGGAGAACCGTTGCGCGCGAAGTGGCGTTCCCCTGGCAGTGGCGGCGCTCGGGGGTCTGCGCGCTGACCCGCGCAGACCCCCGAGCGCCGCCCGTATCCCTGCCGCATCTTCTCCGAGGTCAGCCGATGTCAGCCCCCGAACCCGCCAGCACCGAGGCAGCCCGTCCGCACGGGCAGCCTTCGACGGTCTGGACGCTGGCGCTCGCCACCGCGCTGATCGGCCTCGTGGCCCTCCCGCGGCGGGCGGGTCGTCCGGCAGCGAGATCCTCTGGTCCGGTCGGGTCCTCCGGCGGCGACGGGGCCCGGCGGTCTTCGCCCTCGCACGAGGGCGGCGAGGCTCACGCGGTCGCCCGAGCCCAAGCCGACCGCGGCCGCAACGCCTCGGGACCGACCGAGATCCCCGCCAAGGGCTGGAAGGACATCGCGGTGCGCACCTATCACGACATCGGCGAGAACCGCCTGTCGCTGATCGCGGCCGGCGTGACCTTCTTCACGCTGCTCGCCATCTTCCCCGCGGTGGCGGCGCTGGTGTCCTGCTACGGGCTCATCGCCGACGCCTCGACCATCAACGACCAGCTCGCGAGCCTCCAGGGCATCCTGCCCCAGGGGGCGCTGGAGATCGTCGGCGATCAGGTCAAGCGGCTGAACGAGCAGGGCAGCACCACCCTCGGCTTCAGCCTGATCCTCGGCATCGTGCTGTCGGTCTGGAGCGCCAACGGCGGCGTGAAGCACGTCTTCGACGCGCTCAACCTCGTCTACAACGAGCGCGAGGCGCGCAACTTCGTCGTGCTCAACCTCGTCTCCCTCGCCTTCACGGCCGGCGCGCTGCTGTTCCTCATCCTGGCGCTGGCCGCAGTCGTGGTGCTGCCGGTGGTGCTCTCCTATGTCGGGCTCGGCACGGATGCGTGGTGGCTGACGTTGCTGCGCTGGCCGGCCCTGCTGGTGGCGGTCCTGCTCGGGCTCGCCCTGCTCTACCGCTACGGCCCCAGCCGGGACGCACCGCGGTGGCGCTGGGTCACGGCCGGGGGCGCGCTCGCGGCCGTGCTGTGGGTCGCCGCGTCGCTGCTGTTCTCCTGGTACGTCGCCCATTTCGGCAGCTACAACAAGACCTACGGCTCGCTCGGCGCGGCCATCGGCTTCATGACCTGGATCTGGCTCTCGACCATGATCGTGCTGGTCGGCGCCCAGGTGAACGCCGAGATGGAGCACCAGACCGCCGAGGACACCACCGTCGGCAAACCGCAACCGCTGGGCACGCGCCGGGCGCGCATGGCCGATACGGTGGGGGCCGCTGCCGAATAGGGCACGCGTCGCCCATTCTGGGGCGATGGCGGGTTACAGCCTGCGCGCCAAGCAATCGCTGGATCGAGGGCCGATCCCGGAGGTGATCTGGGCCCCGTCGGCCTGCGCCGGACGACCGCGCCAGGTGAACTAACACAGGTTAGCGCGCGTTTTTCCGGTACAGGCACAAGCCGATCAAGAAGTTCCGGACTTCATTGGCCGGAAGATCGACGCTCCTTGCCTGATAGAAATATCCGTGGCTGCCAATTTCAACGATACCGCCGGCGTCACTGTCGTGCCGACCGGCCCCGGCGCGGAGTCCCCTCGCCGTGGCCGCGCCGGCCCCCCGGCGCTGCCCGGCCCGGCGGGGCGCCCGGTTCCGGCCGCCGCGCATCCGATGGCCCCGGGGCTCGCGGCATGAAGCGGCTCGGCATGAGGCGGCTCGGCATGCGGCACGTCGGCTCGGCGGCGCTGTGACCGGAGGCGGACGTGGATAACCCGTTCGTTCGGAAGATGGAGCGGCATGTCCGGCTCGGGCCCGAGGACCGCGCGATGCTGGACGGCCTCGCGCGTCAGCACGTCCGCCACGTCGCGGCCCGGCAGGACATCGAGGGGCAGCAGAGCGACCCCTACCACACGCACCTCATCCTCGACGGCTGGGCCTGCCGCTACAAGCAGTTCCCGGACGGGCGGCGGGCGATCGTCGCGCTGCTCCTGCCGGGCGACCTGTGCGATCCCTTCGTGTTCCGCCGCGCGCGGATGGACCACGCCATCGGGGCGCTGACCCCGGTCACCGTCGCCCGGATCACGCCGGACCAGATCGGCGACGCCATGCGCAACCGGCAGGCGGTCGAGGAATGCCTGTGGCGGGAGATGCTCGCCACCCTGGCCATCCACCGCGAGTGGATCGCCAGCGTCGGCCGGCGCTCGGCGATCGAGCGGCTGGCCCACCTGTTCTGCGAGCTGCACCTGCGCCTCGCCCGGGTCGGACTCGCGGACGGGACCTCGCTGCCGATGCCGGTGACCCAGCCGGACCTCGCCGACGCCCTCGGCCAGACGAGCGTGCACATCAACAGGACCCTCAAGGAGCTGCGCACCAGCGGCCTCGTCGCCCTCCGCAGCCGGCGCCTGACGATCCGCGACCTCGATGGGCTGAGGGAGCGGGGGCTGTTCGACCCGGCCTACCTGCAGCTCGCCTGAGCCCGGCGGGCGATACGCCGCGGCAGGGCCGACCGCGTGAGTCGCAGGGCGAACCTTGCCGCGGGCCCGAATCGGCCGATCTCAGCCGGACCTTCCCTCCGGCCGGGACCGCCTGACAGACGATGCACATCCACCTCGACCCGCTCGGCGGTGTCGCCGGCGACATGTTCGCCGCCGCATTGCTGGACGCCTTTCCCGAGCACCAAGAGGGCGTGCGTGCGAGCGTCCGGGCGGTCGATGCGCGCATCGCCTGCGCGACGCAGGGCCACAACGACGGCATCCTGAAGGGCCTGCGCTTCGCCGTTTCGGCCCCCGGGGCCGAGCCCGGTCACGGACCGCAACGGCACGGCCACCCTCACCCTGCGCGGGATCACCACGGGCATCACGGCCACGATCACGGCCACGGCCACGGCGATGCGCCCGATCACCGACACGGCCACCGGCCCTGGGCGGAGATCCGCGCCGCGCTGGAGGCTGCCGATCTCGCGCCGGCCGTGCGGGCGCACGCGCTCGGCATCTTCGGCCACCTCGCCGACGCCGAGGCCCGGGTCCACGGGGTTGCCGTGGAGGCGGTGGCGTTCCACGAGGTCGGCGCCTTCGACTCGATCGCCGACATCGTGGCCGCCGCCCACCTGATCGCCGCGCTGGAGGTGCGCAGCTGGAGCGTCTCGGCCCTGCCGCTGGGCTCCGGCCGGGTGCGGACCCAGCACGGCCCCCTCCCCGTCCCGGCCCCCGCCACGACGCTGCTCCTCGAAGGCTTCCCCACCCTCGACGACGGGATCGCCGGCGAGCGCGTGACCCCCACCGGGGCGGCGATCCTGCGCCACCTCTGCGGGGACGATCCCGGGCGGGGCCGGCCCCGGGGCCTTCTCGGACGCACCGGCATCGGTTTCGGCACGAAGGTTCTGCCGGGCCTGAGCAACTGCCTGCGCGTCCTGGTGCTGGAGGATGCGGTCGCACGCGGATCGGGCCGGCGGGACCTCGCGGTGATCGCCTTCGAGGTCGACGACCAGTCCGGCGAGGACCTCGCCATGGGCCTCGACCGGCTGCGCGCGGACCCCGGCGTGCTCGACGTCGTGCAGGCGCCGGTCCTCGGCAAGAAGGGCCGGATGATGGCCCATATCCAGATCCTGGCGCGCCCGGAGAGCCTGGAGGCGGTGATCGCGGCCTGCTTCCGGGAGACCACCACCATCGGCCTGCGGTATCACCCGGTGGAGGGCGCGGTGCTCGAGCGCGCCGCCCGCACGGTGGCGCAGGACGGCCGGTCGGTGCGCGTGAAGGTGGTGGACCGGCCGGGCGGGCGCACCGCCAAGGCCGAGGCCGACGACGCGCGCGACGCGGCGGGCCACGCCGCGCGGGCGGCCCTGCGCCGGGAGGCTGAGCGCCTCGCCCTGGAACCGCAGCCGGCGGGGACGCCGGAGGAGGAGAAGCGATGACGCGCCAGCATCTCGAATCCGTCCTGGCGGGGCTCGGACCCGTCGCGGTGGCGGTGAGCGGCGGGGTCGACAGCCTGACGCTCGCCACCCTCGCCCACCGGCGGGCGCCGGGGACGGCCCTGATGGTCCACGCGGTCTCGCCGGCCGTGCCCGACGAGGCGACCGCGCGGGTCCGGGCCGAGGGCGTCCGCGAGGGCTGGGACCTGCGGGTGATCGAGGCCGGCGAGTTCGCCGACCCGGCCTACCGGGCGAACCCGGTCAACCGCTGCTTCTTCTGCAAGACCAACCTGTACGGGGCAGTCCGGCGCGTCACCGACCGGCAGATCCTGTCGGGCGCCAACCGCGACGACCTCGGCGAGTACCGCCCCGGCCTCGACGCCGCCCGGGAGCACGGCGTGCGCCACCCCTACGTGGAGGCGGGCTTCGACAAGGCGGCGGTCCGGGCGCTCGCCCGCGACCTCGGCCTCGGGACCGTGGCCGAATTGCCGGCGGCGCCCTGCCTGTCCAGCCGGGTCGAGACCGGCATCCCGATCGAGCCCGAGACCCTGGGCTTCATCCACGCCGTCGAGCGGCTGGTGGGCGGGGCGCTGGCCGGGGGCGGCATCGGGCGCGCGGTCCGCTGCCGGGTGCGCGCCGAGGGCGTGGTGGTGGAACTCGATCCCGGGAGCCTCGCCGCCCTCGACGCGGAGCGCCGCGCCGCCCTCGGGGCCGGCATCCGCACCCTCGCGCCGGCGCGCCTCGACGGCCCGGTCCGGTTCGCCCCCTACCGGGTCGGCAGCGCCTTCCTGGTCGGACAGCGGGAGGCCCGGCCGTGAGCGTGGCGGAGGAATTCACCCTCGACTTCGCCCGGTCCGAGCGGATCGGCCTGGAGGAGGCGATCTTCTGCGCCGGCAAGAGCCCCGAGCAGATCGACGCGATCCTGGAGGCCGCCCGGGCGCGCGGCGCCTCGCTCCTCCTCACCCGCCTCGACCCGGAGAAGCGCGACCGGCTCAGCGCAGCCGCGCGGCTCGACTATTGCGCGGTCTCGCGCACGGCGGTGTTCGGCGCGGCGCCGCGGATCGCCGGCCCGGCCCGGGTCGCCGTGGTGGCGGCCGGCACCTCGGACGTGCCGGTCGCCCGCGAGGCCCTGCGGGTGCTGGCCTATGCCGGCCGGGCCGCGACGCTCTTCGCCGATGTCGGCGTCGCCGGCCTGTGGCGGCTGACCACGCGGATCGAGGAGATCCGGGCGCATCCGGTGGTGATCGTCGCCGCCGGCATGGACGCGGCGCTGCCCAGCGTCGTCGGCGGCCTCGTGGCCGGGGCGGTGATCGCGGTCCCGACCTCCGTGGGCTACGGCGTCGCCGCGGGCGGGCGCGCCGCCCTCGACGCCGTGCTGGCGAGCTGCGCGCCCGGCATCACGGTGGTCAACATCGACAACGGCTACGGCGCCGCCTGCGCGGCCCTGCGCCTGCTCCACGCGGCAGGGCGCCTCGCCGAGGAGATCGAACGATGACCCGGTGCGAACCGTTACCTGCCCTCACCCAGACATCCTCGAACGGAGACAGCCGATGGAACGCCGCAGCTTCCTTCAGGGCGCCGTGCTCGGCGCGGGACTTTCAGGCGCCGGCCTCGCGGGCGCCGGCAGCGCGGGTGCGGCCGTGAACGCCCCCGCGCTCCCCGGCAACCGGCCGCAGGACCCGGCGGACCTGCCCTTCGTCACCGAGCCCGGCGAATTGCGGGGCGAGATGCTCTACCGGCCCTTCGGCCGGACGTCGGAGACGATCTCGGCGATCGGCATGGGCGGGTTCCACCTCGGCAAGAGCGCCGTGACCGACGACGAGGCGACGCGGCTGATCCATGCCGGGATCGACCGCGGCATCACCTTCATGGACAATTGCTGGGACTACAACGAGGGCCGCTCCGAGCTGCGCATGGGTGCCGCCCTCGCCCAGGGCGGCTACCGCGACAAGGTCTTCCTGATGTCCAAGATGGACGGGCGGACCAAGGAGGAGGCGCTCAAGCAGATCGACCAGTCGCTCCTGCGCCTGCGCACGGACCGGATCGACCTCGTCCAGCACCACGAGATCCTGCGCTACGACGACCCCGACCGGGTCTTCGCCGAGGGCGGGGCGATGGAAGGCTTCCTGGAGGCCCGGAAGCAGGGCAAGCTGCGCTACATCGGCTTCACCGGCCACAAGGACCCGCGCATCCACCTGCAGATGCTGGAGGTCGCCGCCGAGCGCGGCTTCCACTTCGATTCCGTGCAGATGCCCGTCAACGTGATGGACGCGCATTTCCGCTCGTTCAGCCACCTCGTCCTGCCGTACCTCGTGCAGAACGGCATCGCGCCGCTCGCCATGAAGACCTTCGGCGACGGGGTGATCCTGAAGGCGGACGCGCCGATCAAGCCCCTTGAGTACCTGCACTTCTCGCTGAACCTGCCGGTCTCGGTGGTGATCACCGGCATCCAGAACCAGCGCGACCTCGACCAGGCCTTCGAGGCGGTGAAGACCTTCAAGCCGATGGACAAGGCGGCGGTGGCCGAGCTGCTGTCGCGCTCGAAACCCTACGCGCTGGAGGGCAAGTACGAGCTGTTCAAGACGAGCGCGACCTTCGACGGCACCGCCAAGAACGCGGCGTGGCTCGGCGAGGACGTGCAGGGCGTGAAGAAGCTGGCGCCGACGATGGAGTAGGGCGCACCCGCGCCCTCCCCCTCTGCGGGGCGGGAGACGGCGGCCCCTCAGGCCATGTCCTCCAGCCGGATCGGCAGGCTCCGGATGCGGCGGCCGGTGGCGTGGTGGACGGCGTTGGCGATGGCCGCGTTCATCCCGATGATGCCGAGCTCCCCCAGCCCCTTCAGGCCCAGGGCGTCGACCTGATCGTCGGGGTCGGGCACCAGCAGCGCCTCCACCTCGGGCGCGTCGGCCGCCGTCGGCACGAGGTACTCGGCGAGGTCCGGGTTGCGGTAGGTGGCGCCGTCGAGCACCGTCTCCTCCAGGAGCGCCGAGCCGAGGCCCCAGATCATCCCGCCCATGAGCTGGCTCTTCGCGGTCAGCGGGTTGAGGATCCGCCCCGCCGCGAAGGCGCCGGTGAGCCGCGCCACCCGGATCTCCCCGGTCTCGGCATGGACGCGGACCTCCGCGAACTGCGCCCCGAAGCCCCAGGACACCGCTTTCCCCGCGCCGCCGAGCGCCAGCCCGATATGGCCGCCGCGCAGGCCCCTGAGCGCCGTCTCCCGGTCGCTGCCCTCGGGCACGAACTCCGCGACCGTCGCGACCCCCTCGGGCCCGACCGCCTCCGCGAGGGCGATCCAGGTCCCGTCCGGGGCGACGAGCCGCCCGCCCGCGAGGCGCAGGGAACCCGGATCCTGGCCGGCGAGGCGGCCGCCCTGCCCGGTCGCGGCCTGCGCCAGCACCGCGCGGAGCTGCCCGCAGCCCAGCGCCAGGGCGTTCATCAGGCTGGTCGTCGTGCTCGAGCCGCCGGAGATGCCCGCCGCCGGCAGGTTCGTGTCGCCGAGCCGGACCGTGACCCGCTCGACCGCCACGCCGAGCCCGTCCGCCGCGCCCAGGGCGAGCAGCGTGGTGATGCCGTTGCCGATCTCGTGGTGCGCGCAGGCCACCTCGGCGGCGCCGTCCGGGCCGAGCCGGACCCGCATCGTGGCGGCGGCGACCTTCACGGGTCGCACCGAGGCGGCGCAGCCGAGGCCCACCCGCCAGGGTCCGTCGCGCATCGTGCCCGGGGGCGGGGCCCGGCGCGACCAGCCGAAGGCCCGCGCCCCGGCGTCGAAGCAGGCCATCAGCGGCCGGGTCGAGAACGGTTTTCCGGTGACCGGATCGACCGCCGTGTCGTTGAGCCGACGCAACGCGATCGGGTCCATGTTGAGCGCCGCCGCCATCTCGTCGACGGCGCTCTCCAGGGCGAACAGGAACGGCACCTCCGGGGGCGCCCGCATCGGTCCCGGCGTGTTGCGGTCGACCCGCACGGCCCGCTCCTCGGTGCGGATGTTCGGGCAGGCGTAGAGGCTGGCGGTCACCTCGGCGCCCTCCATGACGAACGGATCGAAGCGCGACGTCACGGTCTCGGCCTCGTGCACCAGGGCGGTGAACCGGCCGGTCCGGTCGGCGCCGAGCCGGATGCGGTGGCGCGATTCCGGCCGGTAATTGGCGATGGTGAAGCAATGCCGCCGGCTCGGCACCAGGGAGACCGGCCGGCCGAGGCGCCGCGCCGCCAGGGCGACCAGCGCCGTGTGCTGCGACAGCGCGAATTTCGAGCCGAAATGGCCGCCGATCAGACCGGCCACCACCCGCACCTGCGCGGGATCCAGCCCGAGCTGCGCGGCGAGCCCGTGCTGGACGGCGCCGACGTAGCGGGTCGGCTCGTGCACGGTGAGCCGGTCGCCGTCCCAGGCGGCCCGGGTGGTGAACAGCTCGATCGGGTTGTGGTGCTGGACCGGCGTCGCGTAGCGCGCCTCGACGCGGACGGCCGCGTCCGCCAAGCCCGCCTCGGCGTCGCCCCGTTCGATATCCGCGTGGTGGGGCTTCAGGTCGGCGAGGCGCAGCGTCTCGGCGCCGGGCGCGTCGAATCCGCCGGCGGCGGGCTCCTCCGCGTAGGAGACCCTGACCGCACCGGCCGCCGCCGCGGCGGCCTCCAGGGTCTCGGCGACGACCAGCGCCACGATCTGGCCGGCATAGGCGACGACGTCGGAATCGAGGGGCCGGTGCGAGCTGTTGGCGAAGCCGCCGGCCATCAGGTGCTTCACCGGCGCCACCGCGCCCGCGAAGTCCCGGTGGGTGAAGATCCCCAGAAGGCCCGGCACCCGCTCGGCGGCCGCGAGGTCGAACCCGGTGATGCGGCCCCGGGCGACCGTGCTGGTCACCAGGGCCGCGTGGGCCGTGCCGGTCTCCGGCCCGGTGAGGTCGGAGCTGTAGAGGGCCCGGCCGGTGACCTTGTCGGGGCCCTCGACCCGGGTGTGGGCCCGTCCGAGATGGGCGTCGATCTCCAGCGCACCCGCGTCCATGCCGCCCTCCCCGTCCGCGGCCATCGGGGCCGCATCGCGAAATGGGAAGTGCCGTGGGGGCGCTTCGGCTCCGCGGGCGGTGGGGTGACAGGATGCAGCGGCCGGTCCGACCCGGCCGTCACCGCTGCGCTCCGCCCGCAGGGACGGAGGGGCTTGCGGCGGCCTGCGCCGCCGCAAGCCCTCGGCCTCAGTTCTGGACCTTGCCGTCCGGTCCGACCTTGACCTCCTGCTCCTTGTCGGCGCCGGCCACCTTGATCTCGTACTGGACCGAGGCGCCGTCCTTCTCGACCTCGGCCTCGTAGGCCTTGCCGCCGCCGGCCTTCTGCTCGGCGATGGCGAGCGCGTCCTTCAGCGAGGTCTTGGCGTTCTGGAAGTCGGAGGCCTTCAGCCGGGTGAAGTAGCGCTCGAACGGCTGGTTCTCGGTCTTGTAGAGGACGCCGGTATCCGCGTTGATGCCGTACTCGACCAGCTTGCCGCTCGGGTAGACGACCTTGACGCTGTAATGGGCCGGATCCTTGCTGTCGGCCTTCTCGAAGTCGGCGTCGATGGCGCGGCCGCCCTTCTCCTCGCCCTGCCCCTCGGCGGTGGTGAGCGCCTGGGCGAGGCCGACCTTGGCGACTTTGGCGACCTGCCACTCCTTGAGATTGGCGTCGGCCTTGCTGGCCGGCTCGGCGGGGGTCGAGGTGGCGGTCTGGGCGAGGGCGAGGCTCGTGGAGAGCGCGAGCAGGCCGGCCGCGGCTGCGAGACGATGGATCATGGCGGGGTCCCTCTGCGGGGTTCGATCACGGGACCGAGAAACGTCGCTTGCGCGAGACGGTTGCCGACCGCGGATCCGAAAAGCGCGCCGGGTCAGGCCGGGCGGCCCGCGGGCTCCGGGGTGCGACGCTCCCGGCCGCGCGGACCGGCGAGACGACGGCCCCCCCCCGGCTGTATGAGGGGGCGACCAGCGCCGGCGCACCCATCCGCGTCGGCCGCCCCCTTCGAGACGGAGCCGGCCATGACCGCGAACGAGCCCGAGCCGCTGGACGAGTTCACGCGCCTGCACGCCAAGCTCTCCGCGCTGGAGATCGTGCTCGGGGTCCTGATCGGGCGGCTCTCCGAGGAGAACCCGGAGATCCGCGAGGACGTGAAGCGCGACGTGGCGGCGATCCTGTCCGACATGCCGATCGACGGACCGAGCGAGGAGATGATCGCCGACGAGGTCCGCCGGGCCGCCGGGATCCTGACCAGCGTGTCGATCGGCTGAGGCGCCTCAGCGGGGCGGCATCCGCAGCGCCCCGTCGAGGCGGATCGTCTCGCCGTTCAGCATCGGGTTCTCGCAGATGTGGCGGACGAGGTCGGCGTATTCCGACGGGCGGCCGAGCCGCGGCGGGAACGGCACGCTCCGGCCCAGCGTGTCCTGCACCTCCTGCGGCAGCCCCGCCATCATGGGCGTCTCGAAGATGCCCGGCGCGATGGTGACCACCCGGATGCCGTGCCGGGCGAGTTCCCGGGCGATCGGCAGGGTCATGGAGACGATGCCGCCCTTGGAGGCCGCGTAGGCCGCCTGCCCGATCTGGCCGTCGAAGGCGGCGATCGAGGCGGTGTTGACGATCACGCCCCGGGCGCCCGCCGCGTCGGGCGCCTCGCGGGCGATGGCCTCGGCCGCCAGCCGGATCATGTTGAAGGTGCCGACGAGGTTGATCGAGACCGCCCGCGCGAAGGTCTCGAGCCCGTGCGGCCCGTCGCGGCCCACCACCTTCTCGCCCGGGGCGATGCCGGCGCAGTTCACGAGCCCGTGCAGGTGCCCGAACGCGTCCAGGGCGGCCCGGACCGCCGCCTGCCCGTCGGCCTCGCGGGTGACGTCGGTCTCGGCGAAGCGGGCCGCCGCGCCGAGATCCGCCGCCACCCGGGCGCCGGCCTCCCGGGCGATGTCGGCCAGGACCACCCGGGCCCCCGCCGCCACGAGGCCCCGCGCCGTCGCCGCGCCCAGGCCCGAGCCCGCGCCCGTGACGATGAAGACGCGATCCTCGACCATCGTGGCTCCTCCCGGTCCCGGCCGTCAGGCCGCACCCTGTCACGTAGCGCGGGACCGGGCAGGCCGGAAGACGCAGCGCGTGCGGCGCCCGGGGCAGACGGGCCTGCGGCCGCGCGCCAGGGCCCGGGCGGCGGTGTATGCTCTGCCGGTCCCGATTCGGATCGCGCGACGCCTCCGGAGGGACACCGCGGGGCTCGCGCCCAGGAGGGCCAGCGCCGCGATGCCGTCCTTCGACACGCCCGTCCCGGTCGGAGCCTTCGCGCTGCTTATCCTCGCCTTCGCGGTGAAGCAGCTCGGCGCGGATTTCCTGCTGCAGAGCAACTGGATGGCGCAAGGCAAGGAGCGGTCCTCGGCGTGGCTCGCCCCGCTCTGCGCCCATACCGGGCTGCACGGGCTCGGCACGCTGCTGATCGCGCTGATGGTCAAGCCGGCCCTGTGGTGGCTCGCGCTCGCCGATTTCGCGATCCACGCGGCGATCGACCGCGGCAAGGCGCTGGTCGGCCGGCGCACCGGCTTTCCGGCGACGGATGCCCGCTTCTGGTGGCTGATCGGCACCGATCAGTTCCTGCATCAGGTCACCCATATCGGGCTCGCCCTGGTGCTGGCGGCGGCCTGAACCCGGCCGCCGGCCTCCTCACTGCAGTTCGGCTTCGAGCAGCCGGTTCGTGTCGACGACCTTGCCGGCGAGTTCGAGGAGCAGGAAGCGCTGGAACAGCAGCGCGAGGTCGGGGCGCTCGCGCTCCATGCGGGCGAGGGTGGCGCGGTCGATGCCGACCACCCGGCAGGGGCTCTCGGCCAGCGCCGTGGCGGTGCGCCGGCCGCCCTGCACCAGGGCGATCTCGCCGATCACCGTGCCCGCCGTGGTGGTGCGCAGGCGCAGGTTGGGCCGCCCGGCCAGGGCCATCTCGATGGAGATGGTCCCCCATTCGAGGAAGTAGAGGGCGTCGGCCACCGCGCCCTGGCGCATCAGCGTCTCGCCGGCAGCGAGGTCGCGCACGGTCAGGTAGGGCGCGAAATCGGCCGGGCCGACCGCGCAGCGCAGCCGGTCCGTCATGTGCCGGGCGAAGTGCGCGACCTCCCCGGCCCCGGCCCCGGCACTTCCGGCCTCGGACAGGAGCGTCGCCTCGGCCTCGCGCAGGGCCGCGTCGAGGGTGTCGCGGATCCGGATCCGCCCGTTGGCGGTGAGGCGGCTGCGCGCGACCTGCCGCAGCACCGTCGGGCCGAGATGGGCGAGCAGCACGTCGAAGCCGCGCTGCTCGGCGAGCAGCCCGATCTTGCGGAAGGCCACGAGCGCCGAGCTGTCGAGCCCGACGCAGTCCCGGAAATCCAGGATCAGGACGCGCAGATCCGCGGCCTCGGCCGCGGCCCGGGCGTGGACCGCCTGCGCGTTGAGGAAGAACAGGTAGCCCTGCAGGGCGTAGATCCGGGTCCGGGCCCCGGCCACGCGCAGCCGCTCGGCCGTGTCGGGCGCACGGATGACGCTGCTGCGCCGCTCGGCCCCCGAGAGGGACCGGCGCACGGCCGGGATCTGCGCGTACTGGACCGCGAAGATCAGCATCGCCATCACGACGCCGACCAGGAAGCCGGCGGTCGCGCCCAACAGCGCGGTGGCGGCGCACACCACCAGCGCGATGGCGATCTCCCAGCGCAGGAAGGCCCGGCCGGCCAGCGCGAGGTTGGTCAGGTGGCCGAGGCCGAGGGCCACCAGGGCGCCGCCGGCCAGCGGGCGCGGCAGGAGCGCCAGGATGCCGGCTCCGAAGACCAGCAGGGACGCCATCGCCGCCAGGGTGAGCCAGCGCCCGAGCCAGCGGCCGCCGCCGATGTTGTGCAGCAGCAGCGTCGAGGTCCGGTCGAAACCCATCACCGGGCTGCCGAACAGGCTGCCGAGCAGGTTGGCGAAGCCCGAGGCCACGAAGACCCGGTCGACGTTGAACGCGCGCCGCAGGTCCAGCTCGGCGCTGACGACGTAGAGGATCTGCACGATCACCGCGACGACGACGTACGTCACGAGCTTGGGCAGGACCGGCAGGAGCAGGGCCGGGTCGAAGGAGGCGAGGTCGCCGACGACCGGCATCCGGAGCAGCGAGCCCGTCGGCAGCGGGTCGATCAGCCAGCCGGCCGCCTGCGCGGCGGTCGTGCCGATGCCCTGCCAGGCCAGGCCGCAATGGACCGCGACCAAGCTGGCGAGGATCACGGTCGGATAGGTCGCCCAGTGCGCGATGCGGCGGGGCAGGTAGAAGGCGCAGACGCCGATGGCCAGCGTCAGGCCGACGCGCCCGTACGCGCCGGGATCGATCGGGCCGATCCCCGGCGGGCCGAGGAGGCCGAGCAGCGCGCCGAGGGGATCGGAGAGCTGCGCGCCGATCTGGACGCCGCTGCGCAGGAGCAGAAGGCCGACACCGGCGAGGAAGCCCATGAGAACCGGGAACGGCAGCAGCTGCGCCAGCAGCGAGGCGCGCAGGGTCCCGAGCATCGCGAAGACGAGGCCGGTGATCGCGGTCGAGATCCCGCAGGTGACGAGGACGATCCGGCCGACCGCGTCGGGATCGGTCAGGCCCGCCGCGCGCAGCTGCTCGGCGACCGCCGCGGCGATCGCGGCCTGCACGATCGCCGCCGCCCCGAAGAAGGACAGCGAGACCACCACGCTCCGCCGCAGCGCGAGGAAGACGAGGCTGCCGGCCAGGTAGGCCGTCAGCATCGCCGACACCCCGGCGGCCCGGCTCTCCGCCAGCGGCCCCGAGAAGATCAGCTGCGAGAAGCTGATGAGATCGACGAGGATCATCATCGTGGCCACCGCGGCGGCCACGGCGGTGCGCGACAGGCGCAGCGTCGCGGCCGTCGTGACGCCCTTGAGCCCCGGCGCGCGCCCGGCGGATGACAGATCGGCGGTGGTCATGGGCGCAGGGTCCGGGTCTCGACGGTCCGGCGCAAGCCGTGGTCACCGACGCTGCGCCGTCGCGCGCGGTTGCGGATGGAGGCCGGACCCGCGCGGGATTGATGAGCGCCTCCTGATCGACGCCGCACGCTTAAGATTTCGTGTTGGTTGACCGGTTCCGGCGCGATATTTACTCGGACTGTCCTCGGAACATCAGAGTGCAGCCGTATCGGATCGGAGCTGAAACCTGCCGATCGGATCCGGATCGGGCGTAGGATTTCGGTAAGACTTATCGTCTGGTCATCGCGTCGGCCACGGTGCACCGTGGCCGCCGGACTTCCTCGCCGTCGGCAGAGGCGTGGCATCGTCCCCGCGCGGCAGTGCCGGGGCTCGGCCCAGCAATCCGTACGGCTTTTCGGTACGCCGGCGTGTCCGGATCCCCGGCTCCGCCGCGCGGATCCGGACCGGCGACGTCGAGCCTCGAGCGTCGACGCCCACGCTCGGGGAGGCATACGGTTCCCTGAAAGGGCCTGCCCGGCGCGAACCGCCCGGCCCGTGCCCCGACGGGACGCGGCGCCCCGGTGATGAGGCCCCTCTTGGAGGCCCGCCGGCGCGGGCACCTCAGGATGACGGGAGGGATGGCATCCCCGTGACCCGGGGGCCGAGCCGCGCCGTCAGCGGGCACGGCGCGCGCTTCGCGGGGGGGCTCGCCGTCCCACGGCCGCGCCGCGGAATCCGGGCTTCAGGGCCGCCGACCCGGTACGGGCGCGGCGGCGGTGCCGTGGGTCGCGTCGGCGGACCCGGACGATCCCGGCGGGCCCCCCGCGCGGGCATCAGAGCCGCCAGGGACCGCCCGGCCGGACGCTTCAGCGCGCTTCGCTGAACCGCTTGGTCGCCCGCTGCTCCTTCTTGTAGGCGGTGATCGCCGCCGAGCAGCCGGGGGAGAGGTTCTTGAGGTTGGCCTTGAAGCAGGCCTCGACCTCCGGGCCGCCCGGCGCGTAGGCGCTGCAGTAATCCATGTAGTCGCCGGTGCAGTGCTGCTTGAGGGCTTCGCGGGCCGGGGATTGCTCCGCGAAGGCTGCGGCAGGGCCGAGGCAGAGACCGATGGCCAACAGGGCCGTCTTGGTCGAAGTCATGGATATCCTCCACGCGTCCAGGCCGCGCGAGCGGGTCGCGCGGCGATGGCCGGGGCGGATGGACGCCAAGGATGGCGCCAGCGTGACGCCCGGGCCATCTGAATGCAGATCAGCCATGCCCGATGCTGCGGGGCGGGCCGATCCGCCGGTCAGTGCGCCCCGGCGCGGCGGGCCGGCACGAGGTCGTTGGCGATGATCTCGCCGAACGGACCGTCGTTGCGGGCGTTGCCGGCCGGCCGGCCGGTGGTGGGACGCAGCGGCAGTTTCGGGAAGACCAGCTCGGCGAAGCGGTAGGCCTCCTCCAGGTGGGGGTAGCCCGAGAGGATGAAGCGGTCGATCCCGAGATCGATGTATTCCTTCATCCGGTCGGCGACCTGATCGGCCGAGCCGACCAGCGCCGTGCCGGCGCCGCCGCGCACGAGGCCGACACCGGCCCAGAGATTGGGCGCCACCACGAGCCTGTCGCGGCTGCCGCCGTGGAGGGCCATCATGCGGCTCTGGCCGACGGAATCCTGGCGCTTCAGGGTCTCCTGCGCCTTGGCGATGGTGGCGTCGTCGAGCTTCGAGATCAGCGTCTCGGCCGCCTCCCAGGCGGCGGCCTCGGTCTCGCGGGCGATCACGTGCAGGCGGATGCCGTACGAGAACGTCTTGCCCTTCGCCTCGGCGGCCTGCCGGGCGGCGGCGATCTTCTCGGCGACCTGTGCGGGCGGCTCACCCCAGGTGAGGTAGACGTCGCAATGCTCGGCCGCCACCGTCATGCCGGCGGGGGAGGAGCCGCCGAAGTAGAGCGGCGGATAGGGCCTCTGCACCGGCGGGAAGATCACCCGGCCGTTCTCGGTGCGCAGGTGCTCGCCCGCGAACGTCACGGCCTCGCCCGCGAGGAGGCCGCGCCAGATCGTCAGGAACTCGTCGGTGACCGCGTAGCGCGCGTCGTGGGACAGGAACACGCCGTCGCCGGCGAGCTCCACCGGGTCGCCGCCGGTGACGACGTTGATCAGGAGGCGCCCGTTCGAGATCCGGTCCAGGGTCGCGGTCATGCGGGCCGCCGCGGAGGGCTCCATCAGGCCCGGCCGCACCGCCACGAGGAAGCGCAGGCGCTCGGTCAAGGGCGCCAGCGCGGAGGCGACGATCCAGGAATCCTCGCAGGAGCGCCCGGTCGGCAGCAGCACGCCGTAATAGCCGAGCTCGTCGGCCCCCTGCGCGATCTGGCGGAGATAGCTGAGCGAGACCGCGCGGGCGCCCTCCTGAGCGCCGAGATAGCGCCCGTCGCCGTGGGTCGGCAGGAACCAGAGCACGTCGGCGCGCCCGTCAGTCGGTGCGGTCATCGGAATCTCCGTTGCGGTCCATGCGATCGCTCGTCGGGCGCCGGAGGGGCCCCGGTTCGTCCGAACAGGTGCCGCCGCGGGGGACCGAACGCAATCGCCTCAGGCAAGTCAGCGTGGCGTCTCAGCCCTGCGGGGTGCCGAGCAGGTGGTCGAGGATACGTCCTTCCAGCCGCGCCAGATCGGGATCCCCGCGTCGGCGCGGGCGCGGCACCTCCACCTGCAGGTCGAGGGCGATGCGCCCGGCCTCGACCACGAGGATGCGGTCGGCGAGCGCCACCGCCTCGGCGACGTCGTGCGTCACCAGCAGCGCCGTGAATCCCTGGGTCCGCCAGATCCGCTCGATCAGGTCCTGCATCTCGATGCGGGTGAGGGCGTCGAGGGCGCCGAGGGGCTCGTCCAGGGCGAGCAGACCCGGCCGGCTGACCAGGGCGCGGGCCAGGGCAACGCGCTGGCGCTGCCCGCCCGACAGGGTCGCGGGCCATTGCCCGGCCTTGTCGGAGAGGCCGACCTCGGCGAGCGCCTCCAGCGCCCGCGTCCGGCGCGCGGAGCGTGAGCCGTGGCCGGACAGGCCGACCGCGACGTTGTCGACGACCCGGGCCCAGGGCAGCAGGCGCGGCTCCTGGAACATGATCCGCTTCGGCGGCTCGGACCGGCGGGCGCTCCCGGCCGACCCTTCGAGGTCGATCCGGCCGCCGGTGGGCGTCTCCAGGCCGAGGATCAGGCGCAGGAGGGTGCTCTTGCCGCAGCCGGAGCGGCCCACCACCGCGGTGAAGCCACCGGCCGGCAGGAAGAGGTTGAGGCCTTCGATGACGGCGTTGCCGTCGAAGCTCTTGCGCAGGTCGCGGACGGTGACGGCGATCCCGCGCCGGCCGAGTTCCGCGGGCGACGGCGCGGGGCCGCCGGGCCGATGGGGATCGGACCGGGGATCGGACGGGGGATCGGACCTGGGCTCGGTCCGGGGATCGGCGGCGACGGCTTCGGGGAGCGGCTCGGGGCGGACGGCGTCGCGCAGCATCAGGCGCTCCTGTAGGCGGGGTTCCAGCCGAGGCAGGCGCGCTCGAGCCGGCGGGTCAGGGCGTCGGCGAGCTTGCCGAGGCCCGCGTAGATCAGGATCGCCAGCACGACGACGTCGACCAGCATGAACTCGCGGGCCTGCATGGCCATGTAGCCGAGCCCCGACGAGGCCGAGATCGTCTCGGCGACGATGAGCGTCAGCCACATGATGCCAAGGGCGTAGCGCAGGCCCACGAAGATCGACGGCAGGGCGCCGGGGAGCACCACCCGGGTGAACAGCTCCGTGCGGGACATGCCGTAGACCCGGCCCATCTCGACGAGGCCGGGATCCACCGAGCGGATGCCGTGCAGGGTGTTGGCGTAGATCGGGAAGAACACGCCGAGCGCCACCAGGAACAGCTTGGCCTCCTCGCCGATGCCGAACCACAGGATCACCAGCGGGATCAGCGACAGGTGGGGGACGTTGCGCACCATCTGCACCGAGGTGTCGGTCAGCCGCTCCGACAGGCGCGACAGGCCGTTGGCGAGGCCCAGCGCGAAGCCGATGCCGCCGCCGACCACGAAGCCCGCGAGCGCCCGCAGGGTGCTGACGCCGAGATTGGTCCAGAGTTCGCCGGTCCGCCCGGCCTCCCAGCCGGCCCGGATCACGTCGAGGGGCGCCGGCATGAACCGGTTGGAGACCAGTCCGACCGAGACCGCGGCCTGCCAGCCCAGCAGGATCACGGCCGGCACCAGCCAGGGCAGCGCCCCGTCGCGCAGGCGCTCGAGCCTGGAGGCGCGCATCAGCGGTTCTCCGCCCGGGGGCCGGCCTTGTGGGCCGGTGGCGTCCACACCGCGTCGGCGACCCGGATGGGCTTCGGCAGGAGGCCGAGGCCGTGGAAGGCGTCCGCGACCTTCTGCTGGTCGGCCACCGCGGCCGCGTCGAGGGGCGCGACGCCGTACGACAGGCGGCCGAGCGCCACGGTGAGGACCGGGGCGGGAATGCCCACCGCGGGCGCGAGTTCCGCAGCCACGGCCTCGGCGTGGCCCTCCGCCCAGGCATCGACCGCCGCGATCGCCCGGATCACGGCCGAGACGATCTCGGGGCTGGTCTCGGTGAAGCCGCGCCGGGACAGGTAGAACTGGCGGTTGGGGGCGAGCGCCTGTCCGTCGGTTCCCCGCCCGTCGACGAGGACCCGGGCGCCGGTGGCGCGCTCGGCGGCGGCCTGGAACGGGTCCCAGATCACCCAGGCATCGACGGAGCCGCGCACGAAGGCGGCGTTGGCGTCCGCGGGCGCCAGGAAGGCGAGCTTCACCGCGTCGTAGGGCACCCCCGCCCGCTCCAGGGCGCGCACCAGCAGGTAGTGGACGTTGGACCCCTTGTTGAGCGCGATGGTCTTGCCGCGCAGGTCGGCGACGCCCGTCACCGGGCTGTCCTTGGGCACGAGGATCGCCTCGCCCCGCGGGGCCGGCGGCTCGGCGGCGACGTAGCGCAGCTCCGGGCTCGCGGCCTGGGCGAAGATCGGCGGCGCCTCGCCGGCCGAGCCGAAATCGATCGCCCCGGCGTTCAGCGCCTCCAGGAGCGGCGGCCCGGAGGGGAATTCCGACCACGACACCGTCGTGCCGAGCGGCTGGAGCGCCGTCTCCAGGGTGCCGCGGCCCTTCAGCAGCACGAGGGAGCCGTATTTCTGGTAGCCGATCCGGACGCTGCCCGCCGCGCGGGCGGGGCGCAGAGCCGCGGCCGCGGCGAGGCCGAGCCCGGCCGACAGGAGCAGCCGGCGGTTCGGGGCGAGACCGGCGGAGCGGGACAGGGTGCGGGGCGTTCGGTCGGTCATGGATCTCTGCGGTGGTGTCTGCTGGGATCTCTGCGGTGATCTCTGGGGTCGGTCTCAGCCGTTGCGGGCGGGGGCCGTCCAGACCGCGTCGGCGATCCGGATCGGCTTCGGGATCAGCTTCAGGGCGTGGAAGCGGTCGGCGACCCGCTGCTGCGCGGCGATCACCCGGTCGGTCATCGGTCCGATCACGTAATCGGTCCGGTCCACCGCCCGGCGGGTCGCGGCCAGGGGCACGCCGGTGCCCCGCGACAGGAGGTCGGCGACCGCCCCGCGGTTCTGCCGGCACCACGCCGCCACCTCGGCGAGGGCGCCGATGGCGGCGGCGAGCGCGGCGCTCCGGCCCTCCGCGAAGGGCCGGCTCGCCAGGAAGAAGTTGTTCTGCAGGGCGATGTCGGTGGCCAGCGCCAGGACGCGCACCCCCTCCCCCGCCTCGGCGATGGCGAAGTACGGATCCCAGATCGTCCAGGCATCGATGCTGCCCCGGGCGAAGGCCGCCGCCGCGTCGGCCGGCGCCAGGGTCACCGGCTCGATGTCGGCGTAGGTCAGGCCCGCCTTCTCCAGGGCCGCGATGGTCAGGTTGTGGGCGCTCGACGCCTTGGCGAAGGCGACGCGCTTGCCCTTGAGGTCGGCGAGGGTGCGGATTCCCGAGCCCTTCGGCAGCAGGATCCCGATGCCTGAGCCGCCGGCCTCCTGGGCGGCCGCGTAGACGAGGCTGGACCGCGCGGCCTGCGCGAAGATCGGCGGCGCGTCGCCGGTCTGCCCGAAATCGATCCCGTCCAGCGACAGGGCTTCCAGCAGCGGCGGCCCGAAGGAGAACTCGGTCCAGCGCACCGTCTGCCCGAGGGGCTCCAGGCGCTCCTCGATGATGCCCTGCTGCTTGGCGACGACCAGGATCCCGTTCTTCTGGTAGCCGATCCGCAGCACGCCGGGCTCGGCCGCGCGGGCCTGCCGGGCGAGGGGAACGGGAAGGGTCGCGAGGGCGGCCAGCAGGGTGCGGCGGTCGAGCATCGGGCGGCTTACTCGGCGGCGGCCAGTTCGACCGGCGCGGCGGCCGCGGCCCGATGGGCGAGCAGCGCGGCGAGCTGACCGCCCGCCTCCGCGGCGCGGGCGCGCACGCCGGCCTCGGTGAGCGCGCCGTCGGTGAAGTCCGCGTCCGAGGCGTAGACCGCGGTGGGGATCTGGAGGGCGCCGAAGAAGCCGAAGAGCGGCCGGAAGGCGTGCTCGACCACCAGCGCGTGGCGCGCGCCGCCGCCGGTGGCCACGATGGCCACGGGCTTGCCGGCCAGGGCCCCCGGATCGACGAGGTCGAACAGGTGCTTGAACAGGCCGGTATAGGCACCCTTGTAGACCGGCGAGCCGACGACGAGCCCGTCCGCCGCCTCGATGGCCGCCAGGACGTCGCGCGCCGCCGTCGGAAGCTGGTCACGGGTCCAGGCGGCGCCGAGGCCGGGACCGGCATCGACGAAATCCAGGATGCGCGCGTCGAGCGCGGTCTGCGCGCCGGCCTCGTGCAGCACCGCGTCGACCAGGGTGCGGGTCTTGGACGGCCGCTGCACGTTCGCGCTCAGCCCGACGAGTCTCGGTCGTGTCATACTGGATGCCTTGCGGTGGGGGCGGTGGGGCTGGACGGGGCTCCGATCGGACCGAGCGGAGGCTGCACGACCGGATGTTCAGACTGTTCCCTAGAAGTGACGGTCCTCACTCCGGACGTCAATGAAACGGGTTTCCCAATTCGCCCGTGTGAGAAAATCGTTCTCCTCACGAACGCACATTTTGGATACGGATTTACTTCGACGATTCCGGCGGGACGACCGCGGCTCTGCCGGTTCGGCCGATTATGACTGGTCGGAATGGGAGCCTTATCTACGATATCCGTCGGAACCGGTTGGATCTCCTAGAGAGTGCCGCCCTCGGAGAAGCGGCATCCCCCATCCGCCCGCTGAGCGCGCGGGCAGAATCCCGCCGACGTGGGGCGCGACGGGCCGGCTTTCCGCCCTGAACCCGCAGCCCCGCAAATCCGAGAACCGACCGGACCCGCCGTGGTTGTCGGGGATGATCGGATCGGGTCGCGCCCGCAGGGTCGGCGGGGCGGCTGTCGACCGGAGGTCCGGGCTCGCGCCCGGCGCGAGCGCCGCGGGAGAGGAAGACGGCGCATCGATGACAGACCTGCTGCGCCCCGCGGGGCCGCCCGAGCCCGTCCCGCCCGTGGATCCGCCGCGCGCCCTGGATCCCCGCTTCGCCGCGGCGATGCCGCGGACGGCCCGCCTCGTCTCCCTCTACGATCAGGCGGTGTTCTCCGAAGGCCCGGTCTAGTGGCCGGCCCGCGGGATCCTGGTCTGGTCGGACGTCGAGGGGCGGCGGGTGCTGGGCTGGCACCCGGACGGACGGGTCGAGGTGGTGATCGACGCGACGCCGTTCATCAACGGCAACACCGTGGACCGCGACGGCAACCTCGTCCACTGCGAGCACGGCACCCGCCGCATCGCCCGGACGAGCCCGGACGGGCGCTACGCGGTGCTGGTCGACGGCTATCGCGGCGACCGGTTCAACTCCCCCAACGACGTGGTCTGCGCCGCCGACGGGGCGCTGTGGTTCACCGATCCGGCCTACGGTCTGACCTCACCGCGGCAGGGCAGCCTCGCGCCCTCCGACCTCGGCCACCACAGCGTGTACCGCTTCGACCCGGAGCGCGGGGTCCTCGACCGCGTCGCGGAACTCGGGCAGCCGAACGGGCTCGCCTTCGCGCCGGACGGGAGCACGCTCTACGTCACCGACACGTCGCGCACCCTGGGGGGCGACGGGCATACGATTCACGCCTTCCCGGTGGCGGGAGACCAGCGCCTCGGTGCGCCGCACATCGTCGCCGCGGTGGAGCCAGGCGTGCCGGACGGGCTGTGCGTCGACCGTCGCGGCTGGATCTGGACGAGTTCCGGATCGGGCGTGCAGGTCTTCTCCGCCGAGGGTCACAGGCTCGGGCTCATCCCGACGCCGCAGGGCTGCTCGAATTGCTGCTTCGGCCCGGGCGAGGAGCGCCTGTTCATCACCGCCGGGCAGCACCTCTACGCCCTCGATCTCGCCGGCGCGCCGGCCTGACCGCGCCCGCAAGGCTCCTGGGGAAGAGGCGCCCGGAGAAGGCCCGCGCCCGGAATTGGTCCGCGCACGAAAAAGGGCCAGCCGCGATGGCTGACCCCCGATCCTGCAGCCTCCGCAGAGGCTTACTCCGCCGCGTTCATCTCGGCCGTGAAGTGACCGCACCAGTCGCTCGACGCGACCACCGGCCAGAGGCCCTTGGAATCCGGCTCCGGCTGGCTGACGGGCGGGTTGAAGCGGCACAGGCCGGCATCACCTTGGGCGGCACCGCCATTCCCCTTGTGCTCGTCGAAGAACTTGCAGCTGTCGCAATGTGCGCTGGCCATGTCGTGTGTCTCCCGATGCGGATCGGCGTCGCCTCACCTTCTCATAAGAATTAGAACAGTTACAATCTGCCAGTCAAGGGCGGACGCGATGATGGCGGGCCATCGGACAATCCGCCGCTCACGAACGGCGGTCCCGGGACCCCCGTGTCGAGGTCGGCCCGCGGCGGATCTCGGCCCGCGATGCGCTGCCCGTCCCCTCCCGTCATCCCGGGCAGCGCCGCGGAGCCCGGGATCCGGATGCCCCGACGCGCCCGGATCCCGCGCCGACAGGGAGACGGCATCGGCCCCGTCCCCTCCGTCGCGGGTCCGCGGTCTCGCCTCCCGCCGATGGAACGGACGACGCCGGACCCGGACGCCTCCGATCACGGGGGCTCGCGGGCCGATGCCCTGACGGGGCGCGGTCGCGCGGATGATCCGGGCGGCCGGCCATGACCGAAGATGTCGGTCCGCACGGCGTGGTGGCCTCAGAGGCTGCCCGGACCCTTGGCGAAGCCCGCCAGGGTGAACAGGTCGACCGACAGCTTCGCGCCGACCACGAAGGCGTCGGGGATCCGTTTCGGCCGGTCGAGGAAGCGCTCCTGCACTTGCGGGTTGAGGACGTATTGCAGGTTGGGCATCAGCCGAACCGCCGGGGTCACCTGGATGCCGTAGCTCACCTCCAGGATGGTCTGGTTGGAGGCGATCCCGCGGTTGCTCAGGCCCAGGGCTGCCCGCGCGGCCCGGATGTTGGCCAGACCCAGCGGCGAGAAGTGCTCCAGCGCGAAGCCGAAGCCCAGCGTGTCGTAGGGCCGGCCCGCGAAGGTGCCGGTCAGGACCGCGCCGCCGTTGACGTAGTAATCCTCGAACTGGCGGCCGCCGGTCCCCGCCATTGCGACCCCGAACAGGGCCAGACCCTGGACGCCGGTTGGATCCGGACGCCAGACCATCTGGTCGAAGCGCGCGAAGACCGCCGACCGGCCGAACCGGGTCAGCGGATCCAGGCCGCTCATCAGGTAGGATCCGCGGCGCACGTCCTGCACCGGATCCGCGTAATCCGACCGGTCGATGATGGCGCCGACGCTGTAGTTGCGCGGGAGCGGGTCGTTGCCGAAGTTGGTCGAGTAGCCGGCCTCCACCGGCACCACGACGCCGGTGGCGCCGCGGGTCGACCAGTCGATCCCGTTCTGGTTGTCCTGCTGAGCGCGCGGATTCACCTCGTAGACGCCGGCATGCACGAACACCCTGTCGGTGACCCAGGCCTTGGCGTGGGCGCCCCAGGTGGCGATCGGCCACCACGTGATGTTCGTCATCTTGAAGGCCCCCTTCGGATTGCCGCAGAGGCCGTTGTTCTGGAAGTTGCAGTAGAACGGCGAGGCCAGGAAGTTCACGCTGGCCAGGAGCCGGCCGGCCTCGATGTCGAGGCGGTTGTCGAACAGTTTCTGCTCGTAGGACAGCAGCGACAGGTGTGCCGTCTGGCCGCCGCCGTAGATCTCCTGCACGCTGGTGGTGTTGCCGATGTAGTCCTGCGCCAAGCTGCGCCCGTGGCGCTGGGTCACGATGGCGTGCACCGAGCCGCCGTCGATCCCGGCGAGGCGGCCGAGATCGGCGTCGAGGCCGAAGAAGACCTGGCCGGCATAGGCCGAGCCCTGGCGCCGGCCGCCGGACGGGTTGGTGGCGAACTCACCCGTGTAGTTCAGGAGCAGGGTGATCCCGTGGCCGAGATCGAGGGCGCCGGGCGGCAGCGACGGCGCGGCCGCCGTGGCGCCCTGCGCGATGCTCGACGCCGCCGCGCTGCTGGCGCCGGCGAAGCTCCGGCCCTCGCGGATCAGCCGCCGCCGGGCGCGGTTGGCCCTGTAGCGGGCCTTCCGCGCCGGGCTCGCCCTGGGCCCCGGGTTCACCAGGCTTGGTCCCCCGTCCGGAGGCGTCGCCGCATCCTGAGCCGTGGCCGGGCCGGGGCCCGCCGTGACCAGAACGGCGCCGATCGCGAGCGCCGCCCATCGCATGTGCTTCCCCATCGTGATCACTCCCCCTTAACCGCGCGGCCCTGTCGGGCTCTGTCGCGTTCGTGTCCCGCCGGGCTCCTTCTCGGTCAGTCCGTGAAGGCCTCCACCGTGCGGCGCGCCCCACGCATGAAGGCGTCGGCGGCGTGGATGAGCGGATCGAGGTCGACGTCGCTCTCACCGCCCCGGATCAGGGCGGCGAAGCGGTCGTAGAGGCCGCGATACTCGGCCTCCGGCGGGAGGGGTTGGTCGCATCCGTCGATCGACAGCGCCGCGCCGCCCCGCGACAGCACGAGGGTGCCGTCCTCGGCCTCGACGCGGATGTCCCAGGTCTGCGGTCCGGTCTGACGCCAGTCGAACGCGGCGTGGATCGGGGTACCGACGGCGTCCGTGAAGTTCAGGTCGGCGGCGATCGGCGCCTGCCGGTTCTCCGGCACCCACAGGGTCGCGCCGGTGAGGAAGAAGGGCGGCAGGATGTGGGTGGCAATCGACAGAGCGTTGATCCCCGGATCGAACACGCCCATCCCGCCCGCGTCCCAGATCCAGTCCTGGCCCGGATGCCAGTGCCGGACATCCTCCAGCCACGCGATCGACACCGACTGGAGCCGGCGCCCCGACAGCCGGCGTCGCGCGGGCGCGACCCCGGGCGCGTGGCGGGCATGCCAGCTCGCGAACAGGCTCACGCCCCGTGCCCGCGCGGCCTCCACGAGGAGCCCGACCTCGGCCAGCGTCGCGCCGGGCGGCTTCTCCAGGAACACGTGGAGGCCCGCGGCGATTGCCTCCCGTGCGGCCTGGAACCGCGCCTGCGGCGGCTGGCACAGGGCGACCGCGTCGAGGCCGTGCCGCGCCGCCAGCATCTCCGTGAGGGTCCGGTGGTTGGGCACGCCATCGAGGCTGCCGTGCCGGCTCGCCACCGCCACGAGGTTGTAATCCGGGCTGGCGGCGATGACCGGCAGGTGCTGGTCGCGGGCGATCTTGCCGACGCCCACGAGTCCGATCCGGATCGGGTCCGCCATCTCAGAGCACCCGCATGGCGGCGTCGGCCGGCCGGGGGGGCGCCGGCCGGTTGGGCAGCGCCGGCGCGAACGGCCCGGCCGCGATCTCGGACGCGTCGCCGGGCCGGGTCGCGCCGCCGCCGTCGGACGGAAGCGGCGCGGGTCCGGTGCCCGGGACGCGCGCGTCGCCGGGGGGGCGGAACGGCGCGGCCGTGAAGTGGCGGTGCTTCAGGTTCGCGATGCCGTGGGACATGGTCGCCTCCCCGGAGGAGAACGGCTTCTCCCGGGGGACGGTGCCGTCGCCCCCGATGCGGCCCAGGCCGCGGGCCGGCCGCACCCGGCCCTCCTCTGGCCGCACGCCCCCGCACTGCCGGTCGCTCCGGCGCATTTGTATGAGTGATCCGTCCATCGTGAGTCCTCCCAGGGACGGTCCCCGTGGGGCGTCCCGGACGCGCGGCCGTCGAGGGTCGCGCGGCCGCCGATCAGCGGCCCGGTCGCGGGTTGAGTGCGCCGTCGGTCCTGCGCGACAGATGCGAGGGGTTGTCCGGGCGCAGGGGGGCGGCAGGAGCGCGTCGGGCAGGTCCCGATGGCAGACCGGGGGCAGGAACCACCCGATGGTCAGGGTGCCCACCGAGGTGCCGCGGCCGTCCGACGTGGCCGGGAACGGGCCGCCATGCACCATCGCGGGGGCCGCCTCCTCGCCGGTGGGCCAGCCAGTGGCGAGGATCCGCCCCACCTTCCGGGCCAGAGGCGGCACCAGGCCTGCTGCGAGGTGCGCGTCCGCCCGGTCGAGATGCAGCGTCGCGGTCAGTTGCCCCGCGGGGGACTCGCCGACCCGGGGCATCTCTGCCGGGTCGGCGACCGTCGCCACCCGGGCGGCGGGGCCGGACATATCCTCGGCCCAGGCCGGATCGGCCAAAGGGCCGCGCGCCCGTGCGCAGCAGGGCGGCGGGGGCACCCCCCAGCCCCGCCGCCCCGCGCGCCGTGACCGTCACCCTCGGGCGGTCCGCCCGGGCGGCGACGGCACGCTCGAACCGCGTCCTCACGGCCGCGGTGAGCATGGTGTGGGGAACGCTGGCGCGGATCAGCGCGCCGACGGCCTCCACGAAGGCGTCCAGGTCCGGACCCGCGATCCCGATCGGGAGACCCGGCTTGGTGCAGAACGGACCGGCTCCCCGCCTGGCGGACTGCACCAACCCGGCCGCCAGGGTCGCATTCGGGTCGCGCAGGGTGCCGGGAAGCAGCGGCACAGGGGCGACCGCGCTCATCTCGGCGTAGTCCGGGATCGACGCGGGCCGGGCGACCGCCACCCGCATCAGCGCGAGCCCGCTCCCGCGCGATCCGGTGAAGCCCACGGCCCGGATCCGCGGATCGGCCACCAGGGCCGCGCCGAGTGCCGCACCGAGGGCAGCACCGAGTGCTGTCGACGGTCCCGGCAGGTAGGAGAACATGTCCTCGCGCAGGCCGCAGGCCTTCACCGCGCTGCGCACGGCCCGCCCCACCAGTTCCCCGGTGGCGGGATGGGCCGGGTGGCCCCTGACCACCACCGGGCAGCCCGCCGGCAGGGCGAAGGCCGTGTCGCCCCCCGCCACCGAGAAGGCCAGCGGGGAGTTCGAGGCCCCGAACACCGCCACCGGGCCGCGGGCGACGTGGCGCCGCCGCAGGTCCGGCCGGGGCAGAGGCTGGCGCTCGGGCCGGGCCGAATCGACCCTGGCCTGAACCCACGCGCCCGACGGGACGAGGCCGGCGAACAGGCGCAGCGGGGCGACCGTGCGGGCCCGCCCGCCCTCCAGGCGTGCCCGCGGCAGCCCCGTCTCGGCCATGGCCCGCTCGATGAGGGGCGGGCCGAGATCGTCCACGGCCGCCGCCACCGCTTCGAGGAAGTCCGCCTGCGTCTGGGGATCGGTCTGTGAGAAGCCCGGGAACGCCGCCTCCGCCAGCCCGCAGGCGGCCGCGACCTCCGCGGCGGCGACGGCTGAGAGGGGCGGATCCAGCGGGGCTCCGGTCGCGGGATCGACGGCGCGAAACGTCTCGGTCGACGCCGCGTCCGCGGTGTCGACCAGGGCGGTGCCCCGGATGCGTCCGGGCGATGCGGACCAATTACTCATACAATTAAGCTAGTCCGATTCCCCCGTGGTCGCAAGCCCTCAGGCGCCTCTGCCTACGGCTGCCGATGCTTGCGCTCCTACAACTTCAGGATACATTCGCGGCGATCCTGCCCCGTCCCGGTGGCGCGGACCGGAGGTGACGGGTGAGGCAGGACCGCGGGCACGAAGATATCCGGCTTCCGCTTGCCTCAAGCTGGCGTCGCATCCACGGCTCCGTGGCGCGCGATCTCGGCGTCGCGATTCTGTCCGGCCGCCACGCGCCGGGGGATGTTCTGCCCGGGGAGATCGAATTCTCGGAGCAGCTCAAGGTGTCCCGCACCGCCTATCGCGAGGGGATTCGCATCCTGAGCGCCAAGGGCCTCGTGGAGAGTCGCCCGCGCACCGGGACGCGCGTGAGCCAGCGCAGCCGCTGGAACCTGCTCGATCCCGACATCCTGGCCTGGGCTTTCGAGGCGGAGCCGAGCGAGGCGTTCATCCGCGACCTGTTCGAGTTGCGCATGATCGTCGAGCCGGCCGCCGCCGCCCTGGCGGCGGAGCGGCGCTCGGGCCTCGACATCGCCCGGATGGGCCACGCCCTGGAGGAGATGGGCCGCCACGGCCTCGCCACCGAGGCGGGCCGGGCCGCCGACCAGGCCTTCCACAACACGATTCTGGAGGCGGCGCGCAACGGGCCGCTGATGGCCCTGTCGAGCTCCATCGCGGCCGCGGTCACCTGGACCACCATCTTCAAGTACCGGCAGCAGGACAAGCCGCGGGATCCGATGCCCGACCACCGCGCCCTCTACGACGCGATCGTGGCGGGCGACCCGGAGGTCGCCCGCGCGGCGATGACCGCGCTGGTCCGGCTCGCCCTCGCCGATACCGAGATGGCCCTGCGGCCCTGAGCGTCCCGGTTTCCGGTGGGCGGGCCCTCCGGCGGGTGTCGGGGCGGAGCCCGGACAGCCTCGGTTTCCGTCCGGCGGCGAGGCGCCCTGCACCCGCGGCGGGTCCCGGACCTGTCGGATCCGGCACCCTCCCCCTTCAGTGGTTGTCGCGCGGCAGCCCGCTGGTCTGCGCGATCCGCTGGAAGCGCTCGGCGCCTTCGAGGATGGCACCCGTGTGCATCTGCCCCACGGCGGCGCGCTGCATCGCCTGCCAGGGCGTCTGCGAGGCCGGATGGGCGTAGCCGCCTGCGGCTTCCAGGGCCGCGCGCCGCCGGGCGATCTCCTCCGCGTCGACCAGCATGTCGGCGGTGCCGCGGCGCAGGTCGACACGCACCCGGTCGCCGGTGCGCAGGAGCGCGAGGCCGCCCCCCGCCGCCGCCTCCGGCGAGGCGTTGAGGATCGACGGCGAGGCCGAGGTGCCGGACTGGCGACCGTCGCCGAGGCACGGGAGGGCGTGCACGCCGGCCCGGATCAGCCGCGCGGGCGGGCGCATGTTCACCACCTCGGCGGCCCCGGGATAGCCCACCGGCCCGGCGCCCCGCATCACCAGCAGGGTCTCCGCGGTGATGCCGAGGCTCGGATCGTCGATCCTGTGGTGGTAATCCTCGGGTCCGTCGAAGACCACGACCGGGCCCTCGAAGGCGTCCGGATCCTCCGGGTTCGCGAGGTAGCGGTCGCGGAATTCCGCGCCGATCACGCTGGTCTTCATCACCGCCGCCTCGAACAGGTTGCCGCGCAGCACCAGGAACCCGGCGGCCTCCTTCAGGGGCCGGTCGATCGGCCGGATCACGTCCTCGTCCTCGATCACCGCGCCGCGACAATTCTCGCCGATGGTGCGCCCGTTGACCGTGCGCGCGCCCTCGCGGATCAGGCCGCGGCGCATGAGCTGCGCCACCACGGCGGGCAGGCTGCCGGCGCGGTAGTAATCCTCGCCGAGATAGGCGCCGGCCGGCTGCAGGTTCACCAGCAGCGGCACCTCGAGCCCGTAAGTCTGCCAGTCGGTGACGTCGAGGGCGACCCCCATGTGCCGGGCGATGGCCGCGAGGTGGATCGGCGCGTTGGTGGAGCCGCCGATCGCCGAGTTGACCACGATGGCGTTCAGGAAGGCGTCGCGGGTCAGGATCTCGGAGGGCTTCAGGTCCTCCGCCACCATCGCGACGATGCGCTTGCCGGTCCGGTAGGCGGCCTCCTGCCGGTCGCGGTAGGGCGCCGGGATCGCCGCCGAGCCCGGCAGCATCATGCCGAGGGCCTCGGCGAGCGTGTTCATGGTCGTGGCCGTGCCCATCGTGTTGCAGAAGCCGGTCGAGGGCGCCGACGAGGTCACGAGCTCGATGAAGCCGTCGTGGTCGATCTCGCCCGCCGCCAGCATCTCGCGGGCCTTCCAGACGATCGTGCCGGAGCCCGTGCGCTGGCCCTTGAACCAGCCGTTGAGCATCGGGCCGACCGACAGGGCGATGGCCGGGATGTTCACCGTGGCGGCCGCCATCAGGCAGGCCGGGGTGGTCTTGTCGCAGCCCGTGGTCAGCACCACCCCGTCCAGCGGGTAGCCGTAGAGCAGCTCCACGAGGCCGAGATAGGCGAGGTTGCGGTCGAGGCCCGCGGTCGGCCGCTTGCCGGTCTCCTGGATCGGGTGGACCGGGAATTCCAGCACGATCCCGCCCGCCTCGCGGATGCCCTCGCGGATCCGCTCCGCCAGGACGAGGTGATGGCGGTTGCACGGCGAGAGGTCCGAGCCCGTCTGGGCGATGCCGATGATCGGCTTGCCCGCGCGCAGCTCGTCCAGGCTGAGGCCGAAATTCAGGTAGCGCTCCAGGTAGAGCGCGGTCATGTCGATGTTGTCGGCGTTGTCGAACCACGCGCGCGATCGCAGGGGCCGGGCGGTCGGGGCGTCGGTCATCGGTGGGTCCGGTGGGCGGGGCTGGTCGAGAACCGATAGGTGATCGTGTTCCGGTAGGTCTGGCCGGGGTCGAGCCGGGCCGAGCCGAAGGCCGGCTGGTTCGGCGTGTCGGGGACGAGTTCCGGCTCCAGCGCCAGGGCGTCCGACTGCCGGTAGGCGAGTCCGGACTTGCCCACGGCGGTCGCGTCGAGGAAGTTGCCCGCGTAGAACTGCACGCCCGGCTGGTTGCTGCCGATCTCCAGGATCCGCCCCGAATGCGGATCCTCCACGCGGGCCACGGGATGGGGGTCGGCGGTGGGCGCGTCCGTCACCATCCAGTTGTGGTCGTAGCCGTGCCCGCGCGCGATCTGGACGTCGCGGCCCGCGCGGATGCGGGCGCCGATCACCGCGGGCTTGCGGAAATCGAAGGGCGTGCCCGCCACCGGGAGGTGCGCGCCGGTGGGGATCAAGGTGGCGTCGACCGGCGTGTAGCGCTCCGCCGGGATGGTCAGGACGTGGTCGAGGATCGAGCGGCCCGCGCCTTCGCCCGCGAGGTTGAAGAAGCTGTGGTTGGTCAGGTTGACGATGGTCGGCCTGTCGGTGGTGGCCTCGTAGGTGACGGTGAGCGTGTTCGCCTCGTCCAGCCTGTAGGTGGCGGTCGCCGTCAGCGTGCCGGGATAGCCCTCCTCGCCGTCCGGGCTGACGTAGCGCAGGGTGACCGAAGGGGCCGTGCCGCCCGTCACGGCGGTGATCGTCCAGAGCCGCTTGTCGAAGCCGGCGGCGCCGCCGTGCAGGGCGTTGGGGCCGTCGTTGGTGGCCAGCGCGTAGGTCTGCCCGTCGAGGGTGAAGCGGCCGGCGCGGACGCGGTTGGCGTAGCGCCCCACGCTCGCGCCGAAATAGTTGGGCTTGGCGAGGTAGCCGGCGAGGTCGTTGTAGCCGAGCACGACGTCCGCCGGCGTGCCGGCGCGATCCGGCACGTCGAGGGTCCGCAGCAGCGCGCCCCACGAGAGGATCCGGGCCGTGACGCCCTTGCCGTTGGTCAGCGTCACCTCCTCGACCGTACGGCCGTCCGGGAGGGTGCCGAACACGGTCCTGACCGGCTCGGCCGCCTGGACCAGGGCCGGAATCGCCACGCCGGCGCACAGTGCCACGAGTCCCATTCCCCGCATCGCATCCTCCCCTGTCGGACCCCTCCGCCGTGCCGATCCTGCGCCGGCGCCCGACGGGAGCGCGGTTGACGTCCGCGAATCCGCTATATACTCAGACAAATGATGCGGACGATGCGGTGCCCCGTCAAGACGGCCCAGCAAGGGAGAGGACGCGCTCGATGGCGGGACCGATCGCGGGCGCCGGGACAGCCGCGGCCCGGGCGGGCGAGGCCGCCGCGGGCGCCCGGGGCAGCGCCCGCCGGGCCCTGTCGCTGCTGGCCAGCCTCTTCTTCATGTGGGGCTTCATCACGGTCATCAACAACACGCTGCTGCCGCACCTGCGCAGCGTGTTCGACCTCGACTACACGCAGACCACGCTGATCGAATCCGTCTGGTTCATCGCCTACTTCGTGGCCTCGATCCCGGCGGCGGCGCTGATCGCCCGCATCGGCTACCAGCGTGCCCTGGTGAGCGGCCTCGCCATCATGGCGGCCGGCACCCTCGGCATGGTCTGGGCGTCGCATGCGGTCTCGTACGGGATCACGCTCACCGCGCTGTTCGTGATCGCCAGCGGCATCACCCTGCTGCAGGTCGCCGCCAACCCCTACGTGGCTGTCGTCGGGCCGGCCGAGAGCGCCCCGGCGCGGCTCAACCTCGTGCAGGCGTTCAACTCGCTGGGCACCGCCCTGGCGCCCCTGTTCGGCGGCTACCTGATCCTCGGCCGGTCCGCCTCGGGCAACGCCGCCGCCGGCACCGTGCTGACCCCCGCCGAACGCCTCGCGGACGCGCAGTCGGTGCAGCTCCCCTACCTGATCGTGGCGGCGATCCTGGTCGTCCTCGCCGTGGCTATCGCCCGGTTCCCGCTGCCGGCGATGGGGGGCGAGGCGGGCGCCGCCCGGGACGCCGGGGCCGGGCGCACCGGCCGGGCGCTCTGGCGCCACCGCAACCTCGTGCTCGGCGTGCCGGCGATCTTCATCTACCTGATCGCCGAGATCGGAGTGTCGAACCTGTTCATCAGCTTCGTGGCGCTGCCCGAGATCGGCGATCTCACCCACGCCCAGGCCGCGCGGTACCTGTTCCTGCTCTGGGGCGGGATGATGGTCGGCCGTTTCGTCGGCAGCTACCTGATGCAGGGCCGGTCGGCCGAGACCGTGCTGGCCGGGGCGGCGCTGGGCGCCTGCGCGGTGATGCTGGTGGCAGCCTTCGCCAGCGGGCCTCTGGCGATGTGGGCGCTGATCTCCGTGGGGCTGTTCCACGCGATCATGTTCCCGACGATCTTCACCCTGGGGATCCGCGGCCTCGGGCCGCTCACCGAGGCGGGGGCGGGGCTGCTGATCATGGCGATCGCCGGCGGCGCCCTGGTGGTGGTGCAGGGCTGGGCGGCGGACCGGTTCGGGCTGCAGCACTCCTTCCTTATCACCGCGGCCTGCGAACTCTACGTCCTGTTCTACGCCCTCTGGGGCTGCCGGCCGAGCCTGCCGGACCGGCGGGCCGCGGGCGCCTGATCGCCGGCCGAACGGAGAGTCCCGACATGGATCCGCAGACCCGCATCGTCGCCCGCGCGGCACGCGACCGTCTCGGCGAGGGGCCGATCTGGGTTCCGGAACGGGCGTGGCTGTTCTGGGTGGACATCGAGGCTCCGGCCCTGAACTGGCTCGACCTCTCCGACGGCGCGACCGGCAGGCGGACCTTCCCGGAGCCCCTCGGCTGGATCATCCCCCGGGCCGGACGGCGGGACTTCGTCGTCGGGCTGAAGAGCGGGTTCGCCACCTACGATCTGGAGGCCGACCGCCTCGTGCCGATCGGCGACCCGGAGCCGGACTACCCCGACAACCGTCTGAACGACGCCAAGGTGGACTTCGCCGGCCGGATCTGGGCCGGGAGCATGCATCAGGCCGAGACGACGGTTGCCGGCGCCCTGCACCGGCTCGACCCCGACCTCACGTGGCAGCGGATGGACGGCGAATACGGGGTCGCCAACGGGCCGACCTTCAGCCTCGACGGCCGGGTCATCTATCACAGCGACAGCGCCGCCCGGACGGTCTACGCCTTCGACCTCGCCGCGGACGGGACGCTCTCGGGCAAGCGGGCCTTCCTGCGCTTCCCGGACGATTGGGGCTGGCCCGACGGGATGACCACCGATGCCGAGGGCTGCCTCTGGATCGCCCATTGGGGCGGCGGCCGGATCAGCCGCCTGGATCCGGAGGGCCGCCTGATGCGGGTGGTTCCCCTCCCCGCCCCCAACATCACGAGCTGCGCCTTCGCGGGCGAAGAACTCGACCGCCTGTTCGTCACCTCGGCTGCCCGGGGCGCCGAGGACGTGCCGGAGGCCGGGGCGCTGTTCGAGCTCGATGTCGGCGTGGTCGGATTGCCGCCGCGCGCTTTCGGGGGCTGAGCGCGAATCCGCCCGGTTCGGTCCGGCGCGGTCCTCGCGCGTTGCGGTCCTGGGCCGGTCGCAGGAACGTGTGCGGGCCTCCCCCGGATGGGGGATGCGCCACCGCGGCGCGGCCTCTACGGTCGCGGCATCTCCGAGACGAGACTCCACTCATGCCCGCCCGGCCCGTGCCGCGGCGGGCTTTTTCCTCTGCCCGGCGGGCCACGGCAGGACCTGCGCCGTCCGCGCGCCGGTGGGCGTGCCCTGCGGTGTGGTGATACCGATTCTCGGGCGATAAGTGTCGGTATTGGCCATATCGACAGGACTATTGGCACTCGGCCCGCAGCTTTATATCCGATCCGGACGGCTTTAAACTGGTCGATCGGACGAGTCCGCGTCCGGGCTGCGCGCGGCGCCGCGCGTCCCAGGCGCGCCGGCCCTGCCGGAGGGGGCTCGAGGTGACGATGGGCCAGATGACGATCAAGGACGTCGCGCGGCGGGCCGGCGTGAGCTTCCAGACGGTCTCCCTGGTCCTGAACCATCCCGAGAAGGTCGCCCGGACCACCCGCGAGACCATCGAGGCCGCCATGCGCGACTTGGAATTCGTGCCGAGCCTCGCGGCCCGCTCGCTGCGCAAGAAACTGAGCCGCAGCATCGCCTGCGTGTTCGCCGTGGGGGCCCGACCCGGCGACGCCGACGGTCTGGTCCAGGGGGCCGACGAGGGCCTCCTCCTGCAGGCCTTCGCCACCGTGACCGACCAGCACGGCTACACGCTGATCCACCGGCGCTGGTGCCGCGACGATCCGGACGGCCTGAGCCGGATCACCGGCCTCGTCAGCGAGGCCCGGGTCGACGGCATCGTGGTCTTCGCCGACCAGCGCGAAGACCCGCTGATCGGGCTGCTGCAGGCCAAGCGCTTCCCCTTCGTGGTTTTCGGCCTCGACATGCCCGGCGCGCATTGCGCGGTGCGGGCAGAGCGCGACGCAATCTACGAGGCGGTGCGCTACCTCGCCCGGACGGGCAGCCGGTCGATCTGCTTCTTCAAGGGCGAGCGCGACGGGCGGAGGACGCCGACCGTCGCCGAGCGGTTCCGGGGCTACCGGGAGGCCCTGGCCGAGGCGGGACTGCCCCTGCGCGACGACCTCGTCGTCCCGTGCGACTGGACCTCCGAGAGCGGCCACCGCGCGACGCTGCGCCTTCTCGACCGCCCGGATCGGCCGGACGCGATCGTGGCCGCGGACGACCGGGTGGCGTTCGGGGTGCTGAAGGCGCTGCACGACCGTGGCGTCCGCGTCCCCGGGGCGATCCGGGTCGTCGGCTTCGACAACTGCGTCCAGAGCGCCTTCACGATCCCGAGCCTCACCTCGATCGAGGGTCCGACCCTGGAGATGGTCCGGTTCGCCTTCGCGACGCTGGTGGAGGTCGTCGAGGGCACGCGCGGGCCGGACGACCTCGCGCAGCGGCAGTTCCCCACCCGCCTCGTCGTCCACGACTCCACAGGCAGCACGGGACGGGCGCAGCTCTAGCGGGCCCTCTGAACAGGCTGCCTCGGCAGGTCGTAGAGGCGTTCCGGCGTCCGCCTCCGCGAGGGCAGCGAAGCAATCCAGGACCGCGCGATTTCGGGGCGCGCGGGCGCTGCCGGGTTGCGCTCCTGCGCCCGCAAGGTTGGGCAGGAGCCTGACGGAGCCTCACTCCGCGGCGAGGACCGGATTGTCCTCTCCGCGCCCGAACTGGGCGGCGTGCAGGCGGCTGTAGGGGCCGCCGGCGGCGAGCAGCGCCGCGTGCCGGCCCGCCTCGACCACCCCGCCCTCCCCCAGCACCACGATCCGGTCGGCGTCCCGGATGGTGGCGAGGCGGTGGGCGATCACCAGGGTCGTGCGCCCGCGGGCGAGTTCGGCGAGCGCCCGCTGGATCTCCCGCTCGGTCTCCGTGTCGAGCGCCGAGGTCGCCTCGTCGAGGATCAGGATCGGCGGGTTCTTGAGGAACACCCGCGCGATGGCGATGCGCTGCTTCTGCCCGCCCGACAGGCGCACGCCGCGCTCGCCCACCACGGTGTCGAGCCCCTCGGGCAGGCTGTCGAGGAGCGCGCCGAGCCGGGCGCGCCGGGCGGCCGCGTCGATCTCGGCTTCGCTGGCGTCGAGGCGGCCGTAGGCGATGTTCTCCCGGATCGTGCCGGCGAACAGGAACACGTCCTGCTGCACGATGCCGATCTGGCGGCGCAGGCTCGCCAGGGCGATGGCGCGGATGTCGATCCCGTCGACCGTGATCCGGCCGGCCTCGACCTCGTAGAAGCGCGGCAGCAGGGCGCAGAGGGTGGTCTTGCCGACCCCCGAGGGGCCCACGAACGCCACCGTCTCGCCGGCCGCTACCGCGAGGTCGAGATCGGCGAGGACCGGGCGGCCGGGGCCGTAGCCGAAGCCCACCCCCTCGAAGCGGATGTCGCCGCGTAAGGCCTCCACCGTGCGGGCGTCCGGCCGGTCGGTGATGTCGGGCTCGGTGGCCAGCAACTCCTGGTAGCGGCGGAAGCCCGCCACGCCCTTCGGGTAGGTCTCGACCACGGCGCCGATCTTCTCCAGCGGCCGATAGAACACCCCGACCAGCAGCAGGAAGCCCACGAAGCCGCCCGGCGTCAGCTGGCCCCGGACCACGAAGGCGGCGCCGCCCAGCAGAACCGCGATCTGCACGAGGCGCAGGCCGAGATAGTTGATCGACAGGCCCGCCGCCATGAGCCGGTAGGCCTCGAGCTTGGTGTCCCGGTAGCGGGCGTTGTCGAGGGCGAACAGGGCGCGCTCGTGGGGCTCGTTGGCGAAGGCCTGCACGACCCGCATCCCGCCGACATTCTCCTCGATCCGGGCGTTGAAGGCCCCGACCCGGCCGTACTGCGTCTGCCAGTTGCGCGTCATGCGGCCGCCGTAGCGGATCGACACGAAGGCGATCAGCGGCAGGATCGCCGCCGTGATCAGCGCCAGCGGCGCGTGCACCATGAGCATCAGCGCGAAGGCGCCCAGCAGCGTCATCACGGCGATGAACAGGTCCTCGGGGCCGTGATGGGCGACCTCGCCGATCTCCTCCAGATCCTTGGTCACGCGGGCGACGAGGTGGCCGGTCTTCTGGCCGTCGTAGAAGCGGAAGGAGAGCTTCTGCAGGTGGTCGAAGGCCCGGGCCCGCAGGGTGGTCTCGATGTTGATGCCGAGCACGTGGCCCCAGTAGGTGACCACCACCATCAGCCCGGCATTGGCGACGTAGACCAGCGCCAGGGCCGCCGCGGCGAGCACGATCAGGCCCCAATCCTGCCGGGGCAGGAGGCTGTCGATGAAGCCCTTGACGGCGATGGGGAAGCCGAGCTCCAGCAGGCCCGACAGCACCGCGCAGCCGAAATCGACCAGGAACAGGGTCCGGTACGGCCTATAATAGGCGAGGAAGGCCTTCAGCATCGCGCGGCTCGGATCAGCGTTGGGCGGCGCACGCGACCGGGCAGAGCGCACCGCAGGACGGCACACCCGGCAGGCGGTGGCGCAGGCAGCAGACGCGCCGCCGCCGGCAGCCCGACGCCGCCGGGGAGAGCGCCTGCGCCAGGGGGCTCCTAGCGCAGCCCGGGCCGGTGCGCCATCCGAGGCAGGCCGCGACGTCGTCACAGGCCGAGGCACGGCCGGCGGGACAGGTGGCGGGACAGGCGAGAGCCGCGCCGGCCCCGTTCCCCTCTCCCTCCCCGAGCGGAGTCCCGAGCTCCCGGGCGACGTGGTCGAGGATCACCGCGGCGTTCCCCCAGAGGACCCGGGGGGCGATCCCGCAGCGGGCGTGGCACAGCTCTACGAACGGGCGCAGATGCGCCTCCACGAGGCCGCTAAGCCCCGGCGGCGGGCAGGCGGCGCATCCGGCCCCGTCGGCCGGCAGGCGGAAGCGGCACGGACGGCCCGCCGCATCGAGCTCCAGGCTCAGCGCGTCGAAGGCGAGCGGCAGCGGGCGGCCGAGGCGGACCAGGGCGGTCAGCGCCGGGGTCGCCAGGGCCGCGAGGTAGTACTGGCTCCAGTACGAGACCCGCACCCGCGGATCCGCGTTCCGGAACGCCGCGCCGAACCCGGCCCCGAACGCCGCCAGGGTCGCGTCGAACACGTCCGCGTCGCGCAGGGCGCCGAGGGGCAGCGCCCCCGGGCCGCCGGGGCCGGCGGCGACCCCATCCCGGTAGGCGGCCAGGGAGGCGGGCACCTGGGCGGCGACCTGGGCGGCGACCTCGGCGGCGATCCGGCCGGTCATCGCGCCGCCCCGGCGGTCCGCAGGGTCCGGTCCACCGCGACGGCGAGCCAGCCCACCGCGGCGGCGTAGAGCGGAAGGGTGGCGGCGAAGTAGCCCGGCCAGCCGATCCAGCCGGCGAGCGCCGGGGCGGCGACCCGCAACGGCATGGCGGCGAAGAAGGCCGCCCCGAACAGCAGCGCGTAGTCGGTGGCCGGCTGCGGCCCCTGGGCCCAGCGGTAGATCATGTTGAACACCGGGACGCCGAGGAACCCGCCCGCGACGAAGCTCAGAACCGTGGCGGCGACCGCGAGATCCGCCATCCCGCCCGCGCAGGCGCCGGCCATCAGTCCCCCGGAGGCGAGGACGCCGAGCGCGCCCGCGGCGATCAGCCGGACCGTACCGAACCGCGCCGCGAGCCCCCCCGCCGCCAGCGCCATCACGAGGTTGACCGCCGGCAGGACGGTGCCAGTCAGGAAGCCGACCTGCGCGAGCGGCACGCCGAGATCGAGCAGGGCCAGGGTGTTGGGCCCGGACAGCAGGTAGGCGGCGGCGAAGTAGGCCCCGAGCGCCAGCACCCGTCCCGCCAGCCGCCGCAGCCGTACCAGCGGACCCGAGAGCCGCTCCGGGGCGATCCCGGCGTCCCGCAGCCGCGCCTCCGGGTAGCCCAGGATCGGCAGCAGGCAGAGGAGATCGAGGGCCGCGCAGGCCAGGACCGCCCCGCGCCACCCGAGACTGTCGTAGGAACCGACCAGCACGCCGACCCCCAGGATGCCGCCGAGGGAGGCTCCGCACAGCTTGGCCGAGGCCATGGAGGCGCGCCGGTCCGCCGGCACGGTCTCAACCACCAGGGCCTCGAGGGCGATGTCCATGGTCGCCACGCAGGCGCAGGCGGCGATCGCCAGGGCGAGAAGCGCCAGGAGCGGCCAGTGCGCGCCGAAGCTCAGGGTGATCAGAAGGACCACCGCCCCGACCTGCGCGGCGGCGATCCAGCCGATCCGGTGCGGGAGGCCCGGCAGGCGGATGCGGTCGAGGGCGGGGGCCCACAGGAAGGTCAGCCCCACCGGCAGGTTGATGAGCTGCAGCAGGCCGACCTCGGCGAGATCCACGCCGCGCGCCCGCAGGATCAGCGGCGCCCCGCCGGACAGGAAGCCGAGGGTCGCCCCGAAGGTCACGTACAGGCAGAAGAACGGCGCGAGCGGGCGCAGGCCCGCCACCCGGTCGATGGCCCGGATGCCGAGGGCGGAATCGGCGGAGCCGGTCACCGCGACCGACATTCCGCGCCGAGCGATGCGGCAGCCCGGGGAGTGTAGTTTATAATCACACTAATCTGTTGATATTCATCAGCTTTTGTTGTTCTAAGGACGTCGGTCCCGGCGATCAAGCCGCTGCGCGGTCCGATCGGGGTTCCGGACAGGGCGCGGGCGCTCGAGCCGCCGTCGCATTGCGGATCGGGCTCCGGGGCCGTCGTCGTTCCGCTGGTTCGGAAGAGCAGCGCTTCAGGATGACACGCGCCCCTGTCCCGCGCCCCTGTCCCGCGGCCCGAACCCGAGTCCCGGGGCGCGCCGCCAGGGCGGCGGGTTCTGGGCCGCCGATCCCGGCCCGACCGATCCGGCCAGCAACGGGCGCGCGCCCGCCGTTAACCCTTCATCAACCATGTCCCGGGCAGATTTTCCCATGGAGGGACGGGCCATGACGCGACGCCGGGATTTCGACGCCCTGAGCGAGGCGCAGATCGCCGCGGGGCGCACGCAGAAGCGCTGGGTCGAGGCGAAGGCGCAGTTTCGCCCGGTCGCGCCGCAGGCCGTGACCGAGCTGCTCGATACGATCCAGCACGTGGCCGAGGCCGCCACCGGCGAGCGCAGCTTCCTGCACCTGCGCCCCGGAACCGGGCGCACCCGCGAGCACTGAGCGGACGCGCGTCGTCCGAAGCCCGCGGCCTCTGACCGCGATGCCGGATGGCGGGCGCCTCGGGACCGGCAACGGGCAGCTCGGCCCCGCCGAGGCCCGGCATCAGCGTACGTCCGCATCCGCGTGGGCGACACCGCGATCGGCGTGAGCCCGGAGGTCGCCGCCCGGGCCTTCGTTCCGTCCGTCACCACGAAGCCGCTCGGCCAGGGCGCCGGCCTCGGCCTCTCGATGATCGACGGGTTCGCCGGGCCGTCGGAGAGCCATGTGGAGGGCCACGTGGAGGTCCATGTCCGGATCGCCTCGCTCGCAGAGACGCCGGGCAAGGATGACGGGCAGAAAGGCGGGCAGGAAAACCGGATCAGGCTCCGGTTCGCGCGCCCTCCTTGGCGACTGTCCCGGTCACCTGCCGGACGTCCCGCTTGACCTCCCGCCACGTCCGCCACGGTTCCAGGTTCGACAGGGCCATCCGGCGCGCCCCGATCCAGCCGAGGCCGAGCGCCACGATCAGGAAGGGTGTCGCCACGATCAGCGCCGCCGGTGCCTCGGAACCCAGCAGCACGGCCAGCAGCTTCACCACGGCGTCGAGGCCGAGGAAGAAGGTGACGATCAGCAGGATCGGGATCGTCCCGACGATCGCGACCAGCGACACAAGGGTCCGGACGTTGCCGTCGACCTCGGTCCGCGCCAGCGTCAGCAGCGTCTCGACATGGGCCGCCCCCTGGCGCAAGGCCGCGACCAGCAGGGCCAGGGTTCCGTCGGGTGCGTGGCGCATGGTGCGGATTCGTCCTCTAGGTCTGTCTCTGGCGCGCCCCGGCCAACGGGGCCGCCAGCGGAAGCGTTCCGCCCGCACGGTTCAAAGCCACAGCAGCACGGCGCCGAGGAGCAGCAGCGTCGCGGCGGCCGCCAGCATGACGGCCCGGTTGACGCCGGCCCGGTCGTCCGGGCCCGCGAGCGGCGGCACCATCGGGGCCGCGGGGCGTTTCGCCGCCGGTGCTGTGACCGCGCCGCCGCCGTCGGCCGGCCGGACCGGCGGGGCGGGCTCGGATTCGGGGGCCGGGAGCACCAGCGATGGCGCGACCGGCCGCTCCACGGGCGGCCCGAAGGCGTCGGGCTCGACGCTCACGCCCGCCGTCTCAAGCTCGAGCATCACCAGGACGAGGGCATCGACGTCCATCTGCTCCACCGGCAGCGCGGCCCGCAGGTCGTCCGCCGAGAGGCCGCCCCGGGCCCGCCCGAGGGCGATCAGGCGGTCGAGCGTCCCGCGATCGATGGTCTGCGACATGCCCGCCTCCTCCGCGTCCCGCCCACCGCGAACCCCCTACAGGAGAACCCGTCACGCCGGCCGCGGTTTACCGGACGCCCGGAGCCCGTGCGCCCGTCGGAGCCGTCCCGGCCCCCGGTATGCCGGATCGCCCCGACGTCCGAACGGCGTTCGATGGTTCAGCGCCGTTGCGCTGGCGGCGCGGTTGAGCTAGGGAATGGCCACGGCCAGCACCCGTAGCTCAGCTGGATAGAGCGTTGCCCTCCGAAGGCAAAGGTCACACGTTCGAATCGTGTCGGGTGCGCCAATTTTCTTGATGATTTCGATCGCAATCGTACTGTGGCGTTGATTGCCCTGGTGATCAGCGGGCGACCAAGCGCTCACGTATCCTCGTGCCCCGAATGGATCTGTCCGGGGGATGGAGCGTCCTAGGCAAGTGGGCGGGCCGGTCTTCAAGGGCCGCCGGGGGCATCGGACCAACGGCTCCCCGGCTCCTGTCCTTCGTTTCGGAGATCTGGTCGCACCGGGAGTCGAAAATTCGAATCGGCCATTGACCAGACAGGCGGGCCGGACGTGTCGACACGCTGGTATCCCACCTCGGGCCAAGACGAGCGACGCCCGCCGGCGGCTGAAGATGCGTAGCTGGTGACTGGCCACGTGCTGCGGCTCAGCTCCGAACCGGCATCAGGCTTGGGACGAGGCCGATGCCGCTTCGCTCTCCCACCCGGCTGCGCGACATCGGCCTCTGCTGCGGCGTTCACGCGAAGCGGCCGATGGGTGCTGTACTGGACGCCGATCCAGAGGGGGCGCCTGCGGGTGGGCACGGTCCGGCGGCGGTCGCGACGGTGTGCGGGGTCCGTGACTCCTCGAACCGCGCGGGGCTCAGGGAGCCGGGTGCAGGCGGCCGGCCTTGTTGACCTGTTCGATGACGCGGGGCAGCTCGGCCGCACCATCGGCGAAGGCCTCGAACGCCATCGGATCTACGTCCTCGACTGGAAGCGTCTTCCTGACGCGGTCAGCCTGGGCGCGGTCGTCGGGAGCGCCGCGTCGACCCCGCGAACCGACCCGCCCGGGCTCGGTCAGGACCGTCCGACCGCCTCGGCCGCGTATCGACGACCACGGTCCGTCTGTGGGTCAGGCCTGGCGCCGGACGACGCGCGATGGCCGTGCGCGGCGCCGCAACGGGGAGGTGGCCGTCGATGGAGCGGCTGGGCGCGTCACCGACCGGCCTCGGACGTGCCCGGCTAGGCCGGCATCCGACCGTCCGGCGTGTAGCGGTCGACGGCCTGCGGAAGCTCCTTGGAGAGCCGGGAGAGCAGCTCCTCGCGCGAAAGGCCGGTGCGTTGCGTCAGGGCGGCCATCACGTCGGGCCCTATGGCGTGTTCCAGGTGCTGCGGCGCGATCTCCTGGTTGGGCCCCTGGTTGACCCAGGACTGCGCTGCGGCCCCGTGGCCGGCTTGATGGAAGCGTTCCAGCATCTCGCCGAGGCCGTTGTTCAGGAACCCGCCAGGGGCCGCGGCGCGCTGGTTGCCGAGGAGGCCGCCCAGGAGGCCCCCGAGTCCGCCCGCGGACGCCGTCGGAGCTCCGGCCGGAGCGGGGGCGCCCTGTCCGGACCCGCCCAGAAGCTCCGCGAGCTTGTCCCTGTTCTGGTAGCCGGCGAGGGCGAGAAGACCCAGGAGGGCCGTCATCGAGGGGTAGCCGTCACTCATGGCTCGTCTCCGGTTCGTCTCGGCGGGTCCGGGCGCGCCCGCCGGATCGTTCGGTGTTTCAAACGCGCGCGGATGCCAAACGGATGCCGGGAAGGCGGTCCGAGCGAAGGGCGCGACGAGCGCCCTCAGCGGTGTACCGCCACCATCCAGACGGCCATGGCGACCATCATCACGTTCTCGGTGAGCGAGACGAAGCCGAGCGGCACCTTGCTCGACCCGCCGACGCAGGCGCACGCGATGTCGCGCTTGTCCACGTAGACCGCCTTGAACACCGAGACCGCCCCCACCGTGCCGATGAACAGGGCCACCGGAATGGACAGCCAGTTCAGGGACCCCGCCACCATCAGGATACCGGCGATGCCTTCGAGGAACGGGTAGGCGTAGGCGTAGCGGACCCAGCGCTGGCCGAGCAGGTCGTAGCCGAGGAACATCGAGGAGAAGGACTCGACATCCTGAAGCTTCAGGAGGGCGAGCACGCACATGCTGAATGCGATGAACCACTCGGCCGCACGCATCGTCAGCGGCGTGCCGTCGGCGGCGTAACTCGCCGCCAGGGCCATCAGCGCCGTCATCGAGAACACCGCGATGACGGGCGTGTACGTCGGTTCGTCCGGGGCGTCGGCGGCCTTGCCGAAGTGGCGCTGCAGGTCGTCGAAGCCGCCGACGCGCGCGCCGCCGATGAAGGTCTGCGGCGTCGACTTGACCTGGTGCTCGGCCTTGAAGCGGTCGGTCGCCTCGCGGGTGGTCAGGAGGTGGTCCTCGACCGCGCAGCCCTGGCGTTCGAGGAGATCCTTGGCCTTCAGGCCGTAGGGACAGGTGTGTTCGGGGGTGACCATCCGGTAGAGGGTGGCCCTGCGGGCGTCTTGCATGTCGGTCTCCTGCGCGGTCGGGACCTGCATCGGGGAAGCGGTCCGGGACCGCCCCGGCCGGCGGTCCCGGAGGCGACGGCTACTTCCCGTGCCGCTTCAGCCACGCCTCCATGGCGGAGATCTCCGCGGTCTGATCGTCGATGATCTTCCGGGCCATCGCCGTGGTGGCGGGATCCTTGGCGTGCTTCAGGGCGATTTCGGCCATGGCGACCGCGCCCTTGTGGTGCGGGATCATGTGCGTGCGGAAGTCGACGTCGGGGTCGCCGGTGTAGGGGACGTCCATGTCCTTCATCATCGCCGTGTCGGCGGCCTTGAACGCCCGCGACGAGACGTCGTCCTTCAGGTTCGGCTTCATCGAGCCCCTCTCCTTCGCGGACATGGAGCCGTGGTCGTGCAGGCCCTGCGCGCGGGCGGCGCCGGCCAGCCCGGTCGACAGCAGGGCGGCGGCGAGGATGCGCAGGTGCGTGGTGCGGAGGCGCGTGCGGCGGAGGTGCGTCATGGGTCGTCCTTTCTCGACGGGGATCAGTGGAACGTGCCGCTGGCGGTCCCGCCGTCCGGACCGGTGAGCTGCACGGCGCCCCTCGGGCCGGCACCCAGCGCCGTCGCGGCCTTGCCGGTGAGGCGGTTGCCGTCGGCGGGCTCCAGTGGGACCCGGGTCGGCTTGCCGCCGACGACGAGGATGGCGGTGCCCTTGAAGCCGGCTGCCGGGACCGGCCTCTGGCCTTCGTCGGACAGGAACACGTCGACGGTCTCGCCCCTGGCGACGAGCTCGACGTGGAACGTGCCGGCGTCCGTCACCCGGCCGCCGTGCCGGCCGGCGGTTTCGTGCGCGGAGGCGGCGGTGGCGGCGAGCAGGCCGGCGGCCAGGGTCACTCTCGGTAGGATCACGCTCGTATCTCCTCTGGGATCAGTAGGCCTCGGCCGGGCGCGGGGGCGCGCCGTCCGGGGATGGATGGGCCGGCGCCCCGGCCTGCAGGGCGCGCAGCCGCTCCAGGGGCCGGGCACCGAAGCGCAGGAACAGGACGGGGGTCAGGACGGTGTCGAGCAGCGTCGCGCTGACGAGGCCGCCGAAGATCGTCACCGCCACCGGGTGCAGGATCTCCTTGCCGGGGCTCGCGGCGTCGTGGAGCAGCGGCGCCAGCGCCATGCCCGCTGACAGCGCCGTCATCAGCACCGGGGTGAGGCGCTCCAGGCTGCCGCGCAGCACGAGGTCGGGCCCGAACGGCACCCCCTCGTGCAGCGACAGGTTCAGGATGTGGCTGATCTTCAGGATGCCGTTGCGCGCCGCGATGCCGGTCAGCGTGATGAAGCCGATCATCGACGCCACCGAGAGCGGCTGGCCGACGAGCCACAGGGCCGCCACCGAACCGATCAGGGCGAGCGGCACGTTGCCCATGATGATGAGCGCCAGCGCGGCCGAGCGGTAGCGGCTGAACAGGAGGGCGAAGACGAGCGCCAGGGACAGGCCGGACAACGCCGCGATGGTCCGGCTCGCCTCCTCCTGCGCCTGGAACGTGCCCTCCAGGCTGGTGAAGAAGCCCGGCGGCAGGGGCTCGGTCGCCACGGCCTGGCGGATGGCGGCCACGACGGTGCCGATATCGCTCGCGCCGTCGGTGTTGGCCTGGACCACGATGCGGCGCCGGGCGTTCTCGCGCAGGATCTGGTTCGGGCCGTCGGTCTCGCGGATGTCGGCGACCTGGCGCGCCGGCACCCAGCCCGAGGGCGTCTCCAGGAGCAGGTCGCCCAGGCCCGCGGTGGTCCGGCGGTCCTCGGACAGGCGCAGCACCATGTCGAAGCGGCGCACGCCGTCGACGACCGTCGAGACCACGCGCCCATTCGAGAGGCGGCTGATCTGCTCGACGATTGCGGCCGGCTGCACCCCGTAGAGGGCCGCCCGGGTATAGTCGACGCGGACCTCCAGCTGCGGGATGCGCGCCTGCCGCTCGACCTGCAGGTCGGTGAGCCCCGGGATCGCCGCCATCCGGTCGCGCAGGGCATTCGCGACCCGCCGCAGGGCGTCGAGGTCCTCCCCGTACACCTTCAGCGCGATCTCGGCGCGCACGCCCGACAGCATGTGGTCGAGTCGGTGCGAGATCGGCTGGCCGACGTTGACCGCCACCGGCAGGGCCGCCAGGCGTCCGCGGATATCGGCGACCAGGGCCGCCTTGTGTCGCTCGGTACCCGGGTCGAGGGCCACCTCGATCTCCGAGGAATGGACGCCCTCGGCATGCTCGTCGAGCTCGGCCCGGCCGGTGCGGCGGCCCACCGCCTTCACGCCCGGGATGCCGAGGAGCAGCGTCTCGGCGATCAGCCCGACCCGGTTGCTCTCGGCGAGCGAGATGCCGGGGTTGAAGGTCATGTTGACCGTGAACGAGCCCTCGTTGAACGGCGGCAGGAAGGCCCGCGGCAGGGTCCAGGCCACCACGCCTGCGGCGGCCACCGCGCCCGCGACCGTGCCGACCAGCAGGCCCTGGTGCCGGAACGCGACCCGCAGCAGGACGGCGTTGCCGCGCTTGAGCAGCGTCAGGAGGCGGCTGTCGGGCGCCGCCGGGTGCCTGAGCCCCGGCAGCAGCAGGGAGGCCAGCGCCGGGGTCAGGGTGATGGAGGTGAGCAGGCTCGCCAGGATCGAGATGATGTAGGCCTGCCCCAGCGGGGCGAAGAGCCGGCCCTCGATACCCGACAGGGCGAAGAGCGGCACGAACACCAGGATGATGATGAGCGTGGCGTAGACGATGCCCGAGCGGACCTCGTTCGAGGCCTCCACCACCACCTGGAACACGCTCCTCGGGTTGCCGGCCCGTCGGTTCTCGCCGAGCCGGCGGTGGATGTTCTCGACGTCCACGACCGCGTCGTCGACGAGCTCGCCCATGGCGATGGCCAGCCCCCCGAGCGTCATCGTGTTGATGGACAGTCCGAACAGGTGGAACACCACCGCGGTCGTCAGCACCGAGACCGGGATGGCCAGCAGCGAGATGGCCGTGGTGCGCCCGTTCAGCAGGAAGGCGAACAGCACCACCGCCACCACCAGCACGGCTTCGACGAGGACGCGCTCGACGTTGCGGATCGAGGTCTCGATGAAGTCGGCCTGACGGAACAGGACCTGGTCGGCCCGGATGCCCGCCGGCAGGGCCGGGCCCATCGCCGTCAGGGCGGCCTCGATGCTGCGGGTGAGCCGCACCGTGTCGACGTCCCGCTGCTTCTCGACCGAGACGATGACGGCGGGCTTGGCCCTGTAGCCGGCGTCGCCGCGTTTCACCTTCGCGGCGAAGGAGACCTCGGCGACCTGCCGCAGGGACACGGGCGCCTCGTTGACGGTCGCGACCACGAGGTTGCGCAGGTCGTCGAGGCTCATGGTCCGGCCGATGTTCCGGATCAGGTACTCGCGCGCGTTCTGGTCGGTGAAGCCGCCGCCGGCGTTGGTGCCGAACTGGGCGAGCGCGGTCTCCAGCTGGGCGTTCGTCACCCCGAGCGCGCGCATCGCCGCCGGATTCGGGCTGACCCGGAACTGGCGCACCTCGCCCCCGATCGGGATGACCTGCGCGACGCCCGGGATGGTGAGCAGCCGCGGCCGGACGGTGAAGTCGGCGGCCTCGCGCACCTGCATGGGGGTCGCGGTGTCGCTCGTGACCGCCACCAGCAGGATCTGGCCCATGATGGAGGAGATGGGCCCCATCACCGGCGTGACGCCACGCGGAAGCTGGTCCTGCACCAGGGCGAGGCGCTCCGCGACCTGCTGCCGGTTCCGGTAGATGTCGGTGCCCCAGTCGAACTCGACGTAGGTGATGGACAGGCCCACGCCCGAGACCGAGCGCACCCGGGTGACGCCCGGCAGCCCGTTCATCCGGGTCTCGATGGGGTAGGTGACGAGTTGCTCGACCTCCGGGGGGGCGTAGCCCTCCGCCTCCGTCATGACGGTGACGGTCGGCCTGTTGAGGTCGGGGAAGACGTCGACGGGCAGCCTGACGGCGGTGAAGGCGCCGTAGAGCACCAGCACCGCGGCGAGCGCGAGGACGAGCAGGCGGTTGCGGACCGACCGGCCGACGAGGAACGTGAACATCGGCGGCCTCCTCAGCGGACCTGATCGAGGAGCTCGGCGCCCTGGGTCACGACCCGCTTGCCCGGTCCGACCCCTTCGGCGATGAGGACGCGGCCGCCGTCGAGGGGCTCGATCCGGACCGGCCGCGCCTCGAAGCGCTCGGCGGAGGTGTGCTCGTAGACGACGTCCTGCCCGTTGCCGGCGCGCACGACCGCCGCGCGCGGCAGCGCCAGCCCGGTCTGCTCCGTGTCGGTACCGGCGAGCACGGTGACGAACTGCCCGACCCGCAGGCCGGAGGCGTCGCCCTGGACGGCGAACTGCACCGGGATGGCCTGGTTGCGGTCGGCGAGGCCCGAGCCCTGGTAGGCGAGCTTGAGGGTGCGGCCGTCGGCGAGCCGCGCCGTGGCGTCCTGCGCGGGCGTCAGGGCGTCGAAGCTCAGCGCCTCGACCCAGAGGCGATTCGGGTCGACGACCTGGAACACCATCTGCCCGGGGCTGGCCATCTGCCCGGCCACCGCCGCAGCCTGCGCGACGACGCCGTCGACCGGCGCCACCAGGGGCTCGGGCTGTTGCCGGATCTTGTCGAGGGCCGCGCGGCGGTCCTGCAGGCCCTTCAGTTCGGCGACCGCGTCCTCAAACTGGCTCTGGGGCACCGCGGCGGTCGTGGCCAGGCGCTTGTAGCGGTCGACCCGGCGCTCGACGATGGAGATCTGCTGGTCGAGGTCGCCTTGGGTCTGCCGCATGTCCGAGGCGTCGACCGCCTGGATCGGCGGCGTGACGGTCGCCAGGACCTCGCCCTTGCGCACCCGCGTGCCGAGGCGGGGGAACGGGCCCGGCGGCGGCGGCGCCAGCCGACCACCGACCGAGGATTGCACGACGCCGCTGGCGTTCGGGTCGGGGATGATGCGGCCGGGCAGCGCGACCGAGCGGTGGAAGATGCCCGTCTCGGTCACGGTGGTGCGCAGGACCAGCAGGCGCTGCGTCGGCTTCGGCACGAACACCGAACCGTCGGGCAGGCGCTGCGCGAGGTCCGACGCGGCGGGCGCGCCCGGCCGCGGCTCGGCCAGCGCGGCCCCCTGCACGGGGGCGCCGTGATCCGCGGCGTCATGATCCTCGGCGCCGTGCGCGAAGGCGGCGGTGCCCAGCACGAGGGTGATGCCGATGGCGACGAGCGCCACCGCCGGGACGCTGCGGCGGCCCCGGGCGAGCCCGGTCGTGAGCATGCCGAGCAGGAAGGCGACGGCGACCGCGCCGAAGAGGGCCGGGTCCTTCTTGCCGAGGCGCTCGCGGATGCCGCGGGCGATCGTCGAGACGCGCGACGTCACGGCCTGCATCGACGCTGCCGAGGAAGCCGTCGGGTCGGTAGACGCCGTCGCCTTTCCGCCCGGGACGGTGACCGCGACTGCGAGGATGTCGACGTCCTCGCCCGCCGTGACGGTGGCGGTAAACGCGTGCCGCCCGGGCTTCGACAGCCACGGGGCCGGCAGCGCGTAGCCGCCCTCGGGCGTGGCGGTCGCTGTCCTCGGACCCTCGGGCGTCTCGACCTCGACCGTCGCGCCGGTCACCGGTTCGTTCGTCTGGAAGCGGTCGAGGAACAGGGTCAGGATGCCGTCGCGCGGGACGGCGACGAGCTCGAAGGCCTCGGTGAGGGCCTCGCCGCGCGGGGCGATGGTCTTCGAGACGGGCGGCTGGCCGGCGCCGTGGTCGTGGCCCTCGTGGGCGCGCGCGGGCCCGGCCAGCACGGCGGCCAGCAGCGCCACCGCGCCGAGGGCGGCGGCAGGACGGATCGACATGGGAACGGTATCCTTGCGGTGGGGATGCCGGGCGCGGCCACGGACGGGCGCACCTCGGGCGTCGCGCGCCTCAGGCGCGCCTCATCTCACGCGCGGGTTCGTGGGGGCTCGGGCAGGGCCTCGGGGCCGCTGCCGGCGCGGCCGACGACGTCGCGCGGGATCAGCGTGACGGCCCGGAACAGGGACGGCGACAGGGCGTAGGGCCCGGCGAGGACGCCGGTGGCGCAGCAGGTCATCGTCCCGCAGCAGCGGGTCCTGCAGCCCAGACGGCAGCAACCTTCCTCGGTCGGCTCGATGCGCGCCGCCTCGACGGTGGCGAGCGCGACCCTGGACCACGCGGGCGCCCCGGCGGTGACCGCCGGCTTCGCCGGCACGGCCGTGGGGGGGACCACCTTCGGCCGCGCCGCCATCACGTGATGGCCGTGATGGCCATGGCCCTCGTGGGCCTGGACGGCGGACGGCGCGACGTAGGCGATGATCGCGAGGATCACGGCCGCCATCAGGCGCAGGGTCTGCCGGTCGAGGCTCATGGGGAGGGTCTACACCGGTTCGGGGGGCAGGACCATGTCCGCGGATCGGACGCGCATCCGGGAAGGCCGGTTCGGTTTCCGCTCCGCGGCTTCAGGCAGCGGCGGGCAGTGGCTCCGCCGGGTAGCCCGCCGCCGCGATGGCGTGGGCGATCCTCCCGGCCGGTCCGGCGGCGCCCGACACGGTCACGAGCTTGGTCCCCAGGTCGACCTGCACCCGGGCGCCGGGTTCGATGGCCTGAACGGCCTTGGTCACGGCTCTGGCGCAGCCTCCGCACCCCATCTTGTCGACCTTGACGCGGACCATGACGCTCTCCTGCGGATACCGTCCCGACGAGATGGGGCTTCCCACCGCTGGAAGGTCAAGGCCCCCGGATCCGTGGAGCCTCAAGGATCTGGGCCGCCGCGTTCTCCGGCGCTGTCGCGTCGCCGGGTCGTCCCGTCCGGGGGGCGGCGCCGCGCTCAGGTTCGCCGGGCTCACACGTAGCGGATCAGCCCCGCGAAGCCCTCGTCCATGTGGTCCTGATGGTGGCAGTGGAAGAAGGTCGCACCGGGGTCGTCGGCGACGAGGTCGATCTCCGCCTTGGAGAAGCGGGGCAGGCTGATCGTGTCCTTCATCAGCCCCGACATGGGCTGGTCGCCGACCTTCGTGACCTCGAACGTGTGGCGGTGGATGTGCACCGGGTGCTCGTCGCCGCTGTGGTTGTCCATGACGAGGCGGTAGCGCTTGCCCCGCTGCACCGTGAACAGCGGATCGGTGTCGGGCCAGGACTTGCCGTTGATCGTCCAGCGGTTGTAGCCGCCGCGGCCCCCGGGGATCTTCTCGAACCGCAGGGCGATGGTCTCGTCCGGCGCGGCCGCCGCCCGGTCCCGGGCGAAGGCGGCATAGCGCCAGTCGTCCCGCTGCGGCTGGACCCATTGCGGTTCGCCCCGCCGGTTCGCGTACTCGACGACCACGGCCATGCCCATGCCGCGCTCGACGTCCTTGGTCGAGCCGAGCACCCAGACGCCGGGGTTGTTCATCTCGACGAGGACGTCGGCCCGTTCCGCCGCGTCGAGCTTGAGCACCTCGACGGAGGCCTGGACCGGCACGGCATTGCCGTCGAGCGCGACCACCTGGAAGCGGTGACCAGGCAGGGCGAGCGAGATGCCCATGCTCGCGTTGGCGTTGAGGATGCGGAACAGCACCCGCTCGCCCTCGCGGACCCGGACGGGCTCGCCGTGGCCGAGCATCCGGTCCCCCAGCGTCGCCGAGCGGTACATCGCCTCCAGGCCGTTGTCCGGCGGCGGCCCCTTCTTCAGGTCCTGCACGCTGACCCAGTGGCCTTCCCAGGTGTGGGACGCCAGGAGAACCTCGCGGTCGTAGCGGCCGGGGTCGCCCGCCGCCGGCTCCACGATCAGGAAGCCGAACTCGCCCGAGTAGGTGCTCCGGGTCAGGTCCTCCATGGCCATGGCGTGGCTGTGGTACCAGCGCGTACCGGAGGGCTTCGGCGTGAACGCGTAGACCAGCGACCCGCCCGGCGCGATGATGGGCGAGCCTTCCTCGCTCGCGCCGTCCTGCTCGGGCGGGAGGTGCAACCCGTGCCAGTGGACGAGGTTGGGATAGCCGCTGTCGTTGACGACGTTGATGCGGACCGGCTCACCCTCCTTCAGGCGCAGGACGGGCCCCGGGACGGCGCCGTTGTAGGCGGTCGTGCGGATGACCTTGCCGGGGGCGATCTCGTGCGAGACCGGCGCGATCTGGAGGGTATGGTCCGCGCGCGCCTCCGCGGCGCGGCCGGAAACCGGCGGGATCGTGAGGCCGAGCGCCGCGGCTCCGCCAGCGCCAAGGAGCTGGCCAAGAACCTGGCCAAGGACCTCGCGACGGTCCGGGTGAGGCCTGCGGACGGGCATCGTGGCGTCCTTGTCGCGACGGGGCGGGACGGGCCTGCGAGGGCGCCTTGTCCCGGCCCCTCGTCCTCGATATCGAAACCCGATACCGCAGGAAGGCTCACCGATCCAGGCGGCTGCGACAGCAAGGCCGGACCGGCGCTCGATGGGGCGCCGGGGGAGGCCGTCCTGCGAGGGACGCCGAACCCTGGACGCTCGCGACCCCACCTCCTCCTGCCACGACGGACCGAGACGGACCGAGACGGACCATGGCCGATGCTCCCCCGACCGCTGAGGCGAGGCCTGCCGGCGAAGCCTCCGCAGGCCCTCCCGGCTCCGCCGGCGAAGTGTTCCTGGCCTTCCTCAAGCTCGGCCTGACCGCGTTCGGCGGCCCGATCGCGCATCTCGGCTACTTCCGCGACGAGCTGGTCACCCGACGCCGATGGCTCGACGAGCGCGGCTACGCCGACCTGGTGGCGCTCTGCCAGTTCCTGCCCGGGCCGGCCTCCAGCCAGGTCGGGTTCTCGCTGGGCGTCTTCCGTGCTGGCGGGCTTCCCGGCGGGCTCGCCGCCTGGGCCGGGTTCACCCTCCCGTCGGCCCTGCTGCTGCTCGCCTTCGCGTACGGCGCCGCCGCGCTGTCCGGCCCTGTCGCCGACGGCGCGATCCACGGATTGAAGCTCGTCGCCGTCGCCGTGGTCGCGCAGGCGGTGTGGGGCATGGCCCGCTCCCTGGCGCCGGACCGGCCGCGCGCCGGCATCGCGGTGGCGGCGTTGTTCCTCACCGTGTTCGTGGCCGGCTCGGTCGGGCAGCTCGCCGCCATCGTCCTCGGCGCCGTCGCCGGCCTCGCCCTCTGCCGCGCGGCGCCGCCGGGTCAAGCCGGGCACCTCGCGTTCCCGGTGTCCCGTCGGGCAGGGGCTGCGGCGCTGATCGCCTTCGCCCTGCTCCTCGTCGTGCCTCACATGCTCGCCGCCGGCCTGCACGCCCAGGCCCCGGCACTGTTCGACGCCTTCTATCGCTCCGGCGCCCTGGTGTTCGGCGGCGGCCACGTGGTGCTGCCGCTGCTGCAGGCCGAGGTGGTCGCCCCGGGCTGGGTCGGCTCCGGCACCTTCCTCGCCGGCTACGGCGCGACCCAGGCCGTGCCCGGCCCGCTGTTCACCTTCGCGGCCTATCTCGGGGCCGTCGCCGGGCCGGCGCCCCACGGGGTGGTGGGCTCGGCCATCGCGCTCGTGGCGATCTTCCTCCCGGGGTTGCTGCTGGTCTACGGCATGCTGCCCTACTGGGACGCGTTCCGGACGCGTCCGCTGGCTCAGGCGGGGATGCGCGGCACCAACGCGGCGGTGGTCGGCATCCTCGGGTCCGCGCTCTACGATCCCGTCTGGACCAGCGCGGTCGGCACCCCCCGCGATGTCGCGGTGGCCGTGCTGGCCTTCGTGCTGCTGACGGTCGGTCGGGTCCCGCCGTGGATCGTCGTCGCGCTCACGGCCCTGGGCGGCGTCGCCCTGACCCTGCTCTGACCGGAGAAGGTCACCCGTTACGGCCGGCGGGCGCGCCGCGCCGGCGGCCCCGGCCACCGTTCAGGCCGGCTTCACCGCGGGTGGATGCCGGCCACCTCAGCCTCTCGGGCGGGGCGAGGGACGCGGCCTGCCCCGTCGTGAGGGACGGCCCTTGTCGCCGACGCGCGGTGCCGTGGCGGTCGGGTCCCTCGCGCGGCGGCACCTCGTGGAACGGCCCGCGCCTCCGCTGGCGCGCCGGGGCGCGGTCATCGCCGCCCGACGGCGTCGCGCGGTCGATCCGCGACTGGCTGCGGCCGGTCCGTTCCGTCCGTGAGGTCAGGTCCCCCCGGCGCCGGGCTTGTAGCCGCGGCGACCCGGTTCCTCGATCATCCGCTGGGCGTAGAGATCGCCCGCGGCCGCGTGGTGGAGGATGTGCCGCCGGACGGAGCCAGCCAGGAGATCCTGGTGTTCCATGTGGTCAAGCTCGCGGATGGCCCGCCGCAATCACGGGGACCAGGTCGTGCGCACCGGGTTCGACCGGCTCTCGGCCGTGCGTCGGAGGGGCGATGCCGGGGACCCAGCCGTCGAGGAGAACGATCGCTCAACCCGCCAAGCTCGACGCCCTGTCCGCCTGCGTGGCCGCAGGATGGTGGAGGCCTTCCCAGCCGAGCCAGCCCGTGTAGAGGCCGACCAAGACGATCAGGGCGGCCGAGGCGTAGGGCGCCTGGCGGGCGAAGCCGCCGAAACCGGACCAGCGCGCGGCGACGTGCTTGACGCTGAGCGCCGCGATAACGCCGGCCGAGACCATCGTGAGCGCCAAGCCGATGCTGAAGCAGACGACGAGTGCGAAGCCCAGGCTGAACTGCTTGAGCTGGATGCAGAGGAGCAGGACCGTGATGGCCGCCGGGCACGGGATCAGGCCGCCGGTCAGGCCGAACAGGACGATCTGAGCGGTCGTCACCGGCCGGCCCGTGAAGCGGCGGCGGATGTCCTCGGCATGCGCCCTGGCATGGGCGTCGTCCTCGTCGCCCAGGTTCATGTGTCCATGGTCGTGCTCGTGCTCTTCGAAGGCAAGCTCATGGGTCTCGGCTCCGGCCGGCCCCTCCAGGTGTAGACGCGCCGTGAAGGCGTGCGGCTCCGGGACGGTCTCCAGGCTTTCCAGGAGGTCGTCCCCGGTCGCGAAGGCGAATGTCTGCCGACCGCCATCGGGCCGGACCGTCTCGAGGGTCGTCGCCCCGGCGGCCGGCAGCGCGCGCCCCTCCGCCCGCACCCGCCAGCGCGGCGGCACGCCGTCCTCGAACAGCTCCAGCGTCAGGATCCCGGCTTCGGTCGCGACGCGCCTCGCCGCGTCGTGATGGTGGTGATGGTCGTGGTGCTGCGCGCGCCAGGTGCGCCACGCCATCCAGAGCGCGATGCCGACGATGACGACCGCGGAGGCGAGCTGGAAGTACGGCTCGCTCGCCGCGCCGCCCCATTCCTGGCCGAGATACTGCCCGCCCAGCGCGATGAGCCACACGACGGCGGTGTGCGAGAGCGTGGCGGCGAGCCCCAGCAGCACCGCCTGCGTGACCGTGCCCCGGACCGCGATGATGAAGGCGGCCATCATCGTCTTCGCGTGGCCCGGCTCCAGGCCGTGCAGGGCGCCGAGCAGGATCGCGCTCGGCACGAACAGCCAGGCATGTGCGGTCCCCTGCTGAAGCAGGTCAGGCAAGGAGGTCATCGGCGCCCGTCATTTCAGGTAGGTCCGCACCACCTCGATCAGCTCGGCCGCGCCGCGGGCGCGCTCGGCGTCGGGCTCGGCGTCCGGGTTCACGACGTGGTGGCGGATGTGGTCTTCCATCAGCTCGGCGGTCAGCCCGTTGATGGCTCCACGCATCGAGGCGACCAGCATCAGGACGTCGCTGCAGCCGAGCTCGGCCTCCAGGGCCCGCTCGACGGCTTCCGCCTGACCCTTGATCCGGCGCACCCGCGCCAGGAGCTTGGTCTTTTCCTTGATCGTGTGAGCCATGGGGCGGCTTCCGCTTCCGGGATGATATATAGGGGGGTACCCTATCGTGTGTCGAGGCGAAAACGCGCGCCCGTCAGAGAGCCCGTAACATGACGAAGGACGACCCTTGCATCTCCGTCTGCCGGTTCGACGGCCGAAACGGATGGTGCGTGGGGTGTGGCCGTACGGTCCCGGAGATCCGGGCATGGCGGAAGATGTCGCCCTACCGACGCACGGGCCTCCTCCGGGAACTCCCGCGCCGGTTGGTGCAGCAGGACAGGACCCCGCCTGCGCCGACGCCAACGTCTCCGCCCGCGCGTGGCCGGCGCTAGGGCCCTCCGCGGGATGCCGGTGTGGTCGTCGACCGGCCGGCCTCGCCACGCCTCGGCCCCGTCTCCCGGGACCGGGGAACGAGGCCCGGGCAGACGCCGTTCCTGATCGCGGGGCCGCCCAGGTCGCGCCAAGTCGCGAAGGAGAACCGCCATGAGCAGCACGACCGACAAGATCAAGGGCCTGGCCAACGAGGCCGTCGGCACCGTGAAGCAGGGCGTCGGCAACGCCACCGACAACGACAAGCTCAAGGCCGAAGGCAAGGCTCAGGAACTCAAGGGCGACGCCCAGAAGGCGACCGGCGACGTCAAGGACGGCGCCAAGCACGTCGCCGACAAGGTCACCGGCAAGGCGTGATCCGTCGGCCCCGGGGCGGCACCGCGCGCCCCGGGCATCCCGATGTCACCGCCACGGCATCGCCGGGGGACGCCGCGAGCCCCGGCACAGGCTGTCCTCACGCGGACCGCCCGCCCCGCCGGGCTCGTCGGTCGGGACGATGTCCGATCCGTGGCCGGACCGTCGCCCGCGAACGGCGTCGCGGGCCCGTGGGCCGGCTGAACGCGGCGCAACCGGTGCCGGGGACCGGACCTCGCGTCCTGTGAGCGCGAGCCGATCCACACCCTCCCGGGCGCGCCTGCGACCTGAAGGTGATGTTGCGCCGCGACCAGGCGGACGGCGCCGTGGCGTGGCCGAGGTGGAGCACGTGGCCGGCCCGGCCGGTCGCGGGCCACGCAGCCATCGCGATTGCGCCGCCGCGATCGCGCGGGGCTGCCTCCGCCTGTAGCGGGGCGCGCCTCAGGCGGGATCCGGCGGCGCGGCGCCCACCCGTGCCGCCGGCTCCCTCCAGCGCAGGACTTCGATCAGGCTTCGGAGGGCCGGGGTGACCTGCCGGTCGGGGTAGTACAGGTGGCAGCCCGGGAACGGGGGACACCAGGGGTCCAGCACCTGGACGAGCCGCCCGGCCGAGAGGTCGTCGGCGACCTCGTCCTCCAGCATGTAGCCGAGCCCCGCCCCGGCCCGCACGGCTGCCGCAGCGAGGCCCCCATCGTTAGCGATTAACTGCCCGCCCGCGCGGACCCGGATCTCGCGCCCGTCGCGGGCGAACTCCCAGGGCAGCAGGCCGCCCCCGCCGACGAGGCGGTAATTTACGCAGCGATGCGCCTCCAGGTCGGCGGGCGTTGCGGGGCGAGGATAGCGGGCGAAATACGCGGGCGTGCCGACGACCACCGTACGCAGGTCCGGTCCGACCCGGACCGCGACCATGTCCCGCTCGACCGTCTCGCCGAAGCGGATGCCGGCATCGAACCCCGCCGCGACGATGTCGGTCAGTCGGTCGTCGACGACCACCTCCACCGAGACCGCGGGGTGGTCGATCAGGAATCGGGGCAGCCGCGGTTCGAGGACGGTGCGTGCGGCGTAGGCGAACGTCGTCAGGCGCAAGCGGCCCGAGGGTACGCCGCGCCAATCGGCCAGGGCGTCGAGGCCCCGTGCGACCTCGCCGAGGGCAGGCCCCAGGGACCGGAGCAGCCGCTCGCCGGCCGGGGTCGGGGCGACGCTGCGGGTGGTGCGAGCCAGGAGGCGCACGCCGTACCGTTCCTCCAACCCCCGCATGGTGTGGCTGAGGGCGGAGGCCGACACGCCGATCTCGGCCGCCGCCCGCGTGAAACTGCGATGGCGTGCCACCGCCGCGAAGGCCGCCAAGTCATCGAGGGTACCGCGCCGCATTCCTGAGCCGAACTCACAAACCCATGCCGATCATAGCAGCTAATCGCGGCGCCTGTGGCGGATTACGCCTAGAGCCTCAACAGAGAGGCGCGGCGATGGACCTGACGCATTATCGGACCCTGGGGCGCTCGGGCCTGGCGGTGAGCCCGCTGGCGCTCGGCACCATGACCTTCGGCGCGGGCCGCTGGGGCAGCGACGCGGCGGTCTCGGCGGCGATCCTCGACTGCTACGTCGAGGCCGGCGGCAACTTCATCGACACCGCGGATGTCTATTCCGGCGGCGAGAGCGAGACGATGCTCGGCGCGCGAGTCGCGGAGCGCGGGCTGCGCGACCGTCTGGTCATCGCGACGAAGTCCGGCTTTTCCCGCGCGCAGGGCACGCCGCTCGCGGGCGGCAACAGCGCCCGCAACATCCGCGCCGGCCTGGAGGGCTCCCTGCGGCGGCTCCGCACCGACTGGATCGACCTGTACTGGACCCACGTCTGGGACCGGACCACGCCGCCCGAGGAGGTGCTGCGCGCCCTGACCGACGCCGTCGCCCGCGGCGACATCCTCTATTACGGCTTCTCGAACGCCCCGGCGTGGTACGCGGCGCAGATCGCCACGTTGGCGCGGGCGCACGGCCTGCCGGAGCCGGTCGGGCTGCAATACGCCTACTCCCTGGTCGACCGGGGCGTGGAGCTCGACGTCCTCCCCGCCGGCAAGGCGCTCGGGATGGGCTTGGTGCCGTGGAGCCCCCTGGCCGCGGGCCTGCTGACGGGCAAGTACGGGCGCGGGATGCTGGCCAAGTCCGGCGGGGCGGGTTCGCTCCCGGACCGGACCGGCGAGACGCCTCAGGGCGGCAGCGACGGGCGGCTGAACGGCGACAACCCGTTCGGCGGCCTGCTGTTCACGGAGGCCAATTTCGCGGTGGTGGACGTGCTGCGGGCGGTCGCGGCGGAGGTCGGAAGGCCCATGGCGCAGGTCGCGTTGGCTTGGGTCGCCCGGCGGCCCGGCGTCTCGTCGGTGCTCGTCGGCGCGAGCCGACCCGAGCAGCTGGAGCAGAACGTCGCCGCCCTCGAGGTGGCGTTGAGCGCCGACCAGCAGGAACGGCTGGACGCGGCCGGCAAGCCGCCAAGCCTCAACCCCTACTTCATCTTCGACCTGCCGACGCCGACCATCTTCGGCGGTCAGGCCGTCCAGGCCTGGTAGATCCATCGCCTCCTCGGCGGCGGCGACACCGGCCGGCGGACGCGATCCGCGCACCGAACCGAAACCGGCTGCCGGGGTCGGACGGAACCCGGCGGTCGGGTCGGCGTCGAGGCCCGGCCCGCTCTGCGGGGCGACGATCTGCAGGTTGCGGGGCCGCCGAGCCATGGAAGAACGCCCCAGGCGCAGGTGCGTCCGGGGCGTCGACACCCGCACGGCCAGGTCGACCGGGCGGGGGATGCCAAGGTCGACCAGTGCGCCCCGTCGTCCGTCACGGGGCGAAGGACAGGACCGACGCGCCTCGCCCGCCGCCACGTCCGCGGCACAGGGCCGGGCGAAGCGCGACCGATCTCAGTACGAGCCGAACTTGAAGTTCAGGCCGGCGCGGGCGATGCCGCCCTCGGTCCGGAAGCGGGAGATGTAGCCGACACCCGGGCCGCCGACGGATCCGACCAGCAGGTTGTGGCTGCCGAGGTCGTAGCGCAGGTACTCGGCCTTGATCGTCACGGCATTCGACCGGAAGAAGTTCAGGAACGAGTCCGTGGGCAGGGCGTACTCGATGCCGCCGCCGTAGGCGTAGCCGGTGTCCATCCGCGAGCGGCTGCCGAAGTAGGTCAGCGGCGCCGCCGTCTGGAAGCCGACCCGCTGGGTCACGTCGCCGTAGGCGAAGCCGCCGGTGCCGTACACGAAGACGCGGTCGAAGGCGTAGCCCACGCGTCCGCGCACGGTACCGAGGAAGCTCAGATCCGTCCGGTAGGTGTTGGTCAGGACGTTCGGGTTGAAGGCGGGGCGGAAGATCGACTGCACGCCGGTGCGCTGCAGATCCATGTACTGGGCATCAGCCTCGACGCCGACGACGATGCCGGAGCCCGCGGTGAACTGGTAGTTGTAGCCGACCTGGCCGCCGGCGGAGAAGCCGTCCTGCGACAGGCGGACGGCCGGGCTGCGCAGCAGGTTGTTCACGTTGTTCTGCAGCGCGCCGATGCCGACGGTCCGGATCGTGTCCGCCTCGGTGTAGGCGTAGCCGGCGTTGATACCGAAGTAGGCGCCGGTCCAGGTGAACACCGGGACGGGGGTGAACACCGGCGGCGGAGCGGCGCGGCGCGGCAGGTCGGCCGCGGATGCGGCACCGGTCAACGCAGTGCACGCCACGAACATGCCGAGCAGATTTCTGATCACGGTCGTCCCCCGTCTGTGTCCCGAATCGCGACGATGATTAGACGAGAACGCTCCGAACTCATGTATCCGCAAAGTCACACCGCGGGGTGGATGTGGCTGAGATCAAATCTATTCGGAGACGGGATCGCGCGATGCTGGGTTCGCGGAGGCGATGACAGTGTCATGTATCCGCCGGGGCAAGATGAACGGATCGGACGCTCTTTTAATCCCCCATCCACGCCATACATTTCCGACGGCCCTCTCGTGGTGCTGGCCGTCGTCCCGCTGGCCGATGAGCGACGGGTCAGCGGGGTTCTCGGGCGCGGCATGGCGTCGGACGCCCTGATCCCGGCGTGGCCCGGACCGACGACGAGCGTCAGACTGTCGACCGCCTCGTCGGCGACGGCTGCGGTGACGACCCGCCCCGGCATGGTCTCGATCTTGGCCTGCGCCGTAGGGGCGCCCTTCCCGATCGCGGCCACGGGGTCCGGGACGATCGGCGCGCGCACCGATCGTCCCGATATCCGTCGTCCTCGGGCGCTCGGAGCCGGTTAGTCCTTGCCGCCGTCGATGACGCGGAAACCCTCGGCCTCGAAAAAGGGCTTGGCCGCCGGGCTCCGGAGGTACTCCAGGAACCGCTTCGCACCCGCGCCCCTGGCGTCCGCGGTGACGGCGAACGGGTACACCACGGGGGGGTGGCTGTCCGCCGGGAACACGCCCACGACCTTCACGGTCGGATCCGACTTCGCGTCGCTCTCGTAGACGACGCCGAGCGGCGCCTCGCCGCGCGAGACCAGCATCAGGGCCGCCCGTACGTTGTCGCTCTGAGCCAGACGAGGCTGGATGCTGCCCCACAGGCCGAGCTTCTCGAACGCAACCTTCGCGTATTTGCCGATCGGCACCGAGTTGACCTCGCCGGTGGCGAGCCGACCGTCCGGCCCCAGCGCCGCCGCGAACGCTTCCGGAGTGAAGGCCACGGCGCTCTCCTTCGCGTCGCTCGGCGCGATCAGAACGAGGCGGTTGCCGAGCAGGTTCACCCGGGTGTCAGGGCGAATGAGATTCGTCTTGGCGAGGTAGTCCATCCAGTCCAGATCGGCCGAGGCGAAGAGGTCCGCGGGTGCGCCGCTCTCGATCTGGCGGGCGAGGGCCGAGGATGCCGCGTAGCTCGCCCTGAGTTCCACGCCGGTCTGCGAGGTAAAAGCCTTGCCCGCATTGTCCAGGGCGTTCTTGAGGCTGGCCGCGGCGAACACCGTTACGGTGTCGGCCGCCTGCGCCACTCCAGCGGCGAGGAGCAGGGCGGCGACGAGGCCGGTACGGATCAGGCTGCGCATGCGTGACGCGGTCCCCGGCGACGGATGTGTCGGCCCCGCTATAGCGAGCGAAATATGCCGCGGGGAAGAGGTGATCGCGACGCCCCTGGACCCCGGAGGGTGCGGCGCGGTAGCCCACAGCATGGCGCGAGGGGGGATCGCTAGGTGGCAAGCCTGAGCATCAGGATCGATGTCGGCCCCGGCAACCGTATCGGCCCAGGCAAGGTGCAACTCCTGGAGATGATCGCCGAGCAGGGTTCGATTTCAGCCGCCGGGCGGGCGCTCGGGATGTCCTATCGCCGGGCATGGCTGTTGATCGAGGCGATGAACACCGGCTTTGGGCGACCTGTGGTGGAGGCGCAGATCGGCGGCAAGGCGGGTGGAGGTGCGCGCCTGTCGCCCTTCGGCGCCGACCTTATCGCCCATTACCGCGCGATCGAGCGGGCTGCCGACCGCGCTGCCGCGCCCTTTCTCGATCGGATCGCCGCTTCCGCGCCGGGCAGGGACGCCGTGCCGCCGACCGGCGCCTCCTGAGCGGACGCGTTTGATCGGACAGGCGGCTGTATCCGGTTGGATACGGCGTCTGCTCCCCTCGGATCGCGCCCGGAAGCGGTCCACCGTCCATTCGCCCGCCTCCGTCGCGGATCACGGCAACGCCGAGCGGCCCGCACGCAGACGTTCCTGGCTTCCGCCATGGGTCGTGAGCCGGCGTCGCGGTGACGCCCGCTTCACCGCGACGCCGCTCGGAACCCGACGGTCGGGAATCCGCCCCAGGGCCGCCATCCCGTCCCCGATCCATGCCAGCCGTACCGGCCGCCGGCGGTGCTTCCCGGACCCTGCCTTCTTCGGCCAGCCTGCGAGGTCGGCTCGAGGCGAGACGCTCTCGTCGGGGTGCTGCCTCCAAGCCGCCATCCAGCTTTGTTCCCGAGGCGCCCACCCGCAAAGCCCGGCGTGAACCTACTCGATCACCTCATCGGCCTGCGCGAGGAGAGCGGCGGGGATCTCGAGGCCGAGGGCATCGGCCGTCTTCAGGTTAAGGACAAGCTCCAGTCGTGCGGGCTCCTCGATCGGTATCTCGGCTGGGCTGTGACCCTTGAGGATCTTGTCGACGAAGGATGCGGTCCGTCGAAACTGCGCCGGAAAGTTGGGACCGTAGGAGATCAGGCACCCTTCTCTGACCATGAGGCCGTTCGCCACCATCGTGGCGATACGGTTGGACAGGCCGAGCTTGGCGATTTGTCGACGCTCGTTGAAGAACAGCGGGTCTTGCATGAACACCACGGCCGGGATGGAGCGGCCGCTCAGTCCCGCAAAGGCGCCGCTCAGTTCCTGGGGTGCATCGATCCGGGTCACATCGACGAGGACGTCGAGATCCGTCGCAGTCGATCGCGTTCGCTCCTCGACGGCGCGACTCATGGACGAGTCCTTCGCGTTCACGAACAAACCGACCCGCTTCAAGCCCGGTATCGCAGCTCTCAATTGTTCGAGGCGCTTCGAACTCAGTTCCACAGCCGCTGTTGAGAGGCCGGTCAGATTTCCGCCCGGTCGCGAAAGGCTTTTCGCGAATCCGCGACCAACGGGATCGGGCACAACTAAAAAGACGACGGGTGTCGTCGATGTGGCGCGCTGGGCCGCCGCCGTCGCAGGGCCCGTCACGGCTATGATGATATCGACCTTCGCCCTGATCAACTGATCGGCATTGGCGACGAAGTTCTCATACTTCTCCGCTGCGTAGGTTTCTATCAGATTGTAGTCGCGGTTTTCGACATAACCGAGATCCTGAAAACCTTTCCTGAGGGGCTCCGCATAGATCGCCTCGTCCTGAGGAGTGGCCGCGTGCCAGAGAACACCGATCTTGGGAACACGCTGCCGCTGAGCAAGCGCTGGAGATCCGACGAGCGGCGTCATGCAAAGCAGAGCCAGGACGACACGACGGCTGCTCACGCGGCCGCGATCCCGAGCCCGGATCTGCAATCGAGGCATCCCCTTACCTCGTCGGTAGGAGCGGTCGGGACAGCGGGTTCTGCCGCGGTTCGATGCGACTTCAATGCTCGCGGACGGCGCCGCGTGCGTCAAGGCGGTCCCGAAGGTAGACACGGGCAGTGACTGGTTTCGGATGTACGAGCATCAAGCCAGATCTGCGCAGATGCGTCGCAGGAGCTGCAAGCCGGTCGGGAGACGGCCGCTGCATTTCGGAGCCGATCGGTTCCGGCCGGACGCTCTCACGGCGGCTCCCGGCAGGCGATGCGGGAAACCGGACCTCCGACGGAGTCCGGCGACCGCCCTGAGCCAGGCCGGCATGCTCAGTGAATCGCCGCGTCAGCGCTTCACGAAGCCGATGTCGGCGGCCACGGCCTTGAGCCGGTCCGGCTCCCGCTCCTTCCGCTCGCTGTAGCGGTCGACCAGATAATCGGCGCGCTCGCGGGTGAGCAGCGTGAACTTCATCAGTTCCTCGCAGACGTCGACCACGCGGTCGTAGAGCGGGCCCGGCTTCATCCGGCCGGCCTCGTCGAACTCCTTGTAGGCCATCGGCACCGAGGACTGGTTCGGGATGGTGATCATCCGCATCCAGCGGCCCAGCATCCGCAGGCTGTTGACCGCGTTGAAGCTCTGCGAGCCGCCTGAGACCTGCAGGACCGCCAGCGTGCGCCCCTGCGTCGGTCGGACCGAACCCTCGCTCAGGGGCAGCCAGTCGATCTGGCTCTTCATCACGCCGGTCAGGTTGCCGTGCCGCTCCGGTGATATCCAGACCTGGCCTTCGGACCAGATCGAGAGGTTGCGGAGTTCCTGCACCTTCGGGTGATCGGCGGTCGTGTCGTCCGGCAGCGGCAGACCGTCCGCGTCGTAGATCCGCACCTCCCCGCCCATGGCCTCCAGCAAGCGCGCGGCCTCGTAGGCGAGGAGGCGGCTGAACGAGCGCTCGCGCAGCGATCCGTAGAGGATCAGGAACCGCGGCGGGTGCGTGAACCGCGTCGCCGTCTCAACGCTCGCGCGGTTCGGCACCGCGAAATGCGCCGCGCTCACGTTCGGCATGCCGTCCCGGAAGGGTTGCTCGGGCTTGTCCACCATCGACCTGTCTTGTACAATCAAATTGTCATTTGAATGTTGAAGCACGCATGGACGAACGGCAAGCCCTCGCGGCGTTCGCGGCCCTCGCGCAGGAGCACCGCCTGCGCCTCGTCCGCGCGCTCGTGACCGCCGGTCCGGCGGGCTTGGCCTCGGGTGTCCTCGCCGATGCGGTCGGTGTCTCGGCCGCATCGGTGTCGCATCACCTGAAGGAACTCAGCCATGCGGGCCTCGTCGCCTCGCGGCGCGAAGGGCGATCAATCCTCTACAGCGCCGCTTACCCGGCGCTGTCGGACCTGATCGCCTTCCTGATGCGCGATTGCTGCCAGGGTCACCCGGCCGTGTGCGCGCCCGTGGTCGCCGCCCTGTCCACCTGCGAGTGCGCGACCGGAGAGATCGCCCATGCCTGAAGCGTTCGACATCGTCATTTACCACAACCCGGATTGCGGCACCTCCCGCAACACCCTGGCGATGATCCGCAACGCCGGGGTCGAACCGCACGTGGTCGAGTACCTGAAGACGCCGCCGACGCGGGCTATGGTGCGCCAGCTCGTGCGGCGCGCCGGGACCACGGTGCGCGCGTTCCTCCGCGAGAAGGGCACGCCCTATGCCGCGTTGAATCTCGGCGATCCGGCGCTCACCGACGAGCAGTTGCTCGACGCGATCGAGGCGCATCCGATCCTCCTGAACCGCCCCGTGGTCGTCAGCCCCAAGGGCGTTCGTCTGTGCCGGCCGTCCGAGGCCGTGCTCGACCTGGTGCCGGTGCAGCAGGGCGAATTCGTCAAGGAGGACGGCGAGCGCGTCGTCGACGAGCACGGTCGCCGCGTCGCCACCGCCTGATCCGCCTCGAACGAGATCGCCAGCCGGGCGGCCTGCCGGCAGGCCGTCGGCATCGGCGCGCGCCTACTCCCTCAGCCATCAGGATCCGGCCGCGATGCTCGCGCTCGCCATCTTCCTCGTCACCCTCGTCCTCGTCATCGGGCAGCCGAAGGGGCTCGGCATCGGCTGGAGCGCCCTCGCCGGTGCGGCCGTGGCGCTCGCCTCCGGCGTCATCCAGCTCGGCGACATCCCGGTGGTCTGGCACATCGTCTGGGACGCGACGTTCACGTTCGTCGCGCTGATCATCATCTCGCTCCTGCTCGACGAGGCCGGGTTCTTCCACTGGGCGGCCCTGCACGTCGCGCGCTGGGGTGGCGGGCGCGGCCGCCTGCTGTTCCCGCTCGTGATCCTGCTCGGTGCGGCCATCGCCGCCGTGTTCGCCAACGACGGTGCGGCGCTGCTGCTGACCCCGATCGTGCTGGCGATCCTGCTGCGCCTGGACTTCTCGCCAGCGGCGGCGCTCGCCTTCATCGTCGCCTGCGGGTTCGTGGCCGACAGCACCAGCCTGCCGCTGGTGATCTCGAACCTCGTGAACATCGTCTCGGCCAACTACTTCGACGTCACCTTCGGCCGGTACGCCGCCGTGATGGTGCCGGTGGACCTCGTCTCGCTGGTCGCGACCCTCGTCGTGCTCTGGGCCTACTTCCGGCGGTCCGTGCCGACATCCTACGCGATCCAGGCACTCGAGCCTCCGGCCGAGGCGATCCGGGATCGGACCGTGTTCCGGGCGGCTTTCCCCCTGCTCGGCGTCCTGCTCGTCGCCTACTTCGTCACCGCACCGTTCGGCGTCCCGGTCTCCGTCGTCACCTGTGCCGGCGCGACCCTCCTGCTGCTGCTCGCGAACCGCGGCGGCGTCATCCCGATCCGCAAGGTGCTGACCGGCGCGCCGTGGCAGATCGTGCTGTTCAGCCTGGGCATGTACCTCGTGGTCTACGGGCTGCGGAACGCCGGCCTCACCGAGGAACTCGCCAGGGGCCTCGTTTGGCTGGCCGGGCACGGTCCGTGGGTCGCCACCATCGGGACAGGCTTTGCCGCCGCGATTCTGTCGTCGGCGATGAACAACATGCCGAGCGTCCTCATCGGGGCGCTCTCGATCCAGCAGGCTCCGGGCCTCGCGCCGCTGACCCGCGAACTCATGGTCTACGCCAACGTCATCGGCTGCGATCTCGGGCCGAAGTTCACCCCGATCGGCAGCCTCGCGACCCTGCTCTGGCTGCACGTCCTGGCGACGAAGGGCCAGACGATCACCTGGGGGCAGTACATGAAGGTCGGCCTCGTCATCACCCCGCCGGTGCTGCTCGCGACGCTGCTGGCGCTCGCGGCTTGGCTGCCGGTGCTCGCGGCACCGTAGGCCCCGACCGAAGACGGCCGATGCCGGCCGGTGGTCTCAGCCCTGGGCGCGGTGCAGATCCTTGCGCGGTGCAGATCCTTGGACGGCGCCGGGGGGCCGCAGACCATCCGGCTCGAGTCGGTCGGAAGGCTTGGACCTTCCCGCGAGCGGTCGGATCGGGCGCGCCGATACCGGCCATGCGCTGATCTCAGGTGCGCCGGAATGCCGGGCACCTATCGAGCCGCTCTCGAAACGGTCGTTCAGGGCGGTCTTCCGCCGGCCGGCCTCCGGATGAAGCGGTCGTGGCGCGGACGTCAGACCGAAGGCTTGCGGTGCGTGTGACAGGGTCATCCATTCCCGGCGGGATGATCGACCGAGCCGACCATGGACAGGTCGGGTACCGGCGGGCGGGCAACGACCCTCCTGCGCGTAAGCCAGAGAGACACCCCGTAAATCGTCACGCCCGCAGCCGAGACAGCAAATGATCGCCAAAACTCGAGGACGGCAGGAGCGAGGCTCAGCGAAAACCGCATGTTCATTTGCGCGCTGAGCGCGGATGTCAGGACGTTTGAGGATGTCAGGGTGGAAATCGCCAGGCACGAAGCAAGCGCGACGACTGGAAACGCCAGGGCGGTGTAGGGTCGGGGGATGCCGTGCACGATCGAGATCGTCACGATCCCAGCGATGACGGCCATCCAGGGGAAATAGAGGATCAAGCCGCCTGCTACGATCCCGAGGAGCACTCCGAGGCCACCCACATCGCCGCGTGGACTGGGCGTCAGCCAGATGGCCATCATCAGAAAAGGCAGCCCGAACCATACTGACGCGAGCACGAACAATGCGAGTGCCGCAGCACGGTAGGGACGGAAGCCCCGCATATCGGCAGGACCGGAACGATCACGGCGGGACGCCAACCAGGCCAGGATTAAGCCGTATAGGAGCGGTGGCAGTAGACACACTGCGCCGTTGTTGAGGGCCGCGATGAGCGCGCGCCTGGGAACGGCGGCTTCCGCGCCTGCGAGAGGCAGCCACATCTTACTGTTCGCAACCATGCCCGCCGCCGTGAAGGCGGGTGGAATTGCTCGTGTCGGTATGTGCGCGGCGACGGGCAGAAGCACGAGTGCCGGCCAGAAGAGCGGAAGCACGACCCAAGGGAGCGCCCAGAGGAACGTGATCTCGCCGAAGGATACGAGCCGGGCGGCAACGATTAGGGCGACGGTGATCGGCCACGCCAACACCAGCGCCGAGAGGGCAGGAAGCCCGCCCAGCTCCAAGCGGGCGTCAAACCGCCTCGGCGACGCGAGCGCTGTCCATTCTGAAGCGACGAGGCCCATCCGGCGCAGCTCTTCTCGGCGTAGGAACATGTGCCTTCATAGCATACGCTCCCGGTCTCCGATGGTCTTGATGAACCGTAGGTCGCCGTCGAAGATCACGGCCCCGGGGCGTTTGTCGTTTGCGCCGGACCGTCGATGCGGATCGGTGAGGGGCCATCCGCTGGTCCGGCGGCTTCTCTCCCGAGCGGACGGCCGGCCTTCGGCCGGAAACGGCTGGCGCCGATGGCCGGTCGAGCGTCTCAGATGAGCGGAAGCGCGACCGTCCGCCTCTGAGCGGGGGCCGGAGGACGCAGGCGCCGTCGTTGGGCGCCCCCGCAGCCTTTATCGAGCGATCGGGACGGGTAAGCGTCCCGAGGCTCCACCGAGTGATCGAGGACGGCCACATCCAACGATGCCGAGCCACAGGCCGCGTCCGGCAATGATCCGAAGTGGGCGGGCGTCGCGCCGGTCTCCGGACGACCACATGCTCGCCAATCTTCCACGCGCATGCCGGCCAAGAACGATGACCGATTTGCTTTCATTTCCGCCGGCGCAGCCCACGACTTCTGATGGCGTGCCCGAGGGCCGATTTTGTCGAGTATCGTCAGTCAGAAAGCGCATTTTTCAGCGCGACAGGGCGGTGCCTCAAAGGAAAGTCAATTACTTACAGTTGCATAGGCAAGTACATAATATTTACCCATACTTTGTATCAATTGGCGCAACAGAAAAGTCTTTGTTCTGGCGGGCGCACATTGGATGCGCCGGGAGGGCCGCTCATGCTGAAGCGTCTGCGTCGTCAATCCGTCTCGGCTGTCGCCTGTGCCGACGCCCGTATCCCGGCGATGGTGCCTGCCGTCGATCGTCAGCCGCCGACCCTGAACCAACGGGCCGAACCCGTCGTCTCGCAGATCGAACACGACCTGCACACGCTGGTCTCTGCCGTGCAGCGGAGTTCCGCCGAAGTCGGTCGATCCGTCGTTCAGGCGAGCACGGCCCTTGCCGACATCGGCGCTCGCACCGCGGTGCTCGTCGGTGAAACGCAGACCGTCGACGGCACGGCCCATCTCCTCGCCCAAGCCGCCCGGGAACTCACGCAGGCGTCGACCAGCATCAGCGTCCAGATCCACACCGCGGTCGGCCTGCTGGCGCAGATCACGGCGGTGGTGAGCGCGGCGCAGGATCAGATCGAGCATCTTCGTGTCTCGTCGGGCGAGATCGGCGCCGTCGTCAACGTCATCGGCGGGATCGCCAAGCAGACCAACCTGCTCGCCCTCAACGCCATGATCGAGGCGCGCAGAGCTGGCGACCAAGGTCGCGGATTCGCGGTCGTGGCGCAGGAGGTGAAGGAACTCGCCGCACAGACGACGCGCGCGACCGATGAGGTCCGCGCCAGCATCGCGCGCCTGCAGCACGATGCGCTCGGTTCCGTTCGGACCGTCGGCGACGCGGCGAGCCTGGTTCAGCAGGTCGGACCCAAGTTCATCGAGGTCGTCGCCGCCGTCGAGGAGCAGACCGCATCCACGGCGGAACTGAATCGCTCCGCTGAGGCGGTGGCGCACTTCGTCAGTCACGTCGTCGACAGTGCGAGCGCAATCCGAGCGCAGGCGCAGGCCGCCTCGGCGGTGAGCGCGGCGACGGCGATCTCGACGACCTCGGTTGAGCGCCTGCACGGGCGCACTCTGGTGGTGTTGCGCAACAATGCGTTCGGTGATCGCCGTCACCATCCGCGCCTTCCCGTCGCGCTGACGGCGACGCTCCTGCGCGGCGGGCGACGTTACGGCGCGCGCACCATCGATGTGGGCCGCGGCGGCTTCCTGGTGACGTCGCCTGAGGACTTGCAGGCAGAGGCGGGGTTGGAGCTCGACGTCGAGATCGCGGAACTGGGCTCCGTCACGACGCGGGTCGCGGGTGTCAGCGGGCTGGGTCTGCACCTGCACATCACGCGGGCACCGGAAGGGTTCGCGTCCAGGGTCGACGAGCTTGCGGGATCGGTCAACGCTCAGAACGCCAGCTACATCGCACGCGCCCAGGCTGCCGCCGCGGAGATCCAGCACGCGCTCGAGGCCGCGCTGGCGGACGGACGACTGACCGCGGCGGCTTTGTTCGACACCTCGTATCAGCCCGTGGCAGGCACTCATCCGCAGCAATACCTGACCGCGGCGGTGCCGGTTCTCGAGACGGTGCTCACGCCGATCCAAGAGCGCCTGCTCAGTGCCGATCCGCGCCTGACGTTCTGCGCCGCGATGGACCGGAACGCCTACTTGCCGGTGCACAACCGGAAATATGCCAAGCCGCAGCGCCCGGGCGATGTCGCCTGGAACACGGCCAACAGCCGCAACCGGCGTATCTTCGACGACCGGGCCGGGTTGATGGCCGCGCGCAACACGGAGCCGTTCCTGGTGCAGTCGTACGCCCGCGACATGGGCGACGGCCGCCTGGTGATGCTCCTGGAGATTGACGCTCCGATCCGGATTGCCGGCCGTCACTGGGGCGGATTCCGCATGGCGTATAGCTTCTAGCCTCCACGCCGGCATCACGCCAATCTGAATACTGCCTCATTCAAAGACTTGATCGAGAACTCATGTTCCTGAATTCAATATGATGAGTCAAGAACACGATATTGCGGAGACAGGACGGCAAACCAGCCAGATCTGGCTGACGGCGGCGCTGCTGTACTTCGGCGCCGCCGTCGCGGTGATCCATCTCACCAGCAACGGCCGAAGCATAGCGACCATCTGGCCGGCCAATGCGATCCTTGTGGCCTTGCTGCTGGCCGATGCGCGGCCGCGCTGGCGGACGGTTCTGAGCGCGGGGTTCGTCGCGAACATCGCGGCCAACCTGCTCCTCAGGGGCACGCTCGCGGGCCCGATCTTGTACGGCCTCGCCAACCTGATCGAGGTTGCCGTGGCCGTCTGGCTGCTGCGCAGGGCGTTCGGTACGGACAATCCTCTACGATCAACCGGTGCCGTCCTTCGGTTCATCCTCATCGCGGGCGTGCTGGCCCCGGTGACCAGCGGCACGCTGGGCAGCTTGACTGCGCTCCTCGTCTTCGGCGAACCCTTGTGGACGGCCTTCGCCACGTGGGTCGCGAGCGACGGGCTCGGGCTTCTCGTCTTCACGCCCTTCCTCTACGCCGCATTCCGGGGCGAGTTCGTGACGTGGTTCATGGGCCGGGCGTGGCCGCAGCGGTTGGAGGCGATCGCGTTGCTCGCGATGGCCGGAGTGGTCGCTTGGTTCATCTTCTTCGGTACGAGCCGCCCACTGCTGTTCGCGATTTTTCCGCCCCTGATGCTGATCACGTTCCGGGTTGGCCGGCTTGGCACGGAGGCTGCCGTGATGCTCGTCGCCGTCATCGGAGGGGCCGCGACGATGCAGGGCCGGGGTCCTGTCGTGCTGATCGCGCCCGATACGGCGACGCACGTGCAGGCCTTCCAGGTGGTTCTGGCCACCATCCTGATGACCTGTCTGCCGGTCGCGGCCGAGGTGACGGCGCGGGCGGATCTCACGGCGGCCTTGGCCGCACATGATCGGGAGATGACCGCAAGCGCCCTCACCGATCCGCTGACCGGGATCCTCAATCGTGGTGGCTTCGAAAGCGAGGCCAGGATGCTGCTGTCGAGGACGTCGTCGACGCCGCTCAGCCTGCTCGCGGTCGACTTCGATCACTTCAAGCAGATCAACGACCGTTGGGGCCACCATGCCGGCGATCTGGCGCTCCGGCACGTCGCAACGCTGCTGCGATCGCACACGCGTGTCCAGGACATCGTCGGGCGATCGGGTGGCGACGAGTTCATGATCCTCCTGCCGAACACCGCCCTGGACGTGGCCAGAGAGGTCGGCGAGCGCATTCGCGCCGGCGTGCACGTCTCGCCCCTGTCGGTCGACGACAAGTCCGTGGCGTTCATAAGCCTCAGCATCGGTGCGGCCACGTCGCATCCGGGCGAGCGTTACGAAGACCTGGCTCGACGGGCCGACCGAGCCCTGTACGATGCGAAGGAACGGGGGCGTAATACGCTGTGCGCATCCACCTAGTTTGTATCAAGGACCTACAGCTCGAATCGGGCGGGTTGGTTTTTGATTACAGTGTGTCGCGCAAAGTGGCGAGACGCCGGAATGGCCCCGGTAGTTCGATGCCGCACCGTATTGGAGTCGTGCCGCGGCACCTGTCTCTGCCGAACGAGACGATGGAGATCCGGACCGAGGGCTGAAAACCGAGATCTTCATCGCTCGGCTCGCGACTCGGCAGGGTCAGTTCGCGCAGCCGACCCAAGCGCGCTTCGAACGAGAGCCGGGCGACGTCGGTCTTTGAGAGGACCTCACGGCCCCCGGCAGGCCGGACAGGGGTCGCAATCAGCCCGTCCGCGCGTGCTGCGCGCACCGCAGGGGCCTCTCAACGGCCCGTTCGAGGTGGAGGCGATCCATCGACGCGGACCCTGGCGCTCCTTCGATGCGGTCGAGGACGCCCCCTAGGGTGGGTCGACGGGTGCAGCCGCCTCCGCCCCGCGCCGATCGGCAACGTCTCGCCCGCGGAGGCCGAAGCGCGCCATCATGCTCACGGTGTCGACCAAGCCCTGGTCGCCCGGCCCAAGCGTGGTCGCCCGGCCCAAGCGTGGTCGCCCGACCCAAGCCACGATCGGCCTCCGGGGAATCCGATGCGGTTCACATCGGCTTGGAACAAGGCCCGGGCGGATTTGCGTGACTGCCCGGCACGCGCCAGCGCATCAGCCGGTCCCGGTTCAATCGTGGGCCGCTTCGTACGGAGCAATCCCTGCGGGCGGGCCCCGGCCGCGGCACCGACCCGTTCCTGGAGGAGCGGCCGGCGCCCGTGCTCCCCGCGCATCCCGGGCGAGCAGGACCGCAGCGCACGCGTGGCCTTCATCGACGTCCCGGCGAGCCGCGAAGCGCACATCATGTGCCGCGGCGCGTCGGCGACTCCCTGAAGCCGCGCCGCCGTCGCCGCCCCGGGTCTGGCGGGCCCGTGATAAATGATTAACCAAGATCGCGTAAAACGTGATTCCACGATGCGAAGACCCTGATGACATACCTCCAGTCTTCGAGGCACGCCGCGGCGGTCGCAGCAGATATGGGTTGAGTGGTTTGGCGCGCGCGGCACGCTTGGGCCGATCATGAAGAGAGATCGAGCATGTTTGCCACGCAGAACCTCGAGACCTTTGTAAGGGCGGACGCGCCGCGGCCAGGGCCGCGCGCCGGGATGACAAAGCTCGCCGTCGTGACGCCCTATTATCGTGAAGACCTCCATGAACTGGCGACGGCGCATCGCAGTGTCGTGGCCCAGGACGCGGAGGTGACCCACATCATGGTCGCGGACGGCTATCCCAACGCCGCCGTCAATGCCTGGGGCTGCCAGCACATCGTGCTGCCTTCGGCCCATCACGACGCGGGAAATTTCGCGCGCGGCGTCGGTGCGCTCCACGCGTTTCAGAGCGGTGCCGAGTGCGTCTGTTTCCTCGATGCGGACAATTGGCTCGAGCCGAACCACGTGTCGACCCTTCACGACGCCCTGATCCGGGAGCGCTCCGATATCGCGGTGAGCCGTCGGACGTTGAGGCGGCTCGACGGAAGCGTGCTCGATCCGATGGATCCGGAGAGCGACGGCTATCGATTCGCCGACACCGGCACGGTGATGCTCAGCCGGAGAGCCCTCGAGATCGCGGTGCTCTGGACCACATTGCCCGTCGAGCTGAGCGGAGCCGGGGATCAGTTTGTTTGGGCTGCAGTCAATAACAGGGGGTTCGCGATCGCGCGAACGTCGAAGCCCACGATGAATTACAAGACGAAATGGGCGGTGCACTACGCTGGGCGACAAGAATTCCCGCCCCTCGGTTCCGTCGACCTGACAATCGTTCGGAACTCGGAGGCGCATTGGCAAAAACTTCCCGACTCCGAGAAACGAAGAATTATTTTCGGCCGCATTTGATTCGCCGATCGACGACTGCCGAAATCTTGACAGTTCGTAATACTCTGTCTTAGATGCCCGCTCGCGTCAGGATGCGGATCGATCCGCGCATCCCGCCATCCCATACTAATCGAGAATCGCGATGCGCGTGCCTAAAATACTTCATTATTGTTTTGGCATGGCCGAAGATTTTGGTGGGAAACCTTGGAGCCTGATGCACTACGTCTGCTTGCGTAGCGCCATCGAAAAGATCAATCCCGAGACCGTCATGTTCTTCTACGAGCATGAACCGCGTAACGAATGGTGGTCGCTGACGAAGCCGTTCGTCACCGAAGTCAGGATCGAGGCGCCCAGGGAAATCTTCGGCCGCCCGCTGCACAGCGCCGCTCATCGGGCCGACATCGTGCGGCTTCTCGCCCTCATCAAGCACGGTGGCATCTATCTCGATGCCGACGTTTTCGTGCATCGCGACTTCGATCCCCTCCTCGGCTATCCGACGGTCCTCGGCGAGGAGGGGCCCGACGGGCAGTTCGGTACGGCCAATGCGGTGATACTGGCCGAGCCCGGTTCGACATTCATTGCGCGCTGGTTGGAGCAGTATAAGTGGTTCCGGGGTGGCCGGGATCATACGGAGCTATTCTGGAGCGAGCATTCGGTTCAGCTCCCGTTCTTCATGAGCCGTCTGTTTCCCGATGAAATCACTATCTTGAACCATCTGGCTTTCTATTGGCCCCTCTGGGTTGAGCCGCACATCGACTGGATTTTCAGGTCGAACAATCCGATCGACACCACGCAGAGCTTCGCAACGCATCTGTGGGAATCGAAATCATGGTCCCTGATCAAGGACCTGACGCCGGGTCAGGTGCGATCGATGGACACCAATTTCGCCCGCTGGGCGAAGCCCTACGTCGCGCACCTGCCGGACGATTTCGGTGCCGCGCCGTCCGGGCGTTCCGGTACGGAGCATCACCTTCGGACCTCCATCTTTCAGCAGACCTACGCGCAAAATCGCTGGGGCAATGACGGGCAATCCCGTTTCTTCTCCGGTATCGGGTCCCGGGGCGACGTCGCCGACATCTACATACAGGCCATGCTCGCCGAGCTCAGTCACCTGCGACTGAAGATCGGGCGTCCCCTCGTCATCGTCGACATCGGCTGCGGGGATTTTGCCATCGGCCAGAAACTCATGCAGGCGCTGCCCGATCAGTACATCGGGTGCGATCTTGTGCCTGAGCTGATTGAGTATAATGCATCCCGGTACAGCAGTGATCGCGTCTCCTTCAAGGTCCTGGATGCTGTCGCGGACGAGCTGCCGAGGGGTGACGTCTATCTCGTCCGCCAAGTGCTCCAGCATCTTTCGAACTCTGAGATCCAGAGAATAACCGGCAAGTTGTCCTCGTGTCAGAACGTCTACGTGACCGAAGGGTATCCCCGAGAGGTGCTCGGACCGGTGAACCCTGACAAGCCGGCGAGTCACGAGATCCGCTTCGACTGGCGTACGGGGCAGGGCCGCGGTGTCGAACTCGATCAGGCTCCCTACAGCTTGAATGTACGGCTGATCTGTCAGGCCGAGCTTCCGAAGGAAATCATCCGGACGTTTCGGGTGGGCCTGTAACGACATCGTCACGCGTGTGGTGATCCGCGTGATCGGGGGGCGGAGCAGAACGAGCGCAGGGGCGCGCCCGTCAATCCTCGTGGCCCATTCGCGTCTTCCCGATGACCTCTGCTCCGGGTTCCTTGCGCCCTGCCCTGCCCTGCCCTGCCCGTGTCCCGGCGGCGGCGTACGCCACATCGCAGCCAGCTGTCCTCGACTTCTTGGTGGTAATTGGTTGTGTGCTGGGCCGTGAGCGGGTTCTGGCGCTGTCGCGGCGTCGGCGGACCGCCCCGGAGGGCCCGTCATCCCCGCCGAGCCGCGCTGAGCGGCTGCGGGACAGGCGCGGACGTCGATCCCGGGCCCGGTCTCGGGATGAGTGCGCCGTCACGGGATCGCGATAGTCTGCGCTAAAATCGAAACCTGCCGAGGGGAAAGTCGGCGCGTTCCGGATTGTTCGGCATGTCCAGCAGCGTGGGATACTCGCTCGCGGTGGGCTGGAAGCTGCCGCGATCTTTCCGCAATAAGGTAAGTTCCAGTACGGTTGGAACGGGGATGCTGCCTAGTATCGCCCACGCACCATAATTGTTCGCATGAACGTGAATGACATGATGATTGGTTGAGAGATTGGTGACGGCCCGTCCGATCAGGTCGGCATGTCGGGGATCGGCCAGGGCATTGATGGCGTGGACTTCGATGACGATCTGACGGAAGCGGGCGAGCAGCGCGGTGCTGCAATTGGCCAGGATGGGCCACTCGAACCCTTCGACATCACATTTTAGAATCAGGTCCCGATCGCCGGGTTGCGAATTTTCCGCGACGATATCGGCCAATGTTTTGAACCCGGGCTCGGAATGGTCTGCCCCGATCCCGGTCTTCTCCCAGGTGAAATGCGGATGATGGGCCGGCAGTTGGTTTATCGTGTGGTCGTATTGAAAGATCTTTATGCCCTTGTTGGCGATGTCGAGGTCCCACGAGACGTCATGGCTGATCCCGAGGGAGTAGGCGGCCGTCACGCCGTCGAAGTCGTCGGCCATGACATAGCCGCCGTCGAACAACCGCCCGTAGCGGGATTTTCTCATGCCTGCGCAATCGTGCGGCGCCAGCTGGCCCAGGATGTGGGCCACACTCATCCTGGTCGAGTGTTTGTAATCAACGACGGCTTCTGAAATGTTATATTCGAGCATGGGCATGAGTGAACCCCTTCATTATGGTCTTCGTACCGGCTGACAGTATCGTTCAGCGTGCGGCTTGGCGGAAAATGCCAATGACGAGGTCGCACGATCGAATTGCGGCTTCGTGGTCGGATGACGTCGTGGGCGTGGCGGCGATGATCGCCCTCGTCGATCCTGTGGTGATCACCTTGCGACGACAGGTTCAGGCAGGGGTATGAAAGACAGGTTCACGGCGGAAACCCGCCGTGATCGGTCGATCACGACATGGCCGCCGCCGCCGCGGTGAGTCCCCACTGCACGAGATCTTGCGCCGCCTGGGCCGACTTGGCTTCCGCGTAGCACCGTAACTCGGGGGCATTGCCCGAGGCACGGAAATGGATGGTGCGTCCGCTGTCAAGCTCGACCCTGATGCCGTCCTGCTGATCGACCGACCGCACCGAACCGATCGACCGCAAGAATTCGGTTCGGAAGGCCTCGTCGCGAAGCCGGTCGAGAAACGCGCCGCTCCGCTCCGACGGCGTGTTCGGGAGCCGGTCGCTGGCCATCTCCCCGGCATCGAGGGACAGGACGAGTTCGGCCAGGGAGGTGCCTGCCGTCTGCACGGCGGCCAGTGTGGCCAGGATGGGCAGCATGGCATCCCGGGTCGGCAGGGCGGGCAGGACCTTTCCGCCGATGGCGACGTCCGATCCGAGCAGGAAGCCGCCATTGGCCTCGAACCCGACGACGGAGCGCGCGCCGGCGCCGATCGCCTGCTCCATCCCGGCGATGACGAAGGGGGAGCCGACCTTGGTGCGCACCACCCGCGTGAAGCCGCCGGAGTGTTCGAGCGCCGAGCCCGCGGTCACCGGCACAACGACCGTGTCGGCGCCGAGGAACCGGGCGGTGATCAGGCCGAGCACGTCGCCCCGCACGATCCGCCCGGCGCCGTCCGCGATCAGGGGTCGGTCGGCGTCGCCGTCGGTTGTCACGAGCGCGTCGAACGCGCCTGCGGCCATGGCCTCGCGGATGAAGGCGATGTCCTCGGGCCGATGAGCCTCGGTGTCGATCGGCACGAAGGTTTGCGACCGGCCGATCGGGGTCACCTGGGCGCCGAACTGTCCGAGCAGGTCCGTCAGGAGATCGCGGGCGACCGAACTCTGCTGATAGACCGCGACGCGCAGACCCTTCAGGATCTCGGGCGCGAAGGTCTCGCCGTAGCGGCGACGGTAGCGCTCGATGGCGCCGGGCTCCTGCGTGGCAGGAACGGGCGATGCCGGTGCCGCGTCGGCATCGGCGACCTCCGCGAGGGCGGCCAGGATCGCGGCCTCGTCGGCCTTGGTGATCTCGCCGTCGGGCCGATAGAACTTCAGGCCGTTGCGGTCCTCGGGGATGTGGCTGCCGGTGACCATGACGGCAGGGGCGCCGCGCCGCGTCGCTTCGAGGGCGAGGGCCGGCGTCGGCAGGGCGCCGCAGTCGATCGCCTCAAATCCGCACGCCGCCGCGGCCGCCGCCACCGTGGCGGCGATGCCCGGAGAACTGTCGCGCAGGTCGCGTCCGATCACCACGGCGCGGCCGCCCTCCCCCGTGGGGACGGACCGGAAGAACGCACAGGCGTAGCGGTAGCTCGGCCGGCCCACCAGGTCCGTCACGAGGCCGCGCAGGCCGCTCGTACCGAATTTCAGACTGCTCACGGCGTTCTCGTCGGGATCCGGGCACTCTGGTGCGCCCCGGCGAGTGATGCCGCGAAACGCACGCCATCACAACGCCCGACCCGGGCCCGGGCCCTCAGCGCCCGCGGGACACCTCAGGCATTGAGGCGCTTGTAGACCTCGATCGCGTCATCGACGTTCTCGTAGACGATCGCGCGCCCGTTGAGCAGGACGAGGCCGTGCGTGCACCACCGGCGGATCGTGTCCATGGAGTGTGAGACCATGATGATGTCCGCGTCCTTCCGGCGTTGGGCGAACACCTCGTCACAGCGCTTCGAGAAGCGCGCGTCGCCGACCGAAGTGATCTCGTCGATCAGGTAGCAATCGAACGGGATCGCCATGCTCATGCCGAACGCGAGGCGCGCAGCCATGCCCGAGGAATACGTGTAGATCGGGGCTTCGAGGTAGCTGCCGAGTTCGGAGAAATCCTCGACGAAGTCGAGCACCTTTCGTGGCTCCTCCCCGTAGATCCGCGCGACGAACATGACATTGTCGCGGCCGCTCATCTTGGGGTGGAAGCCGCCCGCGAAGCCCAGGGGCCAGGAAACGCGCCGGTCGCGGCGGATCTTCCCCTTCGACGCGTCCTCGGTCCCGGCGATGAGCCGCATCGTGGTCGATTTGCCAGCGCCATTGATGCCCAGGATACCGTAGGAGATGCCGGGCTTCAGGGTGAACGATGCTTGATCCAGGATGATCCGAGGGTAGCCGTTGGTCCGGTAGATCTTGGTAACTTTCTCGAAACGGATCACGGGGCCGTTCTCCCGACAGACGATCAGACAGCGATGGCGGTTCGGACTGCTAGAGCACGAAGGTGGCCAAACTTGGAGATGGCCCCGCGGGGCGGCCTCGCGCGCGGGAGCGGCGCCGACATCCTTTTGCCGTCTGTCGATGTGAAGGGCCAGACCGTGTCGGACTCGCCGCGGCCCTTGTGGCAGCCAAGCCCGAATCACGTCCGGAGCCGCGGAAGCCGGGAAGCAGACAATGAGCACAGACGTCCAGCGCACTGCGGGTCGACCGCCCAGGGCCGCTGATCGACAGAGGGCGATGGCCGAGGCCCTGCAGCTCACCCGGCTGACGGGTATGATCGATCGCAAGAAGGGCATCCGGTCCTACCAGAGCCACGTCAAGGACGATCCCTGGATCCCGATCCTGTTCGCGCTCTGCTTCGTGCTGCCGGTCGCGATTGGGGCGCTGTATTATGGCTTCATCGTCTCGGATCGATACGTGACGGAGACGCAGTTCGCGATCAGGCCGGCGATCGGCTCCGCCGAGAAGGCGGCGCCCGACGAGGTCGGTACGAATGCCGGAGTCGTGAACTCGACGATCGCGCAAGACAGCATGATCACGCAAGAGTACATCTATAGCCGTCCGATGCTGGAGACCATCGAGGCGCAGCTGCCCCTGCGCGAGTGGTTCAGTCGGGACGACATCGACTACTTCTCCCGCCTCAATCCCGAGAAGCCCATCGAGAAACGGCTACGCTACTGGAAGCGCCGCGTTGCCGTCGACATCGAGTCGGCGTCCGGGATCATGTCGCTGTCGGTCGAAGCCTTCGAGCCGGCGGAGTCGCTGGCCATCACTCAGGCCATCCTGCAGGCGGCGGACGCGATGGTGAACGGCCTGAGCGCCCGGGCCCGCGAGGATGCCGTCGCCGAGAGCACCCGCGAGCTGAAGCGCGCCGAGGAGCGCGTCCGCAAGATCAACACGGCCCTGACTGACCTGCGCAACCGGGCCGGCGTGCTCGACGCCGTAAAGTCGAACGAAGCCACCCTGAAAACGATTTCGGACCTGCGCACCGCGCGGGTCAACCTCGCGGTCCAGCTCTCCGTCGGGCAGCGCGATCTCGGTCCGGCAGCCCGGAACATCATCGACATCAAGCAGCAGATCGCCGATCTGGATACCAACATCGTGCGCCTGCAGCGGGAGAGCGCCGGAGAGGCCCCCGAGCAGAAGCGCCAGCTCTCGAGCGCGCTCACGCAGTTCGAGGCGCTCGAGAACGAGCGGAAGGGCGCGGAGAAGTATTACGAGTCGGTGCGCAAGGCGAACGAGCATGCGCGCATCATCGCGGCGCGTCAGGTCGAATACCTCAGCCCGATCGTCGTGCCGGTGAAGGCGGAATCCTCCACCGAGCCGCGCAGGACCCTGATGATCAGCTTGATCACCGCGGGCGCCGCCGTGCTGTTCGCCGCGGCGCTGTTCGGGCGCAAGGTGATGATCAGCTGAGGATCGCGCCGGATCGATCCGGCGCCGGGCGTCATCGGCGCAGGACGGGCCGGTGCTCGCGCGGCGATCGGTCGGAGTGAGCGGCGCGGCTGCCCGACCCGGCGCGCGATCCCGGTCGGCTACCGCGCTGGCGCTGATCCGCCACCCCCGGCCGGGCGCCGGCCCTCGCGCAAGGCGACCGGGGCGCGACCGAGGCGGCCGGCGTTCCGCCCTTGTCCCGCCCGCCAGACCCGCGGGAAGGCCGCGGCCCCTCGCGGCTGCGAGGCGGGAGGATGGTCCCCCACGCTTCGAACCGATCGGCCTCGCTCTGCGCGCGTCGCGGCTCTAGTCTGCGGGGTCCGATCCCAGGACCTTCTGGGCCCCCTCCAGCAGGACGAGGTGCTGCACGGCGGCGGGACCGCTGACTGGGATCGATCGGCTCGCCTCGGCGATCAGCCTTCGGAACTTGCGGCGATTGAGGCCGCGCCAACCGGTGCTCGCCAGAACTGCGGCCAGGACAATCTGCGTCGCTTCGGTGCGAAAATCGGCTTCCTTGATCCCGTTGAGAAACTGGGCCTCGGGACCGTCCTCGCTCCGGAGCGCCTCCGGCAATTGTCTCAGCTGCTGTGACAGCTCCACGATGATCCGGTCCATGAGGTGTCGTCGAGCGGTCTGAAGCTCCGCCGCCTCCATCGGGACCCTGCCTCGGCGCAGCCACGCGTAGAACTCCGTCGCCTCCGCCTCGGCGATCTCATCGACGCGCAGATCCAGGTATCCCATTGCCGCCAGTTCCAGCAGCATCAGGCGGAAGCTCGACGGCACGAAGATCCAATTGTGGGCATCGACGTACTCGGGCAGCCCGGCGAGGGCGAGCTGCTCGTGCGCCTTGTCGAACGGGATGGCGATGACGCCCTCCCGGGTGTCGTCACCCGGCCAGCCCGGTGCGCCGCCCTTGTGGATCGTGCGCATGACGGATTCGAAATGGGTGCGCGTGTCGTGACGAGCGCGCTTCTCCAGGAATGCCGCCAGCGCATCGCCGGTGGTCGAGGGGTGGCGGTAGAAGTCGAAGCACTTCCGCTTGTCGGGGACGGCCAGGATGATGACCCCGTCGGGCCGGATCAGGGTCTCGGCGGCCTGAAGGAAGGTCACCACGTCGGTGGTGTGCTCGATGACGTGGCTGGCGATGAAGGCGTCGAATGTGCCGTGCTGATCGGCCGGCACCGCATCCGCGAGGGAGCCGCCTTGCCAGACGAAATCGACCTCCTCGATCCGGGTCGTGTCGACCCCATGATGCGCGGTGTACTTGGCCACGAGATCGTCGCGCGAGGCATGGTCGATGACAAAGGTGTTCCAGCCCTCCCGCTTCGGCGCGAGCGGAGCGAAGCTCGGTCCCACCTCGACGAGGCGGGCGTCCCTGGGCAGCGATCGCAGAAGGCGTTGTGTCCGATTCATACACATCCACTCCTCGTTGAGGTGGGGTACACAAAGAGTCCGTGCGGGTCACGAGGCCTTGCGACTGGTTCGACTGCGCGTCGTGCAGCCGTATGGCCGGCCGGGAGCGAAGCGCCGCGTGGCCAGGGTCGGGGTCGCCATCCTGCGGCTGGTGGCGAGGGCGACCCCTCGCGATCGGAGCGTCGATGTGGCCTGACCGGCCGTTGCCGGAGCGAGCGCAGCGCAGGAATCAGCCGGGGCTGAGGGATGGGGCGATGTCACGGTGACCGAGGCCGGAGGAGGCGGTGCTGAATCTGCGCCGGACCGCGGTGGGGACCGCGCAGGGCGAGAGCATCGCCGGCGCCGGTGAGGACACGGACGTGTCCTAGCAGAGCCGCGGAAGCGGGCGCAAAGCCGAGGGCGCCCCGAGGGTGCAGGCTGGGACGTTGAAGGATCCGGCCCCCGGGAGCGCGCGGCTTCGACGGCTGATGGTCGTCTCTCCTCGACGAGGCGGGCGCGACGGGTGCCCCTCGGGGTAGGCGTGACCGTTGAGCGACGCCAGCAGGCGGTCGACGGCCTGCGGGCGAGGAGGCGCCGCCCCGGGCCATCATAGCGCCGCCGTCCGATTGCGGCCCTGGTTGCCTCAACGCGCCGCCGCACCGCGCCGCTTCAAGCCGCCGCCTGACCTCGATGGGGCCAGGTCGTGCCGGAACGCCCGCAAGGGCGCCGTGATGCAGGGACCGGCCGCGCCACCGCCTGTCGCACGCCGCCCGGGCGGAGGGGCGGCCGGCTTGCCTCGTCGGGCGCTTCGACGGGGGCGGGCCTGTGATCCGCTGCATGACCCTTCAGGAGGAAGACGGGGTTGCCCCCGCCCGTCGTTTCCGTCCCCGGCCCCGCAGGGCCTCCTATCCGTCCGCGGCCGGCCCGGTCCGGGGCGAGGTCCGGCCTCTGTCCCGGAGGCATGGATCCCCGAGAGCCCGACCGTTTCGTCGCGGCGATCCGGCCGCGGTTCAGCGTCCGCTCGTCCCGGATCCGGTGGACAGGCTCGATCCGACGCTGCCCGAGAGCTGGCTCGGCGTGCCGAGGAGCTGGCCGTTGGGGCTCGTGTCCAAGCTGAGGTCCGGCGATGCAAGGCCACCGGGCGACGGATTCGTCGATTGAGCGGGCTCGAACACCTGAAGGCCTCCCGCCAGCGGTGTGACGGCGCGATCAGGGCGGATCGTCGTCTCGCAAAAGCCCTGGCAGATCGGCACCATCAAATCCGTCGGCTGACAGATCGGCCGCATCACGCCCTGAACGCAGACGCAGCGACACAGCGCCGAAGCCGGAGCGGGCAGGAGTAGAAGGGAAGCGGCGAGCATAAGCCGGCGCATGGCGGTCAATCCAGGGGCCCGGGAGGGCGGTACGGCCTGATAGCACATTGTGCAGACCTGCCTGAATGCGGCGTCCCTGCCCCTGGGGCGGACGATGTCGTCCCGGGACGGCCGCGCTGCGGGCCGGCGCGAGGCCCCTGGCCGAGGCTCGCGGTGCCGACCCTGGGCCAGTCAGGCGCAGGAGCGCCTCCAGGCCGGATCGATCTAGCGTACGGCCGCGCCCGCCCCGTCCGGCGGCGCAGTCGCGGCCCGGCAGCGCCCGACGGGCCCCTGGGCGTCCGACCTCGCCCGCCGGTTGTGCCGGCGGCTCTTCTGGCGGCGGACGCGATCGGAGGGACGCCGCACGGACGGGAACGATTCGGGCCGGACCCGGCGCACCTCACGGGACTCCGGCCGGCGGCCTCGGACGGTCCCGCGCGGGACGAACCGCCCGACGGTGGGGGCCGCCCGCCTTCCGGGGGGGGGCGGCCCGTGCCTGCGCCGTGCTCGGCGTGGTGGTTCAGGCGGTCAATTGCAGCTCAAGATGCGCGCGGAGAACGGAATAGTGCTCGACGACAGTGTCGAGATTCGCAGCGTTCGCCTTCCTGATCCGCTCGGAACCCAAATCCGGCTGGTAGTTCAGGATGTAATAGGCCGCATGCGCCTTCAGCTTCGTCGCAACGAAGGCCGCATCGGCCGACAAGGCAACCTCGGCGCGGACCAAGTGAAGCCGCCGGGAGATTTCGAGCCATTGCAGATCGAGTGCGATGCCGCTGCCCATCTGCTTGAACAAATCGAACGTCGAGTCGAGAATTTCCAGTGCGGCGACTGCGGACATGAGGCGCTCCGGTCAGGGCTGCGCGAGGACGAGATCGGGGCGTACGTACCAATCGTCGAAGAGGGAGAACTGCCGGAATTTTGGACGATACCCGAAGCCCGTCAGAAGGTCGTAGATCTTCTCGCGCGTCCCTGAGAAGTTATGCTCGACGCTGATCAGGGCCACGTCGTGGCGCGTGAAATCGAAGCTTTGCAGCACATCGAATTCGCCGCCTTCCACGTCGATGCTCATGTAGTCGATACGCTTCGGCGCGCGGGCCTCCACGAGAAAGCGGTTCAAGGAAATCGTCTCGACACTGTACTGCCGGCCTTCCTGGCGAAAATCTGAGTGGAAATCGCTCTCCATAAGATCTTTCATGCCGGACAGCTCGCCGATATCGACTTCGTTGAATACAACTTGGATGCCGTCGGTCTTGTAGACGCATTTGTCGCTGATGTAGCAATCCCGATTCTTGTACAAAGCCTCGTGCCAGGCTCGGGCCGGCTCGGCCACGGCGCCCTGCCAGCCGAACATCTTCTCGAGCAGGAGCGTGTTGCTGAGGCTCACTCCGTCGCAGGCGCCGAATTCGACGAAATATCCGTTCCGCTTCTCCCTCAGCTCGTACAGAACCCAGAGGTCTTGGAGCAGCTGGGAATTGGACAAGGGGGCCATCTTCGTGGCGAACGCGAGGAAATCGAGTTCCGACGTGAAGATATGAGGCCTTTCGGCAAGATGGTATTTCAAATCGATCAACGAATTGAACACCGTCAGAAGCTCGACATCCATGACTCTTGCTCTGTTCGTTGAACTCAGCGCCAGCGTGGTGACTGCGGTTTGGGGCCGCTCAGGGGCGGACGCTGCCTGGAGGCTGCGCCTTGAGGATCCGCGTCGAGCCCTCGAAGAGGACGGTGTGCTGGAGCGCTTCCGGGCCGTGGTCGGGGATGGCCTGCGCGGCCCTGCGGATGGTCGTCACGAAGCGATTTCGGCTGAAGCCGAACGGCCGGAGGCTGCCGATCACCGCGTCCACGAGTGTCGCCATGGCGTCGAACCGCGCTTTGTATCGATCGCGCTCGCGCTCTGCCGCATCGAGCTGAGCCTTGATGAGGGCGACTTCCGTCTGCTGATGCTGGATCTGCCGGATATACTTCGTCTCGATGTCGTTGACGGGCTTCTTTGTCATGCGAGAGCCTTAAGCTTCCCAGGCAGGCCTGTGCCGAACGGGGTGGCGGCTGCGCCGGGCGGAGGCGTGACCGGACGGATTGTTCCGGGGCTGCGGCGGCCTGGCCGCACCGGCAGTGCCGCCTCGCCGGGACGGGGATACGGAAGACCGGGAGCCGAGAACCCCGGACGATCGTATCCGTATCGGCGCAGTCTACATCTGTATCTTGCCGACGATGTGCTTGACGAGAAGCAGGCCGATGCTCGTGGTGGTCAGCCCGAACATGATGATGTAAAGGAAATCAATCTGCAGTCCGGAATAGGGATAATAGGCCAGTCGAACCCACTCGGCCAGCTGAAGTGCGGGGTTGTACTTCATCCAATAATAGATCTTATCGGGCATGTAGCTGGGCAGGAACATCACGCCGCTGGAAATGTAGAGGATGATGCTGAAGAGCGAGTAGCCGATAAGGTATCCCGGGAAGAAGGCGATGATCGCGACGTTGATGGTTCCGACGCCGACACCGAGGATGATGGCGGCGATGTACCCGCATACAGCGGTCAAGGGGTCCGACGGCACAGGATCGGTCCCGATGGCCGCCAGCACGGACGAGATGACGATCAGTGCCAGAAAGCCCGTCACGATCTCCACGAGGATGCGCGCGAGAATCACGTCGAAGATCTTGACCTGCGGATAGTAGGTCAGCGGCCGGTTCATGATGACCGCCTTCATGACCTCTCGGGAGATGTACTGGAAGACCAGCACCGGAACCGCGCCCGTGGCGAAGAAAAGCGGCCGGCTGTCCCCGAGCGGGGCCGCCAGTTTCTGGAACGTGTAGATCGCGATCAGCACGAAGACGTGCACGCAGGGCCAGAGCACGACCACGCCGTAACCCCAGAGGGAGGCTCCGAAGCGCGTGCGCATGTCGCGCAGCATCAGCGCGCACAAGACGTGCAGATAGGCCTCGTTCGCGCTCTTTACTTTCTGAGCCTGCGGGACGGCGGACATCAGGATAACCTCTGCGTTGCAGGGCCTGCTTTAACAAAGAAAGGGGCCAAAGTGAGTTGCCCGGGCACCTGCGCGCTCTGCGGGCAAGCGTCAGGGTGCGACGCCGTAATAGGCGCGCATCAGGTCACCGTATGCGGTGGCCTGGATCTGCCGGGAGGGACCGCCGCTGGCCGAGACGTCGACGGCGAGCAGCCGGTCGTTGAGGGCGGCCGGGTCGGCGGCCAGGGCGTAGGGCAGCAGGTGGCCGTTCGGGTGGGCGCGCAGCCGCTCGCCCTGGGCGCCGAGGTCGAAGGCCACCACCGGCAGGCCGGTGCGCAGCGCGAGCGTCAGCCCGTACGCGTATGTCTCCGGCCAGATCGTCGGCAGCAGGATCAGGTCGGTCGAGACCTGGGTGACGAGATCGAGGGTCTCCTCGTCCTCCCAGTGGTGGCCGGTCTCCGCGATCTGGAGGGCCGCCCGCGCCACGCGATCGAGGGTCGGGTCGTCGGTCGAGTAGCGCCCGGTTTCGAGGACGCCTGCACGCTCCAGGCCGCCCGTGAGGGCCGGGTCGGAGAAGCCCACGATGGAGAAGTGCAGCGGCAGACCGCGTTTGCGCGCATCCGCCGCCAGGGCCTGCAGCAGGAGCCCGCCTTCGGGCAGGCTGATTCCACCCAGCACGGCGACGCGGCGGATCTGTCCGTGCCGCTGGAGGGCGGTGTCGCGCACGGCGCGCTCGGGCTCGAGGTGCGGCCGGACCGTGACGGCGAGATCCGGGTACACGCCCCGGATCCGCGCCGCCGTGTCGGCGGACGGCGCGAACACCCGCGCGGCGCCCGCCAGGAAGGCCCCGAACGTCGCCCGCCGCGCCCCCGGGTCCGGCTCCTCGAACCCGTCCGCATCCGCGGCCAGG